>CAZIAX010000039.1:0-16475 GCA_964537745.1 uncultured Sangeribacter sp.
GAGAGCATTGTGTTATAGTCGGCTTTCTTAAGAACTTCGGCATCTACTACACCCATTAGAGGATTGTTTCCGTATATAGTATTAGTGAGTTTGCGGTTGAAGATCATCTCTGGAAGTTCAGCACGTGCCTCAAAAATAGGAATTATCTTCTCAATCTGAGATTTATAAGTGGCCTCATCAGGATTCAATTCCGTGAAGTAAGCGTATATCACTTCAGCAAGAGTTTTGAAGTCTTTCACGCTTGAGCTACCCTCGAGCACATCGGTATAATTATTGACAGCGTAACCAAGAGAAACGGTCTTCCCTGCCATATACTTCTTCAAGGTATTCACATCGAAGTTTCCAAGTTTTGAAAGCTCTACGGCATCATTCATCATAAGCACATTAGCAGCCTGATCCTTAGAGTAAGCCTGTTTGCCACCCTTGCGGAATGCTGTCACTCTGATTTCATCAGCCTTGAAGTCGGTTGTCTTGAGGATTACCTTCACTCCATTGGAAAGCACAAACTCTGTTGTACCCATGAGTGCGTTATTCTTTGTAGACTTGATGCTGCCTGCCTTGGGAAGTTGAGCAATAAGAGGCTCTGTGATTACCTCATCTACGTAAGCTTCATACTGAGCATTGATGGCACTTTCGAGAGCATTCACCATTTCAGCTTCAGTAGCAGCAGTGGTCTTGTCGTTGAGAGGCTGGTTGACTACTATCACCTGGTTCTCTGCAGTGAGTAGTTGAGCGGCAATCATGTTGTATTGCTCTACTGGGAGCATTGGAAGAATCTGCTTGGCGAGTTCTAGCTTTGCTGCTATACCAGGAGTCGGTTCATTATCTGTGAAATGGCTGATAAGTTCACGGCCATATGTGCTGTTGTATGTCTTATCCTTTTCATTAAAAGCCTTCTCATAACTGTTGAGAAGCTCAGCATTCGCGCGTTCAAGTTCAGACTGAGTAAATCCTGTCTTGCATGCACGAGCTACTACTCCCATTGCTGCAGTGTAAGCAGTAATTACATCATCTTTCGGAACGACTGTAATTGCAAGTGCATCCTTGGTAGCTGCCACAATGAAATTGCCCATTGATATGTTTGCGCCTGCATAAGGACATGCTGGATCTAAAGCATATTCATCAAGTCTATTCTGAATCATCTCGACAAGAATGTTCTTCATAAGACCGTCGGCCATAAATCCTTGAACTGTATTGCGCATTTCCCAAGGCAATTTATCCTGTTTGAAATAAGTCTGGATGATAGTGCGGTCAAGCTCTGGATCTTGAAAGAGAACAAAAATTGGCTCTTGATTGTCGCTGATTTCTACGTATTCTCTCGGAGCTGCATTCTCTGGCATCTTCACGGTGGAGAAAAGTTCTTTCACCTTCTGTTCCATCTCATCGGCATCGAAGTCACCTACGATGACGATACCCTGAAGGTCGGGGCGATACCATTTCTTATAGTAAGCTCTCAGCACTTCAGGCTTGAAGTTCATGACGACTTCCATCTTGCCAATAGGAGTCTGCTGATACTGATACTCACTAAATATCTTCGGAAGAATGGAAGCATACATTCTTGTGCCTACATCATTGCGTGAGCGCCACTCTTCGTTGATTACACCTCTTTCTGCCTCGATTTCGGATTCTTCAAGAAGAATACCATCACACCAATCACGAATCACGAGAAGCACGCTATCCATAAGCGGTTTGTCAGTGGTGATTACGTTATCGATATTGTATACTGTTTCATCCCAAGCAGTGTAGGCATTAATGTCGTAACCAAAGCGGATACCTTTGCTCTGAAGATAATTGAGCATATTCTTGCCTGGATAATGGGTAATGCCATTGAAGGCCATGTGCTCAAGGAAGTGGGCAAGACCAAGTTGGTCAGGAGTTTCGAGCGCGCTTCCCACCTTCTGAGCAATGTAGAAGTTGGCACGGTCCTTTGGTTGTTCGTTGTGGAGGATGTAATAGGTAAGTCCATTGGGCAGGACTCCCGTCTTGACTTCCTCTTTGAGCGGCAGCGGAGTAAGCTGCGGCATCTGTGCGAAGGCGACTACAAACATTAGCAGCAGTGTCGCCAGACTGGTAAGTCTTTTCATTTCAATTGTTATTGGTTGGTTATTATAGACTATGTTTCCAATTTCCCTCTTCCCCCTAATATTATTTATAAGACTTACGGGAATTGCTCCCATAAGCCTTATATATACTTAGACGCAAGAAATGCGAAAAAATTACAGTTTTATCAAAGTTTTTTGCGTTATGACCATATCCATCGCCACATCATGCGGCTCAGAAGGTATGGAATCAAACAACTGGAACTCATATCCGACACCAATCTTGGTGGCTTTCGAGGTAGCAAGCAGGCGGTCATAGAATCCCTTGCCTCTACCGAGTCGGTTTCCTTTCCGGTCGAAGGCAACAGCAGGTATGATCATCAACTCGATGTCATCCACATTAGCAACATCCTCCCCAGTCGGTTCTTCTATATGAAAAGACCCAAGTTCAAGTCTTGTCTCCTCATAAGGAAGAATGTCAAGGTTCACTCCATTTACTCTCGGCAGGAAGAAACGCTTTCTGTCATGCCACTTCTTCAGGAACTTTATTGTCTGAAGTTCATCCGGAAGAGAGTGATACATAAGGATGTTGTCGGCCATCATAAAGGCAGCCGTCTTCTCAAGCTGGGCGAAAACCTCTTCCGCCGCACTCGCCTTCTCCATCTCCGAAAGCATCATCCGGAGATTTTTTATCTTTCTGCGAATATCAGATTTTTCCATATCCTTCTTTTTTGTGTTTCTTATAGTTTAAATTCAATTTTTCTCTCTTGGTCCTCTCCCCTTGACCCTTGACCCTTCGCCAAAGGCGCCTTGGTTCTTGACTCTTGGTCCTTGACCCTTGGTTCTTGACCCTTATTCCAACATCTCTGCCGCTTTCCCTTCATTAATCAGCTCAAGCGCTTTCTGAACTGTGACATCTTCCTCATTGAGCACTTGGATAAGACCGTTGTAGCCAAGGACGTTTCTTGCTATCTGAGCCTTAAGCAGATTGAGGATCAGGCCGCGGCTCTTGTTAATATAATACCATCTTGCAGGCACTCCATTTTGAGCCGCATACTCTACGAATCCTTCCAGCAGAGTCTGATCGCGAGGAATCACTCTTTCGAGCTCCTCAATGCTCTTGACGTTCTTGGTGACGCTGCGGTATTTTTCAGCAACTTGGAAAGCATACTTGGTGATGAGTCCACGATTGCTGACATTAACATAGTAGGAAGTAAAACCAGTGGTGTCTTCTGGAACGAATACATCGGGCATGATACCACCGCCTCCATAGACTTTTCTTCCGCCATTTGTAAGGAAGAGCTTACTCTTGTCTAGCTTGATGCTGTCGGCGTTATAGAACTCTCCGTGTTCAAAACGGTCTACGATATCCATTACATATTTGCCATCGGCTCCCCTCTCATATGGTTTCTGAATGCAACGTCCTGAAGGTGTATAATAACGGGCGACTGTCAATCGGATTGCACTGCTGTCGGGCAATTCAATCTGATGCTGTACAAGACCCTTGCCAAATGAACGGCGACCGATTACCAATCCTCGGTCATTATCCTGAATTGCACCGGCAAATATCTCAGATGCGGAAGCTGAGTATTCGTCAATCAATACAGCTATCGGCACATTCTGGAAGTGACCGTTTCCGTCACTCATGGCGATACTCTTGTTTTCGCTAAGTTTTCCGTTGGTGCTGACGATGATTCTGTCATCGGGAAGGAATTCATTGGCCATCAGTATCACTTGGTCAAGGAAACCTCCTGAGTTGCCACGAAGATCGATGACAAAGCTCTTTGCTCCCTGCGATGCCAACTGAAGAAGAGCCATATAGAATTCCTCATAGGTGTTGCGCCCAAACTTGGAAACTTTCAGATATCCTATTCCGTTCTCTTTATCGGCCAAATATACGGCATCGACACTATTGACTGGTATGTCATCACGCACAACGTCGAAATCAAGAAGTTTTGCTGAGTTCGAACGCTTCACCTGAAGTTTAACTTCTGTTCCCTTTGGACCTCGGAGTGTCTTGAATACTTTGTCTTGAGTGGCGTTCTTTCCAGTAAGGAGTGTGTCGCCTGCTGCGACAATCTTATCGCCATTGAGCATGCCTACCTTTTCAGCCGGGCCTCCGGCTATGACATCTACCACCACTACGGTGTCGTTGACTATCTGGAAGGAAACGCCGACACCTGAGAAATGCCCGTCCATGTCCTCATTGGTGGCGGTCAGTTCCTCTGGAGTAAAATATACCGAGTGTGGATCCAGACCGGCAAGTAAGTCAGGGACAACAGCTGCTAATAGCGAGTCAACGTCAATTTTGTCGACGTATTCATTCTCTATCAAATCAAGAATGGTGCGAAGTTTAGCTTCCGACGCAGTCATCCTGCTATTTGAGAGATATTTACCTATAAAGACACCACCTGCAAGGCCCAAAGCCAATACAAGCGGTATCAATACAAAACCTATGTTTCTTTTTTTATTCATTTTCTATTGCTCTCTGTCAAGCGGCATGTGTACTGTAGCTACGCCCGCTTTTCTAAGAAGTTCAAGACCATCCTGTATGCGGTAGAGATCACTGAAGACTACTCTTTTGATTCCTGACTGTATGATCAGTTTGCTGCATTCCATACAGGGAGAGGCTGTGACGTAAAGTGTGCTTCCTTCGCTTGAATTGTTGCTTCTCGCCACTTTCGTGATGGCGTTGGCCTCGGCATGAAGCACATAGGGGAAAGTGACATTGTTCTCCTCGCAAACGTTAGGAAAACCTGATGGAGTGCCGTTGAAACCGTCAGAGATTATCATGTTGTCTCGCACTATGAGGGCACCGACTTTACGGCGCTGACAGTATGAATTCTCACTCCATATCTGAGCCATACGCAGGTAACGCTCATCGAGCAGCCGCTGCTTCTCTTCCTGATAATCTTTCTTCTCCGGCTCCATGACTTTCAAAAATTATAATTCGGAATTATCTGTGAGGAAGTGCTCTGCATCGAGAGCAGCCTTTGCCCCGCTTCCTGCAGCGACAATAGCCTGGCGATAGCGTGGGTCAGCTACGTCTCCAGCGGCAAAAACACCTTCTACACTGGTCTCGGTAGTGGCTCCCTTCACTTTGATGTATCCGTGCTCATCAAGCTCAACCTGGCCGTTGAGGAAGGAAGTATTAGGAGTATGGCCGATTCCAAGGAAGAAGCCATCAATCTTAATGTCGAAATGGTCTTCCTGTTCGGTTCCAGCCGCTCTTACTACGTGGGCTCCTTCTACCACCTGGTCGCCGAAAAGTCCGGTGACATTGCAGTCGAAAAGAATTTCGATATTAGGAGTATTGACTACTCTTTTTCTCATCACGTCGCTCGCTCTCAGATAAGACTTACGCACGATTAGATACACCTTGCTGCAGAGCGATGACAGATAGAGTGCTTCTTCACATGCAGTGTCGCCGCCACCAACTACTGCCACCTCTTTTTTTCTGTAGAAGAATCCGTCGCACACCGCGCATGCGCTGACGCCCATACCCTGATATTTGATTTCGTCGGGTATTCCGAGGTATTTGGCACTTGCCCCAGTGCTGATGATGACAGTATTGGCAGTTATCTCTTCGCCATGGTCGTCAATTGCCACAAAAGGACGCTTGGAGAGGTCGATGCTCTCGATGTTGCGAGAACGCACCACTGCGCCAAATCTTTCGGCCTGCTTGCGGAGCTGGTCCATCATCTCCATGCCCCCTACGCCATCAGGATAGCCAGGGAAGTTCTCTATCTCAGTAGTCTGAGTCAACTGACCACCAGGCTGGTTGCCTTCATAGATGACGGGAGTAAGATTAGCGCGGCCAGCGTAAATACCGGCAGTGTATCCGGCAGGTCCGGATCCTATGACAAGTACTTTTACAGTAGACATAATTATTCCTTTCTTTATATTTAAGTTGATTGCATATATTTACAAGCAATCAATTATTAATTCATAAGTAGCTCGCAAAAATTAATGATATGATAAATGCGAGATAATCTTGAGGCAGCTTGGCTGCGGAGTGAAGGAGCTTAGCGAGCTAAGCGACTGAGCGACAATGCCAAGATGGCCAAGATTAGCCGCAGTTATCATATCAAGACCCTGGCGACTGCTTAGTTAACATTTGTCGTTTAATTTTTGTGAGCTACTTAATATATAACAATTATTAGAGCATTTATTTCAATCCCTACCCTTATTTTTTCACCGCAAATCTACTATCTCCGCCTTTGGAAACTTTGATTTGGGATAGACAAACGTCGATTCTGCCAGCTTTACACCAGTCTTAACCTGAGAGATTGTTACAGTCACTTTCTGTCCGGAACTCGGTATGATGACCAGTTTCGTAGGGAACGATGAACCGTCTGGTATCGTCACATGTACACTCTTATACCCTAAGTGCTTCGACTTCGGTGTGAGCACCAATGTCTTGCTTCCTTTGGCCTGACTCTTGGCAAAAGCAGCTGTGAAGGATGCGGAGTATGAGTTCACAATAGAAAGGGGGTTGGCCTCTCCCACTTCCTGAGCTGTCGGCGTCATAAGAGTAGTCTCATTGCTTTTGGAATTGTAGGTCCACATGCTCTTGCCGTCATACCATGTGGAGTTGGAGGCTGTCTGCAAGGCAAACTTTTTGCCAGATGCTTTTAATGTCCCACTGAGTTTCTGCTGGCCATAATCAAGCGAGAATGAAGCTGTGAGTCCTCCTGCATTATTGATTGCCTTGGCTGCTTTCTTGAGCACCTCGTCGGCAGTCTCGGCAGCAGACAAGGAAAGCGCCACCCCGAATATCATCAACACTCCCAAAATATATCGAAAATATCTCTTCATTGCTAAATTAATTTAAGTTAAGCTTCTGAAGCTCACTTTATAAACCTATAAACTTATAAACTCATCAACCTCAACTTTCGACTGCGAAAGTTGAATTACCCAAGAGTATCCAGCAAGTCTTCCAGCGACATGGCATCCATCAGGACACTGCGCGGCTTGCCACCAGTAGCGGGGCCCACGACACCCAGCGATTCAAGCTGGTCCATTATGCGTCCTGCACGATTGTACCCTATTTCATAACGCCTCTGGACGGCAGAAGTTGAAGCAGTGCCACTCATTACTACCTGACGAGCTATGTCTTTCAGCAAAGGATCGAGCTTGCCTATGCTCGCGGTGTCTACTTCCTGAGCGTCGCCATCTCCGCCCATTTGCGGCTCAGGGAGCATATAGGGACCTTGCGGATACGGCTGGCGGGCGATATAATCGCATACCTCTTCCACTTCCGGTGTGTCGACAAAGGCACACTGCACTCGGGTCATCTCTCCATTGTTGCTGATGAGCATGTCTCCTCGGCCGATAAGCTGCTGAGCACCCGTTGAGTCAAGGATGGTCTTGGAGTCAACTCCAGAACTTACCTTAAAGGCTATACGGACCGGGAAATTGGCTTTGATCATACCAGTGATTACATTTGTGGAAGGGCGCTGCGTTGCGATTATCACGTGAATTCCGACTGCTCGGGCAAGCTGTGCCAGACGTGCGATAGGAAGTTCCACTTCCTTACCTGCAGTCATAATCAAATCAGCAAACTCATCGATGATGACTACAATATATGGCATAAACCGATGCCCTTCACGCGGGTCAAGTTTCTTTGCCTTAAACTTGTCGTTGTATTCTGTCACTTGCCTTACGAATGCCTTCTCAAGCAGCATATATCGCTCATCCATCTCTACGCAAAGTGAGCTGAGAGTTGCCACTACGTTCTCCATGTTGGTGATGATGGGCTGCGGGCTGTCTGGAATCTTGGCAAGATAATATTTCTCTATCTTGGCATAGAGTGAGAATTCTACACGCTTGGGGTCAACCATCACAAACTTCAACTCTTCGGGTCGCTTCGCGTAAAGAAGCGAGGTGACAATAGCGTTCAGACCTACAGACTTACCCTGTCCCGTAGCGCCAGCCACAAGCAAGTGGGGCATTTTAGCCAAGTCTGCTATATACACATCATTTGAGATGGTAGAACCTAAGGCTACCGGCAATTTATATTTTGAACTCTGGTATGCCTTTGACTGGATGATAGTGCGCATGGATACTGTCTGGGCTTCCTTGTTCGCCACCTCAATGCCGACAGTCCCTTTGCCAGGAATTGGAGCGATGATACGCACTCCATTTGCAGCCAAGGAGAGTGCCAGGTCATCCACGAGGTTGCGGATTTTTGCAATCTTGACTCCTGTGTCAGGGCGTATCTCATAAAGCGTGACCGTCGGACCAACTGTCGCTTCTATGCTTACTATTGGAATGCCGAAGTCAAGAAGGGTCTGTTTGATCTTCTGCTTGTTTTCAAGAAGTTCGTCGGCATCTACCGATATCTTGTCGGTTCCGGGACGCAGATAGTCCGTAGGAGGAAAATGATACTCATGAGTGTAAAGCTCTGAGTCATAAGTGCTCGCGCTCTTGGTGCTCCCCTTCTCAATCTGATTGACATTCACTGTCATGACTTCCTCGGGTGTCTTGTTCTCATAGGCTTCTTTCTCAGACTCATCTTCAGCAGCTTTCGCAGCTGTTTCACTTACAGCCTCAGCCTTCATTGCCTCCTCGACTGCCGCTCTTGCAGCCTCGGCCATCGCAACTTCTTCGGCTACGGCTTTTTCAGCTTCTTCCTCTGCCTTCATTTCTTCATCATATAAGGAGGCAGTCTCTTCTTCGATATATGAGGGGGCAGTCTCTTCCGGCTCTGGTTCCTCGACGTGTTGATAAGTTTCAGACTCTACAGGGGTCTCCTTGACAGACTCATAAACTGGTTCAGAAGCTGGCTCATTTTGAACGTACGGATCCTCTTCATAGGGGTCTTCAGAAATCGCGAGAGAATAAGGGTCATCCTCTTCCAGGGAATCAAAGAATGGCTCCGGTTCCTCTTCATCCTCAAGGTCTGGGATATCAAACAGTGTGTCTGCATCTGGATCAAACTCTACGTTTTCAGCCGTTGCAGGTTCATTCTTCTCTGCTTTCTCAGTCTCGGAGTCTATGCCTTCTCCCGACATGGCCTGTTCGCGCATTTCACGGCGCTTCATTTCCTCTACTTCTTCCTGCTTCTGCATCTCAGCCTCTTCGGCTTCTCTCTGTATGCGTCGCTTTTCGTCGTAAGCCTTTTTCTTCTTGATTATCCACTTGATGGCATCGCGCAGACAAATGACCACGAAGAGTGAAATGAGCACAACAGAAAGAATTATCGCTCCACTCCACCCAATATAGTTGTAGATTATCTCATTGATATATCTCCCATGAAAGCCCCCCCAGTTGACCTCCGTATCAAGGCCGATAGTTAACATACCGACCACAACGCTGAGTGTGATGAAAGCTATCAGCGACTTGATGGTGAAGTCGAGTGTCCTGAACTTAGGATACCCTACAAGCAGTTTCATAGACATGCACAGAAGCCAGATGACTATCACTAAGGCTCCTACTCCGAAGCCTTGATTGATAAGGAACTCAGTTAACCGTGCCCCTCCTTCCCCGGCATCATTAGCTACGACTGTCTCAGTACCGGTCGCAGGGTCCAAAGCCATACTTTGGTCTACAATGCAGGTGCTGAAATAGGATGCGAATGCCACTGCCAACCATACTCCAAGTCCTCCTAATATGAGGCCGAAGACAAGGCGCGTCACGATAGAGTCGCTCCACTCCTTAATCGAAGCGGAGATTGTTTTCTTTGGCTTTTTGGGCTCCTGCTTGGCAGGAGCAGCAGAAGCTGTCTTCCCTTTATTGGTGTTTCCTGCGGCGGATGCACTATCAGTGCGCGGACGCCTACGTCCACCCCGTCTTCGGGGTTCCTCCACTGGCTCAGGGGGTGTCGTTGGTTCTTCAATGATGCCTTCCTGAGTCTCATCAGTGGTTGATATTTCGGGTGCGTAATTATGATATTGCTTCATATGTGGAATGTCTCGTTCTGGATTTCGCTTGTTGTTTTCAGAGTTTTTTGGCCTCTTCTATTATAGAAATGCAAAATTAGTAAAAAAAATCGGGATTATGTCAAAAAAAAATGTTAACTTCGCATTTGAAATGAAACCTACAAGAATCGCAGGACTCGCAGTGCTTGCCCTTTTATGGGTATGGCTATGCGTGGGGTTGCTCACTTCCGCCGATGGATTCAATCTGAAAAACATCCTGATATCGGCCATGAGCGGCATCATCATTTTTGTGCCCCTATATAAAAAATACTTTGGGGGCGATAAGAAATAGCTTGACATGAAACAGGAATCGGTAAAGTCTTCTTCCGTCTCTACGGCCAAGTCGCGTTATGGCCTGCTGGACACAATATCGTCGCCTGCCGACGTGCGCGCGCTCCGACTCGATCAGTTGCCGGAGCTCTGCGATGATATCCGGCGCTTTCTGATCGACCATCTCTCGGTCAATCCAGGCCATTTCGCCTCAAGTATGGGAGCGGTGGAAATCATCGTTGCTCTCCACTACGTATATGACACTCCTTCCGACCATCTCTTCTGGGATGTCGGCCACCAAGCTTATGCCCATAAGATACTGACCGGAAGAAAGGAGGCTTTCGCCCATCAACGCACCAAAGGGGGTATCAGCGGTTTCCCCTCCCCTCTCGAGTCGCCATATGATACTTTTATCACTGGGCATGCTTCCAATTCTATTTCTGCAGCTCTTGGCCGCGCCATCGCCGACCGCAACACTCCGGGCAAGGAAGACTGCAAGACAGTTGCAGTAATCGGCGACGCTTCCATTTCGGGAGGACTGGCTTTCGAAGGTCTGAATAATGTTGCAAACAATCCCAACAACCTTCTTATTGTGCTAAATGACAACGAGATGAGCATCGATGCCAATGTTGGTGGTCTGCACGCTTATCTGTCGGAACTATCCACTTCAGCCGGCTACAACAAATGGCGCTCGAAGCTTTACAATGCTTTCCGCCGAAAGGGAGTCGTGACTGAAGAGGGAAAGGGTCGTATCCAACGTTTTGCCAACTCGGTGAAGAGTCTCGTAAGCGGGAAGCAGAACATCTTTGAGGGTCTCAACATCCGCTATTTCGGTCCATTCGACGGTCACGATGTGATTAAGATTGTGAAGATTCTCAACGATATCAAGAATATGCAGACTCCTCGTCTGCTCCATCTTCACACAGTGAAAGGGAAAGGATATCGTCCTGCAGAGGAGAACCCTGCCAAGTGGCACGCCCCTGGTCTTTTCGACCCGGAGACAGGCGAGAAAATCTGCAAAGATGATAAAGACAGTCCCCTACCTTGGCAGGAGGTGTTCGGACGCACATTAGTAGAACTTGCAGAGAAGGATGACCGCGTGATGGGTGTGACTGCAGCCATGCCAAGCGGCACTTCGATATCCAGGATGTTGAAGACATATCCCGACCGCACTTTCGATGTCGGAATTTCCGAAGGTCACGCTGTGACCTTCTCAGCCGGATTGGCTACTGGGGGAAAACGACCCTTTACAGCCATCTATTCTTCTTTCCTTCAGAGAGCATATGACAATATTGTCAATGACGTATGCATTCAAGGGCTACCTGTCACGTTCTGTATCGACCGCGCTGGTATCGTTGGAGAGGATGGCGTGACCCACCATGGTCTTCTCGATATCGCATACCTCCGATGCATTCCTAATATGAATGTGTCAGCACCGGCTGATGAGGAGACTCTACGCAATCTTATGTTCACTTCCCTCCAGTCTGATGGTCCGATGGCTATACGCTATCCCCGAGGTAAAGCTACTGTCAAGGATTGGAAGACTACCATGAAGAAGATCGAGATCGGCAAAGGACGAGTGATCAGCGAAAATGAAGGTGCTGATGTTGCAGTCCTTACTGTAGGTCCAGTGCTTCATGATGCGAAAAGGGCCTTGGATGCCCTTGTTGAAAAAGGAGTGAAAGCGGATTTATACGACATGATTTGGATAAAACCTCTCGATACAGATCTGCTTTGCCATATAGCATCAACCCACAAAGCAATCGTGACTGTGGAAGACGGTGTGAAGACGGGGGGATTCGGTACTGCTGTGACTGAATGGTGTCGCGATAATGGCCTCCAGTTTCCCATCACGATTTTGGGTGCCCCAGACTCTTGGGTTTCTCATGGCACCGTGTCAGAGCTCAAACATGACTGTGGCTACGACAGCGAAGGCATTGCCGCCGCAGTCGAGCGCGCTACTGACTCTAAACCCACAACCCCATAACCCCATATACCCATAAATCCATAAACCCATAAACCTTAAGTGAAGCTTGCGATACTTAAATATAATTGTCTATGAAAATTATCATAGCCGGAGCCGGTGAAGTCGGTACGCATCTTGCCAAGATGCTGAGCAATGAGAACCAAGATATCATCTTGATCGATAGCGACCAGCAGAAGCTCGATACCCTCGACTCTCACTATAATCTGATGACTCTATGTGGGTCTACTTCCTCTTTCGCCACTATGCGCAAGGCTGGCATACAGAATGCCGACCTTTACATTGCTGTAACTCCTTACGAGACCCGAAATATCACTTCTTGCTCCATAGCCAAGAAACTTGGAGTGAGGAAGACGGTAGCCCGTATAGACAACTATGAGTTCATGAGGAAGGAAAACAAGATGATTCTGAAGGAACTCGGCATTGACACCCTTATTTATCCTGAAGACCTGGCTGCCAAGGCCATCAATGTGGCATTGTCGCACAACTGGGCCAGATATTGGGGTGAGATGGGCAATGGGCAGCTTATTATGATTGGTGTCAAGATTCGCGATAATTCAAAGCTTTGTGGTCTTAAGCTCCGTGAACTTCCTGCGTCGGCGCATCATCATTTTCATGTTGCTGCTATCAAGCGAAATGCAGAGACAGTCATCCCCGGTGGTAATGATTCGATTGAAAAGGATGATATAGTCTATTTCATCACGACTCCGGAATATGTAGAGGAGGTGCGAGAACTTTGCGGGAAGAAGACGCGCATCATCCGTAAGGTGATGATCATGGGAGGAAGCCAGATAGCTCTGAGATTTTGCTATGAGTTTCATGAAAAATATCATATCCGAGTGATCGACATTGATCGTGAGCGTTGTGAGTATCTCGCTACGGAAGTTCCGGAGATTGAAGTCATCAACGGCGATGGCCGCGATGTGGAGATACTTAGAGAAAACAATATATATCAGTACGATGCATTTTTGGCTTTGACATCCAAGTCAGAGACTAACATTCTGACATGCCTTACGGCGAAGGATTTTGGGGTGCCAAAGACTATTGCGGATGTGGAGAATCTTCAGTTCTATAGCGTGGCGGAAAGCCTGAATATCGGTACATCTATCAATAAGAAACTGATGGCGTCCTCAAGCATTTTCCAGATTCTCCTCGATTCAGACGAGTCTAACTCCAAGTTTCTCGCTCTCTCAGATGCTGAGGTCTGCGAACTCGAGGTAAGGGAGAAGGCCAAAATCACAAAGGCGCCCGTAAAAGACCTCAATTTGCCTTGGGGAATGACCCTTGCTGCTCTGATGCGCACGGATGGAAAAGCTGAGCTCATCGGAGGTATGACGCAAATTCACGCAGGTGACAAGGTAGTTGTCTTCTGCCTCAGTGGTACTATCTCAAAGATTGAAAAGTGGTTCAACTAAAGTTCAAACATAACGCATATATCAATTTGCGCATGCTACTGCGCACTATTGGATGGCTGCTCATGGTGCTCGCGTGCTTCATGATTTTCCCTCTCGTGACCGCCTTTATATATGGAGACTCAAAGATTCAACCTATCCTTCTCTCAATGGGAATTACACTGGTCAGCGCCCTCTCGCTGATGAGCCTCAAGCCGAAAAGCAAGGAGATGGGCAAAAGGGAGGCTATCCTGCTGACTTCTCTTATCTGGGTGATTCTATCTCTGTTTGGGATGCTCCCGTTTATACTCTGTGGCACTCACGACAGCGTGACGGATGCTTTTTTTGAGACTATGAGCGGATTCACCACTACAGGCGCTTCAGTACTTGGTTCATTAAAAGATGTGCCTCATTCTTTGCTGCTTTGGAGGTGTCTGCTTCAATGGATAGGTGGTCTCGGTATCATCCTCTTTACCCTTGCAGTAGTCCCCATGCTGAATAATAAAGGGGGCATGCTCATGTTTAATGAGGAGGTCACTGGTATCACACACGATAAGATTCGCCCACGGGTGAGCAATACGGCCAAGACCCTGTGGGGCATCTACATTAGTCTTACGGTCGCCTGCATTCTTCTTCTCTGGCTGTCGAGCATGAATCTTTTCGAAGCGATTTGCCATGGTCTCTCTACCCTTTCAACTGGTGGATTTTCTACGAGCGACATGAGTGTCGCTGACTGGAACAGTCCTTATATCATCATCATACTTACGGTCTTTATGTTTATCGGAGGCGTTAATTTCAACCTTATATTCTCCACTGTGGAGGGGGACTGGCGAAAACTTCTAAAAAACGATGCGTTCCGATGGTTCTGCTATGTTATATTGTTTGGATATGTAGTCTTCACAATATCTATTATTGGCAAAGGACATGTCCACAGTTGGCAAGAAGTGTCCATCGTGCCTCTGTTCCAGAGCGTTTCAATCCTTACCTCTACCGGGTTGGTGGTGCCCCACTTCACGCACTGGGGCGCAGTTCCATATATCGTGATGCTGATCTTTATGGTGATTGGTGGATGTGCGGGTAGCACGTCCGGTGGAGCAAAAATAGACCGTTTTCTCATTTTCTTCAAGTTTTTGAATAATGAGATGTATCGCACTATGTATCCCTCTACAGTTCGCACCGTGACGGTCAATGGCAAGGGTACTTCTTACGTAATAGTGATGAAAGTGCTTGCCTTCATATCCCTTTACTTCCTTGTGATTTTCGTCGGTGGTTTTCTTCTTACAGTACTTGGAGTTCCGTTTGAGGAAAGCTTTTTCTATTCTCTTTCTGCTATCTCAAACGCCGGTATAGGCACGGAGGTGCATCAAGGTGTCTCCTGTTTTTCCATGATTCCGGATGCCGCAAAGTGGATTCTGAGCTTCGTTATGCTTACTGGTCGTCTTGAACTCTATACAATCCTCCTCCTCTTCACGCCAGCATTCTGGAAAAAATAATGGTATGGAGCGCTGCCTTAAAAATAGCGGCGGTTTCCCAACCGCCGCCGCCCTTCCAGTGATATCCAGTAACTATGGCCCGACCCTTCCGTGCCAATTCCGTTCGTTCCGTGCTGTAAAAACTGTGCCTAACCCCCACCCTTCGCGCGACATTAGGTAACTTTCAACTAAGAACCATACTTTCACTTAGCCAAAGAATAAATCTTCTCTGCCGTGTCCTTATCAATCTTGATATAGTTTCCGAACACCTCACCCTTGTTCTCTGTCACCTTTTCGGCAAGAAGTTTGACATCAGGATTCTCTATGCCAAGTTCCTTCATATTTACTGGCATTCCTATTGAGGAGAGGAACTTCTTCAGAGCCTCGATTCCAAGCTCAGCAGCTTTCTTGTCGTCTTTTTCTTCGATGTCAAAGACACGGCGGGCGAATTGTGCAAGTTTGCCGGGATTCTCTTCTTTGGCATATGTCATCCACGCCGGGAACATAACGGCAAGTCCCGCTCCATGTGTGACGTCATAGACGGCACTCAGTTCATGCTCGAGACCATGAGTTGCCCAGTCTTCTTCGCGTCCGCCGCTGCAGACTCCATTGTGGGCAAGCGTTCCACTCCACATGATATTGGCGCGCGCATCGTAGTCTTCAGGATTTGCTATCACCTTCGGAGCTTCAGTTATGATGGCTTTCAGCACGCCTTCGGCTACTCTGTCTGTTATCTCTACGTTAGGGGTGTTGGAGAAATAACGCTCCATGATGTGCGCCATCATGTCGGTGATGCCGGCTGCTGTCTGATATGGAGGAAGGGTAAAGGTCAGCTCAGGATTCATCAAGGCGAACTTAGGACGTAGAACATCGCTTCCCATACCCAGTTTATGAAGGCCGTCAAGTTTGGTGATGACTGTATTGCCGGATCCTTCGCTTCCTGCTGCTGGTATTGTAAGTACAACTCCTACTGGAAGCGCTTTCTTGACTTTTGCCTTGCCGCAATAGAAGTCCCAGAAATCACCATCATATGGCATAGCGGCAGCTATGGCCTTAGCAGTGTCGATGGCACTTCCGCCTCCTACAGCCAAAACTGAGTCTATGCCCTCTCTCTTGGCTATTTCAATTCCTTCATAGACTTTTGAGTCTACGGGATTCGGCTGCACGCCACCCAATTCGGCAAAAGGAATACCGGAGCTCTCAAGACTTTTCTTCACTCTGTCGAGCAGACCTGACCTTACGACCGAGCCCTTGCCATATACTATAAGAGGTTTCTTCATTCCGAAAGCCTCAAGTTGCTCCGCAACCTTATTCTCCACTCCCCTACCAAACACATACTTGGTAGCTGGGAAAAACACAAAATTATTCATATCTAAATTTTTAAGTTACTTCTACAT
>CAZIAX010000040.1:0-10104 GCA_964537745.1 uncultured Sangeribacter sp.
TGTCGACGAAGCCCTCGTGGCAGAAGTTCTGTCAAAAATAGCACGCGTCGATGCCCTCGCCATGACTGAAGAGAAGACTGAAAACACCCGCAGCCTCGCTGACCGAATTTTAAAAAGTGTCTATGGCCAGGACTCCGCTGTGACTGACGTAGCGGAATCCGTTTTGATGGCCCGTGCAGGTCTGACCGATGAGAACCGCCCGATGGGAAGTTTCCTTTTCGTAGGCCCGACAGGGGTCGGCAAGACAGAGTTGGCAAAAGTGCTTGCTAAGGAGATGGGCATTGACCTCGTGCGCTTCGACATGAGCGAATACACCGAGAAACATGCTGTAGCTAAGTTGATCGGTTCGCCAGCGGGCTACGTAGGATATGAAGACGGAGGCCTCCTGACCGACGCTATCATCAAGCAACCCAACTGCGTCCTTCTGCTCGACGAGATAGAGAAAGCGCATGCCGACATCTACGACATTCTCTTGCAGGTGATGGACAACGGCCGACTGACCGACAACCGCGGACGTGAGGCAGATTTCTCGCATGTCATACTTATAATGACATCCAATGCCGGAGCACAATTCGCCTCGCGTGCCAGCGTCGGCTTTGGAAGCAGCGTGAGTGCCGGACAGGCAATGCTGAAGGAAGTGAAGAAAACCTTTAAGCCAGAGTTTATCAACCGCTTGACCGCCATAGAGGTATTCAACGACATGGACGACCACATGGCCAATATGATACTCGACAAGGCCCTCCGCTCACTGCTCATAAAACTGAAAGCAAAAAGCGTGGAGTTGGAGATAACCGAGGCAGCCAGAAAAGTTCTTCTCAAGCAAGGCTTGACCAGGGAATATGGAGCGCGCGAACTACACAGAGTCATCGAGCGCAAACTGACCAAGCCATTGAGCCGCGAGATTCTCTTCGGAACCCTCACGAAGGGGGGCAAAGCCATTGCTGACGCCAATGGCGAAGAAGAGATTATCATCAAATGTTAAGGCTTGAACCATAACCAATATGACAGTGTTTTATAGGAAAAACCTATAAATATTGATTATGAAAAGAGTAGTAATAATGGGAGCTTCCTCCGGCATAGGACTTGCAGTTGCGGAAGCTCTTGCATCACGCGGAGTGAAGACCGGTCTGGCAGCGCGCCATACCAGAGAGTTGCATGCATTGAAGGAAAAATATCCTGACTGCGTGGAGTATGAGTCAATCGACGTCACCCCCCATGATGCCCCTAAGAAACTTCAGGAACTCATCGACAAACTCGGCGGCATGGACATCTATTTCCACGTCTCCGGTATTGGATACTCCAATCCGACTCTCGACCCGAACCGCGAGGCGGAAGTCATTGCCACGAATGCGGCTGGTTTTGCAAGGATGATAAGCGCAGCCTTCGATTATTACCGCGACAATCAGCGTAAAGGTCAGATAGTAGCAGTGACGAGTGTTGCCGGCACAAACGGCATCGGTCAGATGTCGGCATATTCTGCATCCAAGAAATGTGCTCAGACATATTTGGTGGCTCTCGAGCAACTCGCCAATGCACAGAATTTGCCAATCACTTTCACCGACATCCGTCCGGGATGGATACGCACTCCCCTTCTTGACCCAGACAAGAGCTACCCGATGGAGATGACACTCGACTATGTAGTGCCCCAGATCATCAAAGCCATCGTGAAGCATCCGCGTGTAGCCTATATCGATGCCCGTTGGGGTGCACTCTGCGCAGCCTGGAAAGCAATCCCCGACGCACTCTGGACCAAGATGAAAGTCTCCACTGAAGAAAAAACCTCCTCTGAAGAGTAAAACCAAAATATATGACATCATGAACATCAAACAAATGATTTTGGCGACAATCCTCCTGATTGCCGCCATTCCTTGCATGCGTGCAGCTGAATACAAGCGCGAAATCACTGTAGCCGCCGACGGAAGCGGCGACTTCAAGACCATAACAGAGGCAATGGAAGCCATACGCGCCTATATGGACTATCGGGTGACTGTCAACATCAAGAACGGTGAGTATCACGAGAAACTCATCATCCCCTCATGGCTTGAGAATGTAGACTTCATCGGTGAGAATCCCGAAAAGACAATCATCACCTACAACGACTACGCAAAACTTGACAACATGGGCACTTTCCGCACATATACCGTGCGCGTAGACGGCAGCCATCTGACATTCAAGAACCTCACCTTCCGCAACAATGCCGGCCGGGTAGGGCAGGCCGTAGCCCTTCACACTGAGGGGACTGACCTCAAATTCGATAATTGCCGGTTTCTTGGCGACCAAGACACACTCTTCCTGGCCGGTCACGACTCCGAGCTCCAATTCGACAACTGCTATATCGAGGGAACCACCGACTTCATCTTCGGCCCCGCTACTGCATATTTCAACGGTTGCCAAATCCACAGCAAGGCCGACTCCTATATCACAGCCGCTTCCACTCCGAAGGATGTGGAGGTAGGATTTGTCTTCAAAAACTGCACCCTGACAGCTGATGAAGGAGTGAATAAAGTATATTTAGGCCGTCCATGGCGCCCCTATGCCTACACGTCGTTCATTGATTGCGAGATGGGGGAACATATACGGCCCGAAGGTTGGCACAACTGGAATAATCCCGAAAATGAAAAGACCGTCCGCTACATTGAGACAGGAAGCCATGGCCCCGGCGCCAACCCCTCCAAGCGAGTAATCTGGGCCAAGTAAATATTGGAATGCATATTGAAGAGGTGAAATCCTTGGAATGAATTTGATTGAACTATGTTTTTAACAGTGGTACACTTTTAGTTTTCAATAATTTTTATTAAATTTGCAGACTCTTTCTAAATTTTGAGATTTGATTGATATGATGGCTGAAGGCTATCAAGCAGAGACAGATGATACAAAACGAACCTGAATCTGAAACTGGGTCAAGACCGGGAGCAGCATTGGAAAGCTCCTCCTCCCTCAAGAGATGGCTCTTCGGCATAGCCGTGGTGGCCTTGCTTGGTGTGCTCACGCTGTTGGTGCATAGCGGCGAGGAACAAAAGAAGCCGCAGACCACAAAAGAGACAAAAGTCAGAAAAGAGAGACACGGAACACCCATGCAAGGAGTAGTCAATGGACATGAATGGGTCGACTTAGGATTGCCCAGCGGTACCCGATGGGCAACCTATAATGTCGGAGCGGCCAGTCCGGATGGTTTCGGCGACTATTATGCCTGGGGTGAGATCGAGCCGAAGGAGGAATACATAGACATCAATAGCCTTACACACCGCAAGGACACAACGTGGCTCCGTAAGCATGGAATCATTGGAAAGGACGGCACCCTGACGAAGGAACATGACATAGCGACGCTACAATGGGGCGAACCCTGGCGAATGCCGACTGATGAAGAATATGAGGAACTAATCGACGAATGCGACTGGGAGTTTACAGATTACCAGGGCACTAACGGTTACTTGGTGACAGGGCCAAACGAACAGACAGTCTTCATAGTAGCCGCAGGCTTCAAGCAAGGAGCGGAAGCTGAGTATATAGGCGACTATGGCGACTATTGGAGCTCAACGGTAGTACCAGATCTTATAGGAGCAGCCTGCAGCTTAGGCTACAGTTCTAAATCTCACGGCCGACGCCGATATGCCCGCTTCGCCGGACGCACCATCCGAGCAGTAACAGATTAAGAAGAAATCATGAAGAAAGAAGATATAATAGGAGCTTTAGCAAGAGGAAACGTCCTGCATGGCAGGAACAACAACTACAGGATAATCAAGACCCTTGGACAAGGAGCGTTTGGCATAACGTACTTAGCCAATATCATTGAGCGCGGTGAATCGGGAGATGTTGAGACTGAGGCTATGTGTGCCATTAAGGAATTCTTCATGAAGGACTTCAACGGTCGCTCAGAGTCAACTGTCACCACCAGCAGCAAGGACGGTGCTTTTGGATACTATAAGGAAAAATTCGTTAAGGAAGCAAAAAACTTAGAAAAGCTGCAACATCCTCATATCATCAAGGTGATGGAACTCTTTGAGGAGAATTCCACGGCCTACTATGTGATGGAGTATATCGACGGGGGCAGTTTGGATGACTTGATAGACAACTTTAATAAACTCTCCGAATCTCAAACCATAGACTATGCTAAGCAAATCGGGTCAGCCCTGGAATATATGCATTCTAACAACATGCTCCATCTCGACTTGAAACCAAACAATGTGATGGTGCGTGAAAACGGAGATGCCGTCTTGATTGATTTTGGACTCTCAAAACAGTTTGATGCCAACGGCAATCCGGAGACGAGTACCAAGGTAGGCCATGGCACTCCTGGGTACTCACCCTTGGAACAGGCCAACTTGGGAAAGGATATCTATTCGACTCTTCCAGCTTCGATGGATGTATATGCATTGGGCGCCACCATGTTTAAGATGATTACTGGCAATAGGCCACCAGAAGCATCAATAATATTGAATGATGGTTTTCCAGCTAATGAGCTGGAGCAGACAGACTGCTCACCGGAATTGGCAAGAATCATTGAGAAATGCATGGCTCCCCGCAAGAGCGAACGCTATCAGAATGTGGCAGAAGTAATCGAAGCACTGCCAGAGCAAGAAGAAGAGAAGACGAACTATTTAGGGTCGAAGGGATTCTACTATAAAGCTGTCGGGGAGCGTGAATATGGTACTTTTGAGATTATCAAGGTGCCTGTCACTGATTGTATCCGTCTACCTAAGTCCGTGATAATAAATCTAAAACCCAACAACACAAGGGGAGTTGCCTTTGATTTCACATTGGCCGAAGAGGGTGCAGGATATTCCCACAATAATGCAAGGATATGGCATAATGGGAAACTGATAATTGACCAGAATTTCCCACTTGGAATACCGCAAGATGTACAAAACTTTCTTATCGAGCATGGCTTTCTCAGCACAGAGCATTGGGAGCAGGAATGCACTACTTCGCCAATAGGAAATGAATTCGGATTTGAAGTAGGCATCAAGTTGACTGACGATAAAGGCACCACACTTGAGCGCCGAGTTAATCACGCACATCCTAAATACCACAATATCTTGCTTAGTGAAGTAGTGAAATTGATTGGCACTACTTCTCTTAAGAAATACTCTGATGCAGCTAAGAAGAAAGTATTGGAGTTTCAATCTTCTGCCCCTACAAGGGAACTTATATATACCATCCCGGATAATACCTCTGTGATTGAAATCAGATACCGAGCGGGGGGAATAGTAGGATCGACACTACCTGATAAGTTTATTCGTATAGGAGATAACAAATCAGCAAGGGTAAATTTTGAATACTCATTTAATAAGGCGGAATTTAAGGAACTCGCTGAGGGGCTTAGAGCGATGCAGTTGCGTTCTAAAGATGCTGAGCGTAAGGAACCTCCCACAGGGGTGGTTTACCCTACTCTGACAGTCACATTGTATGATAATGATGGTAAGAAACTAAAGAGTTTTTATTCTCAGGGGAGCAACAATGAAATGCTTGGGAATGTGAGCATTGCGGTTGAGGATCTACGAAAGAGAATTTCTAATATCAGTCCATATTTTAAGAGTAGACTGAAAGAGGATATCAAGGAAGAGTCTACAACAGAATCCAAGGGACCGGCATTAGTATTGTGTTTCCTTGTAAGCATAGTTGTTGCTTTGCTCGCATTGCCCTGCTATTTCTTTGTGAAGCCCTCCGACAGCATGTATATATGGATGTGGAGTGCGTTGGGCCTGGCGGAGTTGACAGGAGGATTCATCTTCAACATTTCCTATGGATGTCGCAATTCCGACAAGGTCAATAATTTTGAAGCCTTTTGCTATATCATCGCCATAACCTCTCTCATAGCCTATGCCGTGATGTGGATAATCCAAATGTGTAAATGGTGGGCTTGATATGAGACTGGCAGTAGGCACATACCTGCAAAGAGGTAAATACAGAATTGAGAAGGTACTGGGACAAGGAAGTTTCGGCATCACCTACCTTGCATCTGTCAATCTTGTTGGAGAATTAGGGTCGTTGCCTACAAATACAATGGTGGCGATTAAGGAATTCTTTATGCGTGATATCAATGGTAGGATTGATGGTACTGTGACTTCAGGAAGCAAAGACGGCATCTTCAGCAATTACAAACGCCGTTTTATCAAAGAGGCACGTACCCTAAGCAAATTGAATCATCCCAATATCATTCACGTTCTTGATCTTTTTGAGCAAAATAATACTGTTTACTATGTAATGGAATATTTGGATGGTGGCAGTCTTGATAAACTTATAGCGGATAAAAGCAAATTGACACCTCAAGAAGCCATAATGCTAATCCGCCAGATAGGAAATGCTCTTGACTACATGCATAGCCATAAGATGGTGCATCTCGACTTGAAACCTGCAAATGTGATGCTTAATAAAAAGGGTGAAGCCGTACTGATTGATTTTGGCCTCACTAAGGAATTCGATGAATTAGGAAATCCAGAATCAAGTACGACAATAGGACATGGCACTCTTGGGTACGCTCCTATCGAACAAGCCAATTACCAAAGAGGCCATGGCATCCCTGTCACTATGGATATTTATGCATTGGGAGCCACACTCTATAAAATGCTTACAGGTCAACGGCCACCAGTAGCATCAGAAGTGCTTAATGAAGGTGTGGAAATTCTGAGTAACGACATCATTAAAAATTCTGGATTGGATAGCGTCATCATTAAAGCCATGGCACCAATGAAGATCCAAAGGTACCAAACTATCGGCAACTTCCTCACATCCCTTCAGCCAGAGTCTTCACAGACTGCGACCCAAGATTATCCTAAAAATACAATCAGCTTCCTAATTGTCAGAGCGGCATCCAATCTTATCTACTATTATAGAGGAACAGTCTATTCGGATTTAGAAGGAGGTTTTATGGATATAGCAGCCAATTTAAATTCTCTCAAAGAGGTTGGAGATGCATTTAAAAATCATTTTACAAAAGTAGAAGAGCTCTCACTGAATAGTTTTATAAATAAATATCAAGACTGCATACTCTACTCAGATAAATGCATAGCCTCTTACTTAGATGAAGAGGATTATTACCGTCTCCTTTCTTATTTAAGCGACAGTAGCATTAAAGTCAATAGACTTACATGTGAGAATAGATATGTGACACGCTATCTGGCCAATCAGTTGGCAAGGGAAGAGCATTTAAAGCGTTGTGATAATGAGGGACTTTATTCTCTAAGATATGATAACACAGAGATTAAATTCGAATATTGTGATAACTGGTGCCGGATTCTTGAGGGATGGAACTTGGATACACTCCAACCTATTGAAAATTCAAGAGTAAGAAAGTATGTCATTAAAACCTCAGAGAATCTGAGGAACTCGCTTCTTTGGGGATTTATCTCCACATATAAGGTATTAACGTATAGAAGAAAAGAAGAACTACTCATTATTGACAGTTTCCCTTTTGAATTAAACTTTGGACCTAAATGGGGAAATTTTCTTCCTCAGTTTATATCTCCTGGTACATCAATCCCTGCAATGCATTCAGAAAAATTCGACTTTATAGGAACAGATTATTTATCAGTCAAAGTCGGACGATTGAAATATGACATAGATGTGTCAAAATATTTTGGCTACGTCCCCAAGTACATTAAATGTGAGGCCGTTATATACACCTGCCACTCTAAAATAGCATTCAAAGTTAAAGACACAGAGACTGGAAAGGAAGTTTCATATGATCTTAAGGATTTGAGGAACCCTAAATATACATAGAAAGGTATGAAAAATGAAAAAGAAATAGTTGATGCTTTAGAGGTAGGCACTATCCTTCATGGCAAAACTAACCATTATAGAATAATCAAGCCTCTCGGGCAAGGAGCGTTTGGCATAACGTACTTGGCCAATGTCATCATATGCGGAGAGCTGGGCACAATAGAAACCGAAATTAAGGTGGCTATCAAGGAATTCTTCATGGAGAAAATTAATAGCCGCATTAATTCAACTGTTATAAGCAGTAGGGATGACGGATATTTCGGCTATTATAAAGAGAGATTCGTAAAAGAAGCAAGCAACTTAGGCAAACTCAGACATCCCAATATAATAAAGGTAATAGAGCAGTTTGAGGAAAATTCCACAGCTTACTATGTAATGGAATACATAGAAGGCGGAAACCTGAGCAAACATATCTATGAAAGGAAAGCATTATCTCCATCAGAGACAATCAGACGTACCCTTGAGATTGCAGAGGCACTGAAATACATGCATTCTCATAATATGCTTCACCTTGACCTCAAGCCAGTGAATATTATGGTAAAAGAGAGTGGTGAGTCTATACTAATCGATTTTGGATTATCCAAACAATTTGACTTAGATGGCAAACCTGAGACCAGCACTTCCATCGGGTTGGGTACACCAGGCTATGCCCCTGTAGAGCAGGCGAATTTTAGGAAGGAAGATTACAATGTTCTTCCCGCAACTTTGGATATATATGCATTGGGAGGAACTATGTTTAAAATGATCACCGGATCAAATCCTCCGGAAGCATCTGAGATTCTTAATGAGGGTTTCCCCTCTCATGAGCTTGCTGGTATGAATTGCTCGCCAAATTTAACGAGTATAATTGAGAAATGTATGGCTCCTAAAAGAAAAGAGCGATACCAGACTATAAAGGAGGTTATCTATTCACTTACTAAGGGTAAAGACTCCGAGGTAAGAGAGGATAGCCAGATTAGTATAAATGAAAATAAAAATGATAAAAGACACATTAGAAAAAATTCGAAAAGAAAAAGCAATAAGGAGCTGCCGAAGAATACCACTTCTCTTGAAAGAGCTGAGAATATCATCAAGGAAAACCAAAACCACCATTCTATTGAAACTTATCCCGACATTGAAATTAACCAAGATAATCCTCCCTCTATCTCGTTGTTTAAGAGAATAACTGAAAAATTGCCAGAGAGGGAAACAATATTACAGGACCTAAAGTTAACTGGTATAATTGTTGCATTGGGAGCTTTGTTTATGTTGTCCTTTATTTTAAGGGATGAAAAAAAATCCAGTGCAACCCATTCTAAAGCCTATGAATATGAGCAGGCTATACCCTATATACCAGATAGTTTAGTGCTAAAACAACGGCAAGAAATTCTCACAAATATGGATCCTGAAGTAAGGGAAAAAATATTTGGTGATAAATGGCAAGAAACGGATAGTATAAGAAATAAATAGTGAGAGCTGAATAATTATAAAAAAAATTGGTACCCTCAGGTATGGAACTTTCTCCAGCATCTGACATTTATGCATTGGGTGCCACCATGTACAAACTATTGACAGGTCTTAATCCGTTACCATCAGCAGACATACTTAATGAAGGGTTCACTAAGATGGAAGTTGAGTTACGGAAGAATAATGTGTCAACTGCCTTGATCAAGATTATAGAGAAGGCCATGTCGGTTGGGAGAAAATACAGATACCAGACTATCGAATCGTTTTCGCATGCCATTAGGAAAGTATGTGCATGGCCATAGTTAGCGGGATGCCTGCTCGGGGGAGGCGAGGACGCCTCCATTCCATGGCTACGCAGTATTGGCTCCTTCGATGTCTGAAACCCTAAAAATTTAAGATTTTTTGTATTTTCTTTGGTAAAATTTTCTAATATAAAATATTTTGCTTAACTTTGTTGGGAAATAAAAACCAAACGGAAAGCAAGGACATGAACAGAACGAAATACCTTTATCTGAACTCGCGCGACGAATTCTTTAGAGTGGACATCACTAAGATAGTCTACTTCGAAAGCGACGGCAATTATACCAACATCATCCTCAACAATAAGATGAAGACTACAATCTGCATCAATCTTGCCCAGATGCAGGAAATACTTAATCAAAACCTTCAGGATAGAGCTGGGATGTTTGCGAGAATCGGAAAAAGGCATATCGTCAATCTGACATACGTCTATCAGATAGCTATACTGCGCCAGAGACTCGTCTTGAGCGACGGGGAAAACTTTGAATACCAGATAAGCGTCTCGAAAGATGCCTTGAAGAAACTTCGTGACATGTTTGTAGCAGGTTTGGCTGCTACGAACTGAATAACATTGACTAACGACAAAATATAGACCAAAGAAGCAATGGAGCAACTTAAAGGGAAAAGCATATTGATAGG
>CAZIAX010000040.1:10204-16322 GCA_964537745.1 uncultured Sangeribacter sp.
AAAAAACTGCTGCCTCCGCCACCAGCTCTCCCATTCAATATTTCCCACCTTGAAGCTGTGTGGAACGATTTTCAGGAGAAGAAAAAAGCAATTCAAGCCAAGCAGAAGAAAGTAAATCTTATAAGATCGGGATGCGGTATATTCACCATGTGTGCTATGCCAACCATTGCAATGTTTGGCGTGATAGGGTATGCATTGACCGGTATAGGAATCGCAGGCAACGTATATAGTTTTGTGGGGCTTAAAAACGACAACACCTCCGACGTTCTGGAGAAACTTACAGAGGAATTCCAAGATAAGTACGTCTGTCCGAATCCCGACTGTAACAAATTTCTCGGGGCAAACAGCTATAAATTCATAAAGAAACAATACGCAATGCATTGCCCCTACTGTAAATGTGAATACAAAGAGGAATAATGGAGACAACGCAAGGACTGAAGCCCGGTACTTTCCTGCGCCACAACACTTTCCGCATTGAAAGAGTTTTGGGGCAGGGAGGATTCGGCATCACATATCTCGCTTTCGACCTCAATCTGGAAAGATACGTGGCGATAAAGGAATTCTTCCCGAAGGACTACTGCGACCGCGATGAGACTACAAGCCATGTAACATTGGGAACTCAGAATTCATCTGACTTCGTCGAAAAACTGAAGGCTAAGTTTCTCAAGGAAGCACGCAATATCGCCAAATTTGACCACCCAGGCATAATAAAAATACACGCTGCCTTTGAGGAGAACAACACAGCTTACTACGTGATGGACTACGTGGAGGGTCATAACCTCTCTGAGATGGTGAAACAGAATGGTCCGCTGAAAGAGAGAAAGGCTCTCGAGTACATAAAGAAGGTTGGGAATACCCTTGAATACGTACATAGCCATAACATCAACCATCTTGACGTGAAACCGGCCAACATACTCATCCGGAAAAGCGATGACAACCCTATCCTCATCGACTTCGGGCTCTCCAAGCAGTATGACTCCAAAGGAAACCAGACTTCAACTACACCTACTGGTATAAGCCACGGTTATGCACCGGCGGAGCAATATAGCGACGGCGGAGTGAAGGAATTTTCCCCTCAAACGGACATCTATTCCTTAGCTGCGACATTCTACTATGCTCTGTCAGGCATTGTTCCTCCCCAGGCAACAGAATTGCTTGAGGAAGATCTCGTCTTCCCCGGAATTGTGCCCGAGAGGCTGATAGGTCCAATCTCAAAAGCGATGTCTACGAAGAGAAAAGAGCGTCACTCGTCTGTTGACAAGTTTATCAAAGACCTTGAGTCTTCGAAAGTTACCTCTGAGGAGACCATAATTATTCTACCAAAAGATAAAGACAAGCCAAAACCTGCACCGAAGCCAAAACCCTCTATAGAAATAGTAAATAAAAATACTGGGAAGAGGACGTCAACAAAAACGGTAAAACCGAAATCAAAGATACCGGTTTGGGTTTGGATTGCGGCGGCTGTAGTAGTCATCATTGTAGGTCTTGGAATAGCGTCGCGTAAACTCTTGGTTCCGACTGAAAGCACACCAACCGAAGTTATAGCTTACACCACGGTCAGTGATTACAACTGGCAGTCTCCCTTAGGACTCTCCTCATATACGGGAGAAATCAGCTACGATTCCGATGAGTCAATCCCTAATGGAAAAGGGAGAGCCGAGATTACTGACGGCAAATTCAAAGGATGCGTCTATGAAGGAAATTTCGTAGACGGCACTATGGAAGGAGAGGCAACATATACTTTGCCCAACGGCGATGTATTTGTAGGCACTTTCAAGGAAAACCAGTTCAGCAATGGCCGGTACACCATCAAAGAAAACGGTGAGTTTTATGAAGGCACTTTCAAAGACATGCAGCCATTTCATGGAGCATGGAAAGACAAAAACGGCAATATACTTGAAGAGTTATGAGACCCAGCATAAAAAGACTTATAATAGCATTCTCCGCCGTCATTCTTGTCATAGCGCCATTAACTATGGATGCTCAAATACCATTGAAGCGTGAGCAGAATGGCGGAAAAAAGAAGAAGAAAGGCAACGGCAATAATCAAGGTGACAAAACAACACCCACTGAACCCAAGGTGACCGTTGGCACCCTCTCGTTCGGTTACGCCACTTGGAATGGTGGAATCAGAAACGGCAAACCCGACGGAAAAGGGAAACTGACCTTCTCCGAAACTCATGCCGTAGATCGCCACTCTAATGTACAAGCTAATCCTGGCGACTATTTTGAGGCCAACTACGACAATGGCAGCCTGATAAGCGGCAAACTTTATGACCAAAACGGCAACTTGCTGAAAACCATCATCCCATGAAGCGGCTTCTTATCCTTCTTTCCCTCACTGCCGGGTTAGCCTACAACTCACATGCAGCTGCCCCACTTGACTCTATTGCCGACATAAGCGGTATCTCGCAAAGAATAGAATGCGAGGCATGCGACACGGTGATGGATGTGGAGGGTTATGCTGTGAGGGTAATCAAAGATGGTGGAAAGATGCGCCATATCGGACTCAATCTTTTCAAGCCAGAACTGAAGCGGATGTCCGACAAAGGATTGATGGATTTCATAGAACTTTCCCTCTTTGCAAAAGGCAGGAATATCGAGATAGGGAATTCTAATCTGCTCAAAATCTCGAAAGGGAAGATCGCCGATTTTAAGATGCTCACGCCAGACTCAATATGCAACATCACCCATACGGATGCCAAGAAACTGACTGTAGAATGGAATTTAGAAGGACGCCAGGTGGCGATAACTTTGCCAACTTTCTACGACACAGCAAAAGATGGCTCTCGCACTGAGATAGAGCAAGATTTCATCGCCCGGATAAAGGACGGGGTCGGAGAGCGAGCCGAATTTGATAAGATCAACCCAGAAGATCTTGAGGCTTATGGAGAGGAAATATTTATCCTTCCGGGTGGTTCTTATATGAACAAGAACATCAACCGGCATATATATCTTGCCGACACAGAGGAGTTGCACCCCGTATGGAGTGCGGAGCATCCACTCGAATCGTTTGCCAATCTTCTGCTCTATCCCACTGAGGATTATACTGACCCGATGGTAGAACTCACTGTGCTCAAGCATGAATTTGGCGAGAAGGAGACGCTGACTGTTCCACTGTGCCATCTGATAGCGGCTGCCGAAGATGATGGAGGCATGGCATTCTGGGGCATAGAGAAGTATGAAGAGGGGAAACTGACAGGATCTCTCTTTTTCTACAACCGCATGCAAGGCTACGACCATGTCTTTAAACTGGAATGCGATCCTGCTGAAATAGTAAGCGGAAACGGCACCATCAAGGCGAGGGGAAGTCTTTTTATCCCGACCAACAATGTGAGAGATCTTTTTGCGCCATACGTAAAGAAAACTGAAGACCAGAAGATTAAGTATGATAAGAAATAGAGTGTTGATATGGCTGGTGATCTTCCTTTCGGCAATGTCTTGCAGCATGATGGCTGCTACCCCGGAAGAGACAGAGGCCCAGATGGACAAGATAAAGCTCGACGAGACGATGATCTACGGCGAGGACTTCAACGACAACAAGGAAGTTGCCTACCAGAACGCCTTGAACGAGTTGCTCTTGACGGCGAATGAGTTGAGAATGGCGAGCAATGCTTCTGAACTCGCCGCTGCCGATCTGAATGGTGTAGCCAAGGAACTTAGTTATCGGAAAGGGACTCGCAATGTGGTGATGCTTTATATGCCCAGAACGCAGGCACTGAAACTCAAGCATGGCAATACAGCCGCTCCCACACCACCGCAACCTGCACAAAAGCCAACTCCTCAGCCATCGACACCAACTCCGGCTCCGGCAGTTGCCACTCCGCCAGCAGATGAGATAATAGATGCTATTTGCAGTCAAGACAACTGGATGGAGATAAAGGGTTTTCTAAGCGACTTCAAGAGGCAGGGTAAAATCACTGACTCGGGGTCTACCAAAACTTCCTCCGAAGTTCCTCAGGATGCCTATGCAATCCTTTTCGATGAGTTAGGGGGCATACTGGCTATTCTCTCTCCCAAGAACAGTGGACAGCGGATTGACTACAGAACCAACCGTACGGACACGGAATCCAACCACAGCAATTATAAATTCATATTATGGTACAAATGATACGCATCAGAACCTATATCCTTACTCTCCTACTCCTTTTCAGTTTCAGTCAACTCGGGGCTGTAACTTTCCAGTTTTCTGCCGGCACCATCAATGCAGGGACTCTGAAAACTACCATGGAAAAAAATATTACGGCTCTTCTGACCGAAATAAACCGTGCTGGAAAGAACGGCACCCCCCTCAACTATACCGGAATACAAATCGAGGAGGGCGCGAAGACACGACTCAATGCTCTCTGGAATGAGGCGGCACATTTCGTCTGCGACAAACAGACGAATATCTCGAAATGCCTTAATGACTTCCAGGGGTATCAAGTGAGGAGTATTCCAATCACCATGAAACCTGTGGACTCTTCGTATGACCAGTCGCTCAACCGTGAGTTGACCATCTCGCTCAATAAGAAGGGTATCATCACCGGTGTGCGTCCGGCATGGGAGATGCAGGAAGACATCGCTCAGATACTGCACACCACAGGCATGGGTGGCGTAGAGGAGACGCGAATGCGTCGCGAACTGCTGAAGTGGGTGGAGGATTTCCGTTGCTACTACAATGAGCGCAACCTGAAGGCTCTCGACCAGGTATTCAGTGAGGATGCACTCATAATCACGGGGAGCGTCATCAACCAGCGCGCCAACAGAGGAGACAGAGCCGTCACCTACGAGCAGAAAGTGAATTATAGGGTGCAAGACAAGACAGAATATCTAAACAAACTCAAGGGGATGTTTGCATCAAAAAAACGGATAAACGTTCAGTTCGACCACATTTCAGTGATGAAGCACTCCGCAAAAAAGAATATCTATGGCGTTACTCTTCATCAAAAATGGAAATACGGCACATACGAAGACGAAGGGTGGCTATTCTTATTGTGGGACTTCAATGACCCGGAGCACCCGCAGATCCACGTACGCACCTGGCAGCCGGAGCAAGCCGTAGCCCAAGACGGCGTCTTCAACCTCGACGACTTCTTCATACCCTAAAACCAACCATATGCCACAAGGACTAAATAAAGGAGCGACACTGCAAAATGGCACCTACCGCATAGAGGAGGTGCTGGGACAGGGTACGTTCGGCATCACATATCTCGCCGTTCATGCACGGCTCAATAAGAAGATTGCCATAAAGGAATTCTTTATGGGAGAGCTGAATAGCCGCAACGCCGACAGCCAGACCGTGGAGGGATCCAGCGGCTCCATTTTCACTGACTACCGCAGGAAATTCCGCCGCGAAGCAGAGAATCTCGCAAATCTGAGGCATCCAAACATTGTCAACGTATCGGATATCTTCGACGAGAACGGCACCACATACTACGTGATGGACTTCATCGAGGGGACAAACCTTGACAGATATATCGGAGCAAAAGGCCATCTTAGCGAGAAAGATGCCATCGAAGCAACCATCGAGATTGGAAAGGCATTGGAATACATGCACTCCAAACGTATGCTCCACCTCGACTTAAAGCCAAGCAACGTGATGCGCGAAACCGACGGAACGTTCCATCTAATCGACTTCGGACTATCAAAACAGTTTTCCGACAACGGCGAAGCCGAATCCAGCACAACCATCGGACTCGGCACCCCCGGCTATGCCCCGATGGAGCAAAGCACATTCAAGAATGACGGCTCATTTCCAGCCACTCTTGATGTCTATGCCCTTGGAGCAACACTCTTCAAGATGCTGACAGGAAGACGACCACCAGAGCCTACCTCCATTCTGAACGACGGTTTTCCAACGGAGGAGTTAGAGAAATACGGCGTTTCGAAGCGCACTATCGGCATCCTGCAAAAGGCCATGATGCCCGTCTATCGGAACCGTTATCAGAGTGTGAACAATTTCCTAAGCGATATACAGGATGGTTCAAATCACTCAAATAAGGATAACGAAAATACAATCATAGTACCAGACCAAACCAAAATAGGGCAACCTGTCGACAATGTTAAAGGGAAACCTGACGTTGTGCCTCCAATTCCCGTGCATGGGGAAGCTAAAAAGAAAAGAAACGAAATAAAA
>CAZIAX010000041.1:0-15964 GCA_964537745.1 uncultured Sangeribacter sp.
GTAGGGTCAGCATAGGTGATTATCTGCCTCTCTTTGTCTTCTATCAGTCGAGAGTCATCCCGAAGCGGGAAACCGGCAACCAAGGCTGTCTCTTCTTGCAGACCATCATACCATACCCGACAACGATTTAGATGAGACTGCGAATCAAGGGTAATAATACGGTGTTCTGTAACTGACGGAATCTTGCCTTTAGGAACTGGGGAAAATTCCAAAGCGAGAGTAAATCTTAACGGACCATTGTCAATAATCTCAGCTTTCTCGTAACACCATGGATACCTTATTGAGTCACCGTCGAGTATTGCGGCCACTCCTGCACCCAATGTTGCTCCTACCGCATAGCAGTCCATCCCAAGCCCATGGTCAAGATGATAGGAAAAGGTCTTTATAAATTCCTCTGCCAATTCATTATCTATTTGTCTGAGGGAATCGACCTTTGCCCAAACAGCATCATCTGTCTCAGGCGCGTATAACTGTGGCACTATAAGCTCCTCAGTAGGATGCTTTAGAAAAAGATCGTAGCCAAACGACTTTTCGCCGGCCTTCTGAGTACCTGGGCCATAGATTCGGAAACCCACAAGTTCATTTTCGTATGAGACGTCGTCTCTTCTTTTAGGATAAAATTGTCCGGCGACAGTAGACTTGTGAGACTTCAGGGAGTCGCATGGATGCACTGTAAATCGGCTGGTTGCTCCATCCGGGACATCTGCCATAAAAAGTATCAGAGAGTCGGATGTGAGTTGACTTACCACTTCATTGCCATTCTCATCTGTCACATAGAAACCTTGAGTGCCGAGTCTTCCCAATACCTCACGAGCATCAAGCTCAACGCATTTTGGGCCCAAATCAATGCCTGTTTGATTTGAAACAGTGACCGACACTGTATTTCCACCGCAAGCGGCCAAAGAAATTGTGGCCACAAAAGCTGCTATGCCGTTTGCCACTTTACAGCAACCCCTATAAAAATCATGCACGCCGAGACTCGTCACGAGCTTCGGCGAACATTCGAACCTAATAATCAATTCGTTTAACCTATCTTTTAAAATTTCCATTATAACTTAACCATATTTATATTAACCTATATTATCGTGCTTACACATCTATATTCGCCCGACTATCTCATACTACTCATTCTTCATGCGATTTTTTTGTGCTTGATTCGAGCACATCATGCTGGGAGCGCCATGGTGGTGGGAGCGCATCAGCAGGATTGAGACTAATGATTATAAGGGATATCTGTTGTAATCGACTTGAATTTACCATTCGAGATTTTACCCACTAAATTAGCTTTCGATAGAGAGCTATGATAGTTCTTGCCGTTACTTTTCAATGCACTGCCATGGATGAGAGTGATCTCAGAAGACTTGGAGGGATCAGTACCTTCATCGTATGTGACGGCAAGCATATAGGCATCGGTCGACCAGCCATCGGCATCTATCCATGAATTCAAGTGCATCAAGCGTCCATCAGCAAGCTGGTTGATATAGAGGTCTGTAACCTTTCCATTATAGACACTCCTAATCCCTATCCAGTCTTTACCCTCTATTCGGGTCATTTTCGGCAATTCTTTCTGATCAGGAGTGTCCTTCAGTATTATAGCGTTTACAGCTTTGACTCTGTCTGTAACCTTTGGCAGATGTAAAGAATAATATTCTTCTTTTCCTTGAAGATCTTCAGTGGGGCCTTCTATCACTTCCCACCAAAGCATATTGGGATAGTCATGTACATAATTGCTGGGAGCAAGCGGCTCAGGATATAGAGGGCGCAGCACTACCGAAGATTCTCCAGAAGTAATCTCAAGATCGCCTCCACGCTTATTAACCTCTCCACCCGGATGCCACAGCCACTCGAACTGACCGGGTTCATGGGAGACAATATCATCTATTACATATATCACATCATCAATCCAAAGATAATGTCGATAGTTGCGTGAAAACCAACGCGACATCGGGCCGGTACCATTTGCCATTACATATTTTACATTCCCTGCATCGAGCAAAGAACTTACATTGCCAGGAAGCGGAGAGCCATGATATTGTTGCGCTCTCGGTTGTCCCTCCCCGTTGAACTTCACGACATTATGAGCGTCGCTCTGAAAGAAATAGTTTCGGTATTCCGGTTTTCCATACGAGCAATTTCCGGCATCCTTGATGATATCTACACCCTTGTGGAAAAGTATAAGAGAATTGGCATCGGCATGCGAATGATTCCATGTCATTCCGCTTTTCACAGCAAGCATCGTGGCGTTCTTATCCCAAGAATCACGCATGGTAGCCCAGCCAAAATCCTTCCACAAGCGAGATTTAGGCAACTTTGGTGTGGATGGTGCTTTTGATATATCAGGCACATACAGCAACCCCATGGGATAGTTAAGGGGAAAACCTTCTCTGTGCTGGTTGGGTTCGAGTTGAGATATGTACCATAATGTTGTGGGATCATCCACTCCCATAGCATAAGCTAAAGTCATCGAACTCTCACCCGTGACGTTCTTATGGCTGTCGCCAAAGTTGATGCTATATAGCATTCCGTCTCGCGGATAAGAGACATGTGAGAAAAACGCAGGAAGCAGCTTCATCTGTTCTATTTCCGGAAGTTTCTCACCGGGATGACTATTAAGCCACGCCATACGCAGGAGCAAAGCTTCCGTAATGCCAAAGGATGCATAGTTGATACTTTCGTACATACCACCATCACGATCGAAGGTGCGGGGCTTACCCTGTATCTCATCTCCTTCGAAAGCGAACCATTCAGGCAGAGCATCTACGGCCTTTTTAGCTGCCTCTGCTGCCTCAGGCAACTCATTCGAGATAGCAAGCGCAAGCAGTCCTCCCATTCCAACGCAAGATGTCCACCAGTTATGCCCCATAGAATTCAGTGAATGTATCCTGGTGTCGTCAAGTAGCCAATCTCCAAGCAACGGCTCCCCTGCGAGTCGCCATACTCCTTGAGCTATCTCCTTGCGCTCTTTGGGAGTAAGGATATTATACACTGCATCATATGCCACAGCTATCTGAAATGATTTGTGAGCCATCTGCAATTCACTACGCCATGCAGGATTGCGCATCATCATCTCAGAATCAGCCCAACTCGGAATTTTCGCAATGTCAAGAAGCATCGTGCGCAGTTTCTCTCCATATCGCTTATCGCCTGTCATCTGGTAAGCAATCGCCAGATACTCCATTTTTCGGATATCATTCTTTTCAAGCAGAGCATCAGCCTGCGAGAGAATGCTCTGCCACGCCTCCGCACGAGCCTTGTCGGTCGATATGGATTTTTTCGCTTTCTCCACTCTTTCAGGAGTGAACAGAAGCGAAGGGTGAGAGATATTTTTAGCCAATGATGGTAGAGTCAATGCAAAAAGCAGCAGTACTGTGAAAAGTTGTCTCATATCTTTATAACGAAATTTTTATACTATCGGATAAACTATATTTCGTACAAGCCTCTTCAACTACTTATTGATTATTAAAAATCAGTTATCGTTTTTAAGGCAATTAAGATGAAGATTGAGTTCCTGGACTGCTGCTTTATATTTATCGTCTCCGTCAGCCTCAATACACAATGTCACTCCCGTCCACTGCCGGCGAGGATCTTTTCCAAAATAATCCCTATCTACAGTAAATGTGTATTCCCCGGTCTGAATGGCGGGACCGGATATCAAGACGACACGGGGTTTTACATTGGCATGAATATGCGAAGGATTATAGCGCGTTTCATCTAAAAATATAGGTTCGACAATGAAACTTTCCCCATCTATTGCAACAGACATTTTCACGTGTTTAGTGCTGTCATAAGGCACAACTTCTCCATTTACCTTTGCTCCGACATATTGCAGACGTTTACCTCTTGTCTCTGCATACCGATTACGCGTAATGTCCACCATCTCCTTATCCTGATACCAGAACTGTTCATGAGGATTATCTGATTCTGTGCCGTCCTCATTCCATTTGGAGTAATATAATCCTCCTTTGGGGCGAGGGTCAGCAAGAGCCTTCTCAATAAATTTGGCTATGTAGAACTGAGTTTCTTCTGAGAGGTCAAAATGGCCCTTGCCTGCATCGCAAAGGAAGGAAATCCTGCTTTCCGGATACATCATTCGAAAGGCTAACGCAGGACGCACTCGAGCATCCCACCATTCGTATTCCCCTTCTATCATCAGTCCCGGGATACTGTCAATGTTTCGGGTACGTCCCCACTCTATGTTGGCGCGACCATAACCGGTAAGATTTGTGCGAGGGGCATCGCCATGATAAGATATGATGCAGAGGGTTCGGTCAGGATTCCAAGCCGCAAAATTCCATGGGAATGTTGCCTGAGCTGAATGACCGAATGGGATAATATGGACCTTCGCCAATTCCGAATGCTCGGTCTTTGCAGCAAGAGTCTTAATAATGCTGTCGAAACGTTCTTGACATCCAGACGAGACATCCCAATTCTGCGAACCTGACTGAACGAATGCCATTGCCACACCTAAACTATCCATTTTCGAAGTAAACAATGGACTTCTGAACAGCACTTCCTCCGTCATATTCTGATGGCAATACAACAATGCCTTGACATCACGATGCCCCTTCGGCAAACGCAATCCCACTCTATTTCCTTCTTTTCCTTCTAAATAGTCAAAAGTCACCGGATGTCCCAACGGTTTAGCCGCCATGCATTTAATCGAAATGACTAAAAGCACCAATACAATCAAAAATTGCCTCATCTCGTCCGATGTTATTTCATTACTTTACGGCCATTGATTATGTAGATTCCCTTTGGTAATTTTGTGGAGTCGCGTCCGCATGGCACTCCCATAAGATTATAGTATTGCCCATCAATATTTTCATGGAATATCTCTTCCACTGCTGATTCCTCTGCGGTCACAAAATCCTTTAGAGCATCAACACTACGGAATGTGCGTACCCAATGCATCACCAATGGGTCTGAATCCACAGGCCCGGTAGTACGCAGTTGTAGCGGAAGCGAAGTGATGTCATCAGTTGCTACTGTTGTTTTGGCTACACCTTTGCTTGTCTGAAACGAACCGTCGAGAAGATTATAATAATATACTTTCTCTCCTATCTTTCCGTCAAAGGTATCATAGCCATTGTTCCAAGAGTTAGAACCTGAATAGAGGCTCATCGTCATTCCTGCGGGACGCTCCATCTTAAAAGCCAGTATGGGAAAGTTTCCACCATGGAAAGGGAAAGACCAGCTTCGTCCTATTCTTGACGCACCTGATGAATTTGGAGTAACCTTGAAATATCCGTCTGAATACTCCCCTGTGCCATTACTTCCAGGAATCGACCACTCTGACATTTCCTCATTCTCAAACGAGTCGTCAAGCTCTCCCCATTCGAAGCCAACCTTATCAGTCATGGCTTCAACTCCATTATGTTTGTACGAAACCCAATAAGTGTAGAACGGCACAGTACCATCCAAGGCTTTATCCTCATACTCTCCCAGTGTATTGGAGGCTGAAATTATCTCTGCTTTGCTTTCATCATCAACCGGGCAACGCCAAAGGTTGATGTCTGTAGGAAGCATTCCATAGAAAGACCATTTGGCATTAAACTTCTTGTTTTTAGCGTCGAAATCACCGAAGATTTCTGTGGTGCTTTCAAACTCAGAGTTATATTCGACGCGGATTGAAGCTATTTCAAGTCCTTCCCCTGGATTCTCAACATATAGACGCACCACTGAAGCACCTGCAGGAAATTTCAGAGTTCCAATTAAAGCTTCCTTGAGTTCGGTTGAAGCCGGCAGCTCAGCCGTCACTTTCTCTCCTCCAGCAACCGCTGCTCCGAGAAGAGGCGAAGAAATAGCTTTATAAGTCACATAAACGTCGTAGGTATCAGCTAAAGGACAAGCAACAGTATAATTCAACCACTCACCTGCCTCGGTATTTGCAACGACCCAGCGACCGTCGATTTCCTTAAGAGCCACTCCTCCGTCGGGACGGTAGGCAGTTGCTCCAACTGCAGTAACTTTATGGTATGTATGTCCTTCTCCATCCTCACTGATATTATAATAGTCATAATCTGCAGCGTTCACTGTGCCCGGCATGACGTGGATTCCAGACTGACGCTCACCGTCAACATAACTTACCGGATCACCTGCCATCCAAGTTTCAAGAGTCTTGGTAAGAGTACCCCAACCATTCCATTCATAAAACCAGTTAGGAGAAGCTCCAGAAGTCTCAAAACCATATTTATCAAGTGTATATTCATGGGTTCTCTGAAGCCATTTAGTATCCTCGTCGCTCTCGGCTGCCCTTACGAGATAATGTGAATATGCAGATGTACGTGAGCCTACATTAGAGATCGAACCCCGTTGAGCTGGACTTGGTTTGATCGATTCCCAGCGTCCGCTTCGGCTTTTGGTTTGAAGATACATGTTGTTTTCCAAAGTCACTTCATCCCAGTTTTCAGTATATCCGGCAGGTTCCCAAGGTTCCGGTTGATCAGGGAAATACAAGAAGTTGCTCAAGTTATATCTGTAATTGAATTCTATTCCCTTGAGAAGACGGTTGTCATGAAGCGAATAGAAGCGGTCGCCTTGATTCCATGCTATCTCTGCAAATTCTATATATTTGTGAACTCCCGCAAGCACGTGTCCTTGATCGCGCGACGACTCCTGACATTGACCGTTGGGGTAGAAATAGTATTCAAGGAGTTCATCATAGCCATAATCCTCTGTCTTGCTCGAGCGACCATCCAGAGAATATGTCTTTTGGTATTCATCAGTTGACGAAGGGCGACTGCTTGTGATCGGAGGTCCCGGAGGGTAAGGAAGGTCATCGGCACGATGAGGAAGACCAGAAAGATATCTTAAGGCACGGTCGTAGATAATCTCGTTGTCAAGATATACACCCATCGCAAGCATGGCGAGCATACCAAACATACCCTGATTGCCGTAGCGAGCACAGTCACCATTAAATATATTCCAATAGAATGTTACGCCGTTGTTATCGTCGTTTTGCCAGTCGGCATATTTAGCCGAGACATCCTCTGTAGATGAATAATACGGATAAGTCAGCATATCCTTGAATTTCTGCTGTTCTTCAGGTGCCCAACCATCATAATCACGCATCAGCTCCGCAGCCTCAATCAGGAGGTTGATTTTGCCATTGTCAAGCGGACCGGTCCCACGCGCAGAGGTGTTTGTATAGTGATTGTTGGCATTGAGATATTCCACCGCCTTGTCTGCGTAGCGGGTGTCTCCTGTAATATGCCATAACAATGCAAGATCATGAGCACAACGACCGTCTATTCCGACAGTACCGTTAAACTGACCTTCCTTTATCTGGGTGCCACGGTCTGACACCTTTCGGTCAAGTGAGGCATGTTCTGAGTTCTTCAAGTTGAGATAAGTAGTATAATATGGCTCTACCTTTGCTTCAACCATCGCTTTCATTCTGTCGAGTTGTCCCTGAGTATAGGAGCATCCAGGATGTACGAACGTACGCTCAGCTTTCAGCTGACCGAATATGCCAATTACGGCAATCAGGATAATGAAAAGTCGCTTCATAATGAGTTTTTTAGTATTAAGGGGCGTATCCTTTCCGAACACGCCCCAGATTCTTATTCATATATGGTTGAATAGTTCAAGTGAAATTAGCGCACCATAGCCTTTACTGTCTTTACGGCACCATTCTTCACAGCCTTTACGATGTAGAGGCCAGCAGGAAGTGTCAGAGCATCAGCGCCAGCCATCACTTTCTTGCCATCAGCCGCATATGCTTCCAGAGTTGCACCGGGGGCTACTACAGTCTTGCCATTCTTGAGATAAACGTTGACATTATCAGCAGCCACAGCATTAACGGCATTCTCTTCAAAATCATCGCCGTCACGCACTTCTTTTCCTCCTTCTGAGTTAGCATAGTCCTCACATACCATCAGCGCATCGCTTGAATCTTCTACGGTGCCTGTATAGTGGATAGTGAAAGTAGGCTGATCTACAGTAACGGAAGCTGCAGGAGCTATACATACGAAACCAAGCCATGAGCGCTGCTGCACTCCACCCTCACCATTTGCATCGGGCTCTACTATGGTAGCAAATCCATTGAGATTCGGGAAGACGACATCGCCTGCGCTGAAAAGCAGACCACGGGTCTGATCATCGTCGGTCGCACGCACCTTATTGAGATCAATCACGATGATATCTTCTGTATAAACAGTCTCATCACCGTTGTTTACCTTGGAGCCAAGAAGCTGGAACAGCTCTGCCTCATATTGGTCTACGACTTTGTATTTGTCGCCACGGAAGGAAGGATAGTTAGGGTCGCTTGAATCTGTATTTCCACCCCATTTTACGTTTCCGTTGTCGTCAAGACCCTCAGAAAGTTTTCTCTGAAGCATAAACTCAAATTTGAAGTCGTTGAGATTCCACGCGCAACCATCCGTCGTAATCTGAAAAGCCATATATGGCTCAGATTCAATAAGTTTTGCAGTTGCTGCGTAGCGGATATCTGCACGCCAGTTGCCATTGTCAAGCTTGCTTAGTTTGTTGACAGCGCACTTGCCATCTTCGCTTACAGGAAGGATAGTTGCGCCATTGTCAGTTGCCCATGAGTTTTCAGGATTCCAACGCACCTGTGCGTTGGTGGCACCTGCGAATGCAAGCAGAGTTGCAAGAATGATTGTAGATTTTTTCATGACTAAAGTATATTTTATTGGTTAGAGAAAACAACTGCAGAAAAAGCTTGAGACATTTACTTATAAGTCTTCTTGCTCTTTCTGCATTATAATTCGTATGAAAAACGGCCTCTACTCAATGTAGAAGCCGTTTTTTTTTATTTTTTTCTTTTTATTCCCAGAATGGATTCTGAACCAAGTTGGGATTCAAGACCATTTGGTCAAGTGGAATAGGCAACATGTAGGTCTTCTGTTTGAAGGCTCTGTCTTCTTTGGCCTCGACTACATAGTAGCCGTCTGCGCTTACCTTTATTCCGTTGGCTATCGTCTTAGCAGGATCCTGACTGCTTGTAAAGAGTGCTTTACCGTCTGGGCCTTTCTTCGCGGCGGCCTGAGTATACGTCGGAGGATTGTTCGGATCGCAGAATACATAGAGCCACTTGTCTCCACTCTCAAGCCGCATCCACTTATAATTGTTGAGTATATCCCAGGTGAGACTCTTCACGACCACGGTGTAGCACTGCGAAGTAATGAAGATATTCTTACGTTCGGCTTCTGTTTTGCCTATATAGAGGCCCTCAAGATCAACTCCGAATAGCTCATCTCCCTTAGCCCAACGACGCACATCGTCAACTCGATATCCTTCGAGATAAAGTTCGCATGCACGCTCCTTACGGATATCCTCAAGGCTCCATGAAGCTTTTGTGGGCATGTGGACACGCTTACGAAGAAGATTGATATGTGCATTTTCTGCAACTGAGACAGGATTGCCACCGTTTAACTCACAGAGAGTCTCTGCATAATCAAGATACACACCACCCAGACGAATCACCGGAATGTCATATGAAGCATCATTGGCACCACAGGTAGTCTCTACACTCCATTTGCTTACAGCCGGGAGGAAGGAAATGCCAGAGTTAACAGTGGGAGTACCGATTTCGTTATAGTTGTCACGCTTGCAGCTATATGCCCACTGATAGTCCATAAAAGCCACACCAAGTTCAGAAATGCGTGGATCCATGTTGTCGTTACACCAGTAGTGAGGGTCTGAATAGTCAGTAGAGCGTGGAGAGCCGTCTTTGGTCTCAAAACTTTCCACAAGGTGGCGACCCATGCCAAAGCCTCGGTAGGTATGCACCCAGTTCTGTCCGGCAAGTTTGCTTGTATTGTCAAAACGATTGGCAAGAATATACTCTTTATTCGCTTTCTTTAGTACTCCGGCCGGATTTCTGGCAACGGAGCTTTCGAGAATGAACATATATTTGTAGCTTGCTTGCCCGAGAGCCTCATTATAGAAAAGCTCGTAGCTATTGTCAGCGATTACATTTTCCAAAGCCTTCTTACCGATTTCAAGCAGATACTTGCTTCTTTCTGATCGGGAGCTCTGAGTAGTAGGATTATTCTCAGCTGGATAAGAATCCATTTCGGTGTGGTATTTCTGCCAAGTGCCTTCGAAAAGACAGATACGTCCGAGCAAAGCGTAGGCTGCGCCAGTCGTGATACGCCCCTCCTTAGCACCGTTGCGGATGTCGGCTTCTTTGGGGAGTTTTCCTGAATTAATTGCCCAATTCAGATCAGCAATCATGAAGTCGACAAATTCATCGCGGGAAGCACGTGGGGCAGTCACTTCCGAAGATGTCGGGTCGAGCACTCTCTCTACGATTGTACCGGGACCGAAATCACGGAAGAAAAGCCAGCTCTCGTAGGCGCGGAAGAACCGCGCTTGCGCGCGATACTCGTCAAGATCGGCCTGGTTTCCTTTGTAATAATGATCGGCATAGTATTCCAGGTAGTTGATAGAGCGAATGTGACTGTAATAGTCATTGTAGCGCTTATTCGATTCAGGCTGGCTCATCTTTGATGCAGAAATATCTCCAGACATTCCTGAGCCAAAATCGCTGTCGCCGTCGCGTGCAGCCAGGCCTTGAATGTTGCCCGAGTCCATGAGTTTAGGAAGCCAGCCGTACCAGTTGTTGACTTCAGCCTCATAATAACCGATTTTATCCATTGTGTTTGACTCATTGGTAGTGATTTCAGGATAGAAATCAAGGGCATCATCGCAACCGGTAAGCGAAACAGCAGTCAGTGCCGCAAGAGTCAGTATCTTTATAGTCTTCATAATGTATCGGGAGAGATTAGAATGTTACGTTTAAGCCAATTGTATAGCTACGATAGAAGGGATATGCGTTTGCGCCTGATGTGCCTCCAAGCGGATTGGTGGCCATGTTCTCCGGATCTGTCTTATCTTTATTGAATTTGATTGTAAATAGGTCGGTGCCAGTGAAGTAAAGCCTTACCTTTTCGATGCCGGCTTTCTTTGTCCACTCAGAAGGAAGTGTATAACCTACTGTAAGATTCTTAAGGCGGCAGTAAGCCATGTTCTGCAGGCGATACCATGCATCACTGTAGAGATAATTGTAGGCGGTCATGCTGCGGTGCCAACGTGGTGTGGAGTTATAAGGATCGTTGTTGGGCACACGGTAATCTGAAGCACTGGTAGTGACTGTAGTCGGAGTAAGAGAGCCATCGGCAGCCACGTTATAGTATGATATTTCCTGACCTACCATACGAGGATCTTCTCCGAGGTTATAGCCCCAGGTCTTATCATACCACTGTCCACCCTGTATCTGATAGATATTGCGGCCAGGCGCTGTAAGCGTAGTGACATCACGAATCAATTTTGCCTCGCCCACTCCTTGGAACATGAGGTTGAGGTCAAATCCCTTCCATTGGCCGCCGAGATTAAGCGCGTAGGAATAGCGTGGATTGGTAGTGCCGAGGAATTTGATATCGTCGTAATCAATGTTTCCATCGCCATCAAGGTCAGCATACATAGCGTCGCCAATTCCCATTATAGATGTGTCCACTCCGAGAGACTGACCGTCGGCAGCATCCACCATAGCCTTATAAGAATCAAGTTCTTCCTGGTTTTCGATAAGCTTCACAAATTCCATACCGAACATTGAATTTAGCTGATAGCCCTCACGCTGCTTGGTAATGGCGTTCTGGCTATAGCTTGATGCATTTGGCATAGAGATGAGTTTGTTCTTGGCGTCAGAAATATTGAATCCTACATTGTAGTAGACCTCACCAATCCTGTCGCGCCAATTGAGCTGCAGTTCCCAACCATGCACTCTCAGTTTGCCACTGTTGGTCTTAGGTGCGGCTGCTCCGAATACACTTGGATAAGTCACTCCTACGAGCATATTGTCATTGGTCTTCCAGAAGTATTCAGCACTTCCACTCAGGCGTCCGTTGAAGAATGAGAAGTCCAAGCCGATATTGGTATTCTTGACAATTTCCCACGTACGGTCGAGACTGATGACATTGCTTTGCCAAAGAGTCTGAAGTGGAGATGCAGACCCAGTTGGGCCAAAGAGTCCGGCGCCTGTGGTGTTAGAACCGTTGACGCTTGTGGCAATATTGCCTACAAAGTCATATCTGCCGATGCCTTCCTGGTTGCCTGTCTCGCCATAAGAGGCGCGAATCTTCAAGTCGGTAAGCCATGTTACGTCGCGGAGGAATTTCTCATCGCTTATACGCCAACCACCGGAGACACCATAGAATCCTTTCCATTTCTTGCCTCTTACGAATTTTGAAGAGCCGTCATATCGACCAAGAAGCTCGATGAGATAGCGTCCTTGATAGTCATAGTTGATTCGCCCGAAATATGATGCAAGAGCTGTGGTCCACTTGTCGTCTTTAAACTCGACTTTTGAGGTCTCTGGATTATACGAAGATGAAAGTGACTGCAAGAATCCGTCTGCAAGATTAAGCAGCTTGACTTCCGACTCCTCTTTGCTATCTCGCTCATAACTTGCTCCCGCCATAACGGTAAGGCTATGGTCGCCATTAGGACCAAAATCTGTCATATAATTCAGATAACCCTGGTAAATCTGGTATAGGCCAGAGGCATTGAAGCGGTCAAAGCGATTGTCGGTCGGTCTAACCATTGTCTCAATCTTTTCATTATCCCAATTATACATGTAGTTCTTGAGCATAGTCTCTTTGTTGGTCCAGTCTTTGATTGTATAGCCAACAGTACCTACCAAGTCAAGTCCCTTGATGATATGGAATGTAGGACGCACATTAACTACAGTCTCATTGTAAATCTGACGTTTGCTACCTCCCAACTTTGCCACAGCGACATCAGAATAGTTGTTGAGCCATCCGAATGCATGCTGGCCATCTGATGTAAAAATCGGAGAGCCCGGAGGATTACCGTTTACGCCCGATGGGTTGTTGAGGGGATAAGTATTGTCTCTGCGTGCAAAAGATATTGTAGTAGAGAGATCAAACCAGTTGGCAATCTTGAAGTCATTGTTTGCTCGTGCTGTATAACGGTGAGACTTTTCCTTTATACCGAACTGGAGAGGAGAGCCATCATACATATAGCCAAGGCTAACATTATATCTTGCCACATCGCTACCACCGCTTACGCTGAGGGAGTGAGACTGAGCAAATGCATTGCCAAAGGTGTCGCTATACTGGTCGGAATCGATGAAACCAATATCGCTGATAGCATCGGCATTGCCACCAAGGGCTGAGTAGCTCTGCACTGTCCCCATAAACTGCGGATCTTTTATCTTCATTGCGTAGACTGCAGCGTAAGGGAAAGCTCCTACCGGGGTAAATGTGCTGAGATTTCCACTTGAGATGCCTTCATTATATAGCACTTCTTCAATGCAGGTGGCCCATTGCTGAAGATTCATCCACTGCACCTGGGGATCAGAAACTTTCCATGTCACATTGCCACTATAGGAAATCGTAGGTTTCTTACCATTCTTGTTCCCTCGCTTAGTAGTCACAAGCACAACGCCACCGGCAGCACGGGCACCATATATTGAAGCGGACGCATCCTTAAGCACAGAGATGTTTTCTATGTCATCAGGATTTATATCAGCCATGCTTCCCGGCACTCCGTCCACTATCACAAGGGCGCTTGTATTGTTGATAGAAGCTTCTCCACGGATTTTAAAGTTCCAATCCTCACGTCCGGGAGCGGACGAACCGCGAGTGACGAGCATGCCTGGGATTTGACCCTGAAGGTCAGCCAAGGGGTTGGTAGCTGTAGCCTTATCGGCAAATACTTTATCATCAACCGAAGAAACAGCACCGGTAAGAGATCCTTTCTTTTGGACACCGTAGCCTACCACAACAAGCTCGTCGAGAGTAGAATTATCTTCGTCGAGGACTATCTTGAGTTCAGGGGCAACTGCCACTTCCTTGGTCTTATAACCGACATATGAAACTACAATTGTCTTCCCTTCAACATTTTTAAGGGTAAAATTGCCATCTATGTCAGTAGCGGTTCCATTCGAGGAACCCTTCACCATAACAGTTGCGCCTATCAAGGGCTCTCCCGTGTTATCGACGACCGTGCCGGTCACTGTGGATATCGGCGCTACTGCCGGAGCCGGGACTGCCATAATTGTTGGCGATAAAAATCCCGGAAGCGTTCCTCCAAGAATGGCCAAAGCCATGCAAGCTGCCACTCTCCGCCGGTTGATTGATAGATTCATAATTTAAGGTTGTATTTGGTTGTTATTATTTTCTCTTAGGTCAGTTCTATGCAAATATAAGAACTTCTTTTTAATTAAAGTCGGTCAAGCGATTGAAAATACTCAATAATTTTGAAAAAAAAAGCTTTTTAACACTTATTTTCTCAATTATTAGATAGCAGCGCTGAAGCAAGAACGCATCTGGCGTATGCCGATATAAAAATGGTTTTCGGCAGTTCTTGGTGAAATTTTAAGAGCTTCTGCAATCTCCTTGGTATTTTTCCCCTGATGTATGCGCATTATGTAGATCAGTTTGCGCTGACGAGGCATGGAGTTGAGTTGTCTCCTCTCCAAACGCTGCATGTCTCTACCTACTATTATATTTTCTGTCTCGTTGGTGACTCCGGTCTGGGTAACCGACAGCTGTGAATGAACCGAAGTCTTGACATACTGATGACGCAGATAGTCGTTGACAGCGTGCGACGCGATTGAGAATGCAAGTTTATCAGCGGACTCAGAAATTATTTGCCCGGGATATTCCAACAGACGAAGGAACACATCTTGCATGATATCGTCGGCATCATCCTCATTATTGATGCGTGAGCGGACGTATCTTTGAAGTTTTTCGCTGTGCTTGAAGAAGAGTTCTACAGCTTCATGATTGGAGGTTTTTGAGTTTGCCATATCGTTAAGATTTTAATCGCTTGAGCGAGGTTAACGATGGCAAAATTACGGCAATCCAACCACTATCCAAAATTTTCAGAGGGCACTTTCATGTCACAAAATTTTATGACATATTTCTTTTATAATTCTAATAATATCAACACTTTAATTTTTTGAGACTCTAATCTTACCCAATTATTTGAGACCGAAGCAGAGTCTCAATCCGCGTCAAAACTGTTTTTGAGATACTCCCCCGGGGATATCCCCTCGATATTCTTGAAGTGGCGGAAGAAGGATGCGCGAGAGGAGAAGCCAGCCATCTCTGCCAATGCACTTAAAGTTAAGGATCGGTTTCTTTCGTCTTTCACAAGACGCTTGAATTCCTCAACCCTGAATTTATTCACATAGTCGTAGAATGTATGGCCCTTATGCTGACTGAAGAACTGGCTGAGCTTATGGCTTGATATGCCAACCATGGCAGCAAGATCTGCAACTTTAAGATCGGTCTGGAGATACGGCTTATCCTTATCCATGACCTCCTCAACTTTGCGTGCTATCTCTCGTGCTTCATTTCTGGTAAGGGTGTTGGACGCATATTTTTGGCGTGGACTCGACTCTTCCTCCGACGGAGAGGGTTCTACCACTTCCACAATCTCTGCTGATTGCTGCTCCAATTCCATTTTTTTGAGACGATTCCGTCTGGCGATATAAAACCAGAAGGAGGCTGGAACCAAAATAAGAGCGATAGCAAGACCAATAAGCACATACCACCAAACAGGATAAGGAACGCGCATCTTTATCGATGTCAAATCAGCTTCTCCTTCAGAGTCATTGGCAGATTTAATCTTTATCTCATGCTTGCCAGGAGAGAGTTCATACAAGGTCAGAGATAATTCGCCGGCGAAACGCTTCCATTCCCCACCGTCAAGACTGTATACGAAGGATTCTGGTTCTTCCAGTGCATATGAGAATGTAGAGAAATCAATCTTTACTGTATTTGTGGACTTGTCTAACTCTATATGAAAACTGCCATCCTTGTTATCACGCTGAGGTATGAAATCCATCGGCTTGCCATTTACTGTAAGAGCAGTGGGTATAGGGGCTCTCTGAGACTCAATCGACTGCTCTATCTCAGATTCGGTAAGTCTCAGCAGACCTGCTGAGTTGCCAAACCATATATGACCC
>CAZIAX010000042.1:0-15312 GCA_964537745.1 uncultured Sangeribacter sp.
CGACCCCGAGATTACAAATCACGTGCTCTGGCCAACTGAGCTAAAGAGGCAATTTCGCTCATTTCAGGCTCCGGAATCTTCAATCGATTCCTTCATTCCCGAAACCGAGTGCAAAGTTACGACTTTTTTTCTTTCCCACCAAATTTTTTTGGTAAAAAAAGCACGCAGACTTGATTTTTTTTTAGCCTGCATGCTTCTTTATTTTATGCAACTTTTAATATTGCATTGATTATCAATTAAATCCACATCATTACTCTACAGTCACTGATTTTGCCAAATTTCTCGGCATGTCTACGTTCTTTCCCTTATTGATGGCTATATAGTAGGAAAGAAGCTGCAGCGGCACGCTCGTGATGATTGGCGTCAGGCATTCAGGCACGTCGGGCACCTCTATCACATGGTCGGCGATATTCTTTATCTCCTTGTCTCCTTCGGTGACAATAGCGATCACGCTGCCGTGTCGCGCCTTGACCTGCTGCACGTTGTTGACGATCTTCTCATACAGATGGTCGTTGGGAGCGATGATGACTGTAGGCATCTCCGCGTCGATAAGCGCAATCGGACCATGCTTCATTTCTGCAGCTGGGTAACCCTCAGCATGGATATAGGAGATTTCCTTCAACTTCAAAGCTCCCTCAAGCGCTACAGGATAACTGTAGCCACGTCCAAGATAGAGGAAGTTGTGGGCATAGGTGAAAATGAGCGAAAGGCGCTCTATCTGGTCGTTGAGCTCAAGTGTCTGCTTGACATACTCGGGTATCTTCAGGATTTCAGCACCGATTTTGTCAAGATCTTCTTTAGCCATAGTGCCTTTCAGCTCTGCTATTGCCATCGCTATCAAGGTCAATACCATAACTTGACCTGTAAATGCCTTGGTGGAGGCCACTCCAATCTCGGGTCCTACATGGATATAGGTGCCGGAGTCTGTGTTGCGAGGGATAGAGCTACCCACTACGTTGCTGATGCCATATACATATGCTCCAGCCTCATGGGCCATCTGAATGGCGGCAAGCGTGTCAGCAGTCTCGCCGCTCTGCGACACTGCGATCACTACGTCGCGGTCGTCAAGCACCGGATTGCTGTAGCGGAATTCACTTGCATATTCCACTTCTACCGGAATGCGGCACATATCCTGAATCAGATATTTGCCTATCAATGATGCATGCCATGAAGTGCCGCATGCCACGATTATGATACGCTTCGCATTGAGGAATTTTTCTTTACTGTCAAGCACACCATTGACCACGATTTTCTGACCATCTTCCACTACACGGCCACGGATGCAGTCGAGCAGAGTTGTAGGCTGCTCAAATATCTCCTTGAGCATGAAGTGGGGATAACCTCCCTTTTCAAGCTGGGAGATGGAGAACTCCAAGGTCTTGACATCCACACTTGTCTCCTCATTGTTAAGATTGATGAGCTTCAGTGGCTCTTTTTTCGAGACGATTGCAATTTCATTATCTTTTACATAAACAACGTCTTTTGTGTATTCTACTATAGGAGTGGCATCGGAGGCAAGAAACATCTCCCCTTCCCCTATTCCTATCACCAGCGGACTGCTTTTGCGGGCCGCTATGATAGTATCCGGGTCATTTTTCTCAATGACAGCAATTGCATATGCACCCACTACCTGTCGCAATGCCTCCTTGACAGCGTCAAGAAGCGTGCAATCATTGTGCGTACGAATATACTCTATAAGCTGCACAAGAACTTCAGTATCTGTCTCCGATTGGAACGTACAACCATTCTGAATCAGTGCATCCTTAAGCACCTTGTAGTTTTCTATCGTGCCATTGTGCACCAAAGCAATCTCTTCGTCCTCGCTGAAATGAGGGTGAGCGTTACGGTCGGAGGGTTCGCCATGGGTTGCCCATCTTGTATGGGCTATACCGGTACCTCCTGATGTGTCCTTATCCTTGCAGTAGTGCTCAAGATTAGACACCTTTCCGCGTGATTTATACACATTCAAGTTACCCGACGGACTGACGAGCGCAACTCCTGCGCTGTCATATCCACGGTATTCCAATCGGTGCAAGCCCTTGATCAGAATATCGTAGGCATTTCTATCGCCTACATATCCTACTATTCCACACATATTCGTAAGTATTATTGGTAACTGTTTTTAGATTGTCCTTCTGTTGCCTCTCCGGCCTCGGCTGCTTCTGCTTCTGGGAGATGCTCTACGAGATAGTTCCAGGCTGCATCATGATCGTTTGGAATCACTCCGTCAAGGATAGCATCCTTGACCATCTGCTTGAGTCTGGATATAGTCTGCGAGGGTGGTATGCCAAGACGCTCCATAATCTCGTGGCCATTGATAGGATTTTTCCATTTCCTATAGTCATCGGCGGCTATGATCTCTTTCATACGTTCCCTCAGTGCGGTGAATCCATCCAAAGCACTCTTTACTTTGATAGGATTGCGCGATGTGAGGTCCGACTCAGCAAGTATCATTAGGTCTTCCACGTCCTCGCCTGCATCTGTGAGCAGACGCCTCACTCCGGAGTCGCTGACTCCTTCCTCTCCTACTTGCTGCGGACGCATATGAAGCCCGACAAGCTTCTGCACGTATTTCATCTTTTCGTTGAGGGGCATCTTCATCGACTGAAAGATGCGGGGCACCATTTTCTCACCGATGAAGTTGTGGTTGTGGAAGGTCCACCCTAATGCGTTGTCCCATTTCTTAGTGACGGGCTTTGCGATATCGTGAAGCAATGCGGCCCAGCGGAGCCACTCGTTGTCGGAGCGCTCAGCCACGTTGTCCACTACCTTCAGGGTATGCAAAAAATTATCTTTATGAGCTCGCCCTCCTACTGTGTCGACTCCCTTGAGAGCATAAACTTCCGGCATGATTCGCTCAAGAAGGCCGCTCTGGTCAAGAAGATGGAATCCTATTGAAGGGCGACGGGAACGCATGATTTTTCCGAGCTCGTCGTTGATTCGCTCTTTGGTGATTATCTCTATCCTTCCGGCGTTCCTCTTTATTCCTTCAAATGTCTCGGGAAGTATGTCAAATTCTAGTTGAGTGGCAAAGCGGATAGCCCGCATCATCCTGAGCGGGTCGTCGCTGAAAGTCACATCGGGGTCAAGCGGTGTGCGTATAATCTTTCTATCTATATCAGCAAGCCCACCAAAGGGGTCTACCAATTCTCCGAATCTGCTGCCGTTAAGGCAGATGGCCATCGCATTTATTGTGAAATCTCGACGTTTCTGATCGTCGTCGAGTGTGCCGTCTTCCACTATAGGATTGCGCGAGTCACGCGTATAGCTTTCCTTCCGCGCCCCTACAAATTCCAACTCAAGATCTTTATGTCGTATCTGGGCAGTTCCGTAATTGGCATAGACAGTCAATCGTCCTTTCTTTCCAAGACGCTCTGCCACTGCTTTGGCAAGCGATATGCCGCTTCCGACTGTGACGAAGTCAAGATCGGCAGAATGTCTCCCTAAGAAGATATCCCTGACAAAACCGCCTACCACATACACGTCGAGTCCAAGACTGTCGGCTGTCTCGCCAATGGTCTTGAATATCGGGTTGGTCAGTTTATCCTTGAGAATTCTTGGAGTCATGTGATTCTGAGTTCGTGTTGCTTGTCTTTTGTTCTTTGTTTCGTTGCTGTCGCTTTTGCTTGCGCTGATGGCCACTCTTTCGCTGGGCTCCATCTTGATGCTGGGGGCCATTCTCCTGAGGTTGAGAGGCGCGTTGCGGTTCGGATTGTTCTTTCTTTCCGTTCCCTTTCTGAGACTGACCTCCTTGATTGCCCTTGTGCTTCGATTTCTTTTTCTTTGCCTTGTCGAAGCGAGTCAGAGCATCTTGGTCAGTAAGGTCGATATATTCTCTCTTTGGCTCAGTCTCATCTGAGTCTTCAGCAAGTCGGTCTGGCTTAATGCCTTGCTTATTGAGAGCAATAATCTCAAATGCTCTCGAAGCGGGAATTACAGTGAGATTTGCTCCCATCTTCCTGTCGGTGCTATAGGTCAGAGTCCTGGTGAGGATATCAGTCTTGAAGAGATAATAGTCAGAGTCTTTGGTCTGTAAGACGATGTCTTTCTGAGGCAACTGTTTGTTAGCCTCAGCATAGGCGTCGATTTCGAAGTTGAGACAGCATTTCAGCTTCGCGCATTGACCAGCGAGTTTCTGAGGATTCATGGAGAGATCCTGCATCCTCGCTGCTCCTGTGCCTACACTGACGAAGTGTGTCATCCAGCTGGAGCAGCATAGCGGTCGTCCGCATGGCCCTATTCCTCCGATTCTTCCGGTCTCCTGGCGGGCTCCGATTTGCTTCATCTCAATTCTAACCTTGAATTCCTCGGCAAGGATACGGATGAGCTTTCTGAAGTCTACTCGCTCGTCGGCTATGTAGTAGAAAATGGCTTTTCCGCCGTCTCCCTGATATTCTACATCCCCTATCTTCATGTTAAGCCCAAGTTCTTCGGCAATGGCACGCGACCGTATCATGGTGCTATGCTCCTTGCTCCGGGCCTCGTTGAATCTCTCGATGTCTGACGGACGAGCCTTTCTGAATATCTTTTTCAGATCGTCAAGTTTATCTGGGTCAAGTTTGGCCTTGACCATCTGCATCCTGACAAGAGGTCCGACCATTGTGACCTGCCCTATATCGTGGCCGTTGGCAGCTTCCACTGCCACAGTGTCGCCTATCTCAAGGCTCAGCTTGGAGGGATTAAGGTAAAATCCTGCACGGGTATTCTTAAACTGAACCTGCACCGCAGGGAAGTCGGCCCCTGTCGATATGTCACCAAGCCAGTTGGTGGCGTAGAGCTTGCCGCGTGGCTCGCGGCGCCAGCCCATCACCTTATGACTTGCGCAACCTTCGCACCCTCCTTCTGCTTCCTGACCGGCGGAGGAGCAACCTCCGCATCCGTTGGAGCTGTCGCAGCCGGCACATTGGGTGCAGTCGGGTATCGGTGTCTTTTCTTTTTCATCCATAGGCTCGCTTCCCGTTTATTTGGCGTAGGCCACGGCGCGTGTCTCGCGGATGACAGTGATCTTCACCTGGCCTGGATATGTAAGTTCATCCTGAATTTTCTTGGCAATGTTGGCCGATAGACTGTCGATTTCCTGGTCTGAAATCTTGTCGGCGCCTACTATGACGCGAAGTTCACGTCCGGCCTGGATAGCGTAGGTCTTGATGACGCCGGGGTACGACAGTGCGAGCTGCTCAAGATCGTTGAGACGCTTGATATAAGCCTCCACTATCTCACGTCGGGCACCCGGACGCGCTCCGGAAATTGCGTCACACACCTGAACTATCGGTGAGAGAAGACTGGTCATCTCCACTTCATCGTGGTGCGCACCAATTGCATTGCAGATATCAGGTTTCTCCTTAAACTTCTCAGCAAGTTTCATGCCAAAGATTGCGTGCGGGATTTCGGGGTCGTCATCAGGCACCTTACCTATATCGTGGAGAAGACCAGCCCTGCGGGCTTTCTTGGGATTCAATCCGAGCTCGGCTGCCATGATGGCGCAAAGGTTGGCTGTCTCTCTCGCATGCTGCAGCAAGTTCTGTCCATAGGATGAACGGTATTTCATCTTGCCTACCATACGGATAAGTTCGGGATGCAGGCCATGGATACCAAGGTCGATACAGGTGCGTTTGCCTGTCTCATTGATTTCCTCTTCAATCTGCTTTCTAACCTTAGCTACTACTTCCTCAATGCGGGCTGGGTGGATACGACCGTCGAGCACAAGCTGATGCAGTGCAAGTCTTGCTATCTCGCGACGCACAGGGTCAAAGCCAGAAAGCACAATCGCCTCCGGAGTGTCGTCTACTATAATCTCAATGCCGGTGGCCGCTTCCAAAGCGCGGATATTGCGCCCTTCGCGTCCGATAATGCGACCCTTGATCTCATCGTTTTCAATATGGAACACCGTCACGGAGTTTTCTACAGCGGCTTCTGTGGCCACGCGTTGTATCGACTGGATTACAATCTTCTTGGCCTCCTTATTTGCGGTAAGTTTGGCCTCATCCATTATATCGTTGATATATCCCTGGGCTGCTGTCCTTGCCTCGTCTTTGAGACTTTCGATAAGACGCTCGCGCGCCTCGTCGGCGGAAAGGCCAGAGATATGCTCAAGCTGCTCCTGTGCCTGGCGGTAGAGATGCTCCACTTCTCCGCGTCTTGCATCAAGTGTGCGCTCAAGGTTCTCTGCATTGTTTATTCTGGTGTCGAGACTCTGTTTCTGCGAGTCGAGTTCTTTCTTACGGCGGTTAAGGTCGTTTTGCTGCTGATTGAGCTGCATCTCACGCTGCTTTGCACGTGCTTCAGAGGCCTGGGCCTTCTGTATCTTGGAGTTGGCAGTGCGCTCTGCGTCGGCGAGTATCTTCACCTCCTGCTCTTTGGCTTCTATGATTTTCTTGTCTTTTATCACTTCGGCATCCTTCCTTGCTTCTTCCAGGATCAGATGCGCTCTGCTATTGGCGCTCTTCCTGCTCATCGCGGATGCCAGGATATTTCCTGCGGCTGCAGCTGCCACTGCTATGATGATCCAAATTGCTGTTGTCATGTCTGTATCTTAAAATAAATGTTTCTATAAGTTATATTTAAAATCTATTTTTAATCTTGTAGCCATAATCAAGCTTTATACGATAAAGATCAGACACGTCAAAAGGCTTCCGCCTCTCCGAGGGGGAAGGAATCTGCAAGGCATCCTGCTGTGTGATCATTGATGAGAGTTTTTCGGTAGAGGATCAATAGTCTCCGAATTCCCAGTCTTCGGATTCCTGAGGCTCCTCGCCCAGCAATTGAGCGGTGTCCCTGAGAAGATCCTCAGCCTCGGATGTCGCCGCCTCATGCAAAGCATTGAGTGCGAAATATTCGGAGGCATAGTGGTAAGCCATCATGGCCATGCATTCAGGAAGGCTCTTCCTGGAATGAGTGTCCCTCAGGCGTTTGAGGTAAGCTTTCATCTCCGTCTCCGTCGCCCTGACATTGTCTTGCTGCGAGAATGGCACAGCCACCGAAAAGCGCGTTCCGTAGAGGTTGACTTCTATATTGATTTTTGTCTCTTTTGATTTCATCAGCTGATGTCTGCGTCTTCCTTGAGGAGAGATACGCATCTGTCTATTTTTGCGATCAACCGTTGTAGCCGACGCCGAGCAGAGATGAGGTTAGCGGGTGAATCTGCGAGTCGGTGCGAGACAGTCAGGAAGTCTATCTCCATCCGGGCCTCACGCAACTGCTGCCGGCAGTCATCAAGCTCCCGCTTCAACTCCTCTGCCTCCTGAGTCTTAGACGTTTGCACAGCTATTGCCGCGTCACGCTGCGTAGCCATTTGCTCTATTTTAGCGCGTAGCTCCGCGATCACTCGATGAAGGGGTCGGGCCATGTTCGGTAAAATCTCTACAAAGTTAATAAACTTTTCGCTAAATTCCAAATAAAATCTTCAAATCCCACTTTTTCTATCCTACCAGTTGATGCCGTTTAGGCGCGAAGATTGCTTGTCGTATTTCAAGTCGCTCAGCAGTGAAGACTTGACCGCGACATTGAAATTAAAGCTTTTATACACTCCAACTGGTATGATGGAGCACGTCATCGTGAAGCAGTGCATGTCGCGTGATATGTTGCAGTTCATATACGCGATTTTCTTTGCTTGGAAGTCGTAGCTGCACGACATTGAGAAGTTCCAGTTCTTCGTAGGTCGTATATTGCCTGAGATGGAGAGGTTCTGAGTAAACCTTCCGTTGTAGTCCATCTTCTTGTAGTTGAAGTCTCCAAGTCCGTAGTTGATCGAGTAGTTGAAGGTAAGACTCCAGGGGCATTCCCAGGGCGTGTAGCCATCGGCGTCGTTCTGCTTTTCTTCGCCATCCCCTCCTCTCTTCTTGCGTGACGGCGCCATGTCGGCAAGACTTCTTTCCTCGTCGTCGTCATACTCTCCGTCTTCATCTAAGTTGCCATTCCTTTTAGTGGTATCTTTCGTATCCTTTTTCTTCTTGAATGTGCTGTTGTTGAAGGTATAGCTGAAGGAGGTTCCTGTTGATGTTAGCTTGTACCAGCCTTTATGTGCTTGCAGACGTGTCCTGTTGACCCTTACTGGCTTTCCGTCAGAGTTCAACGCGTAGGTATACGGGTCCCAAGTGGCGCTAAGGTTTAGATTGAAACTCTTCGTCAAGCGCAGGAGGATGGAGGTGTTGAGATTACTCCAGTTCATTGAGTCGGCAGCGAAGTTATAGCTTTGGCTCAGTGAGAGATTCTCAATAAGCGATATCTTCTTGACGCCGGTGGAGTCCTGGTCGCTCTTCACTTTCATCTCGAGGTTGTTCGAAAGAGACAGGGAGACAGAGCTTGACATTCCTTGTCCGGGAGCACCGAATACACCATGCTGGAAATAGTTGTATTTGCGCGTGATGTTCTCTCCGGCATTGTTGACGTAGTTATATTGGCCGTAGACTCCCCACATCGGGGCACTGAAGTCAGGAGTGTAACTGTATGAAAGACTCGGTGTCAACACGTGACGGATCATCTGCACCTTATCGCCAAGAAATTTCATTGGCTTGAAGAAGCCATATATCTTGGTGTCGGCAGAAAGAGACGCGGAGAAGTCGAAAAGGTTGTAGAAGCCATAGCAGGTGTCGAGCACTTCGGCAGACTTATTCGGGTCCCAGTCTCTCTTTATCTTGGATGTGTACATCCTGTCGGTCATTGATATAGATGGCGACAGGTTGATGTATTTCAATACGGAGAAGGTGGCAGATACAGGCACAGAATGCCTGAGACCGTTTCTCCAGTCTTTAATGAGACTTTTCTTGAAGAAGACGTTCTGCTGGGCTGTCAAGGAGTTCTGAAACTGTCCACTGTAGCTAAGCTTGATCTTCTCATACCACTTCTCAGACCCTGCGGCACGCTTTCTTTTGAACGGTGCCACCTGGCTCAGCGTGACGTTGAGATTCGGGAAACTAACGGCCAATGTTGAGTCCTGTGTACGCTGGCTGATGTTCATGCTTGCGCTTGCGGCCCACTTCGTTCCAGGGAAGCGATACGTCATATTGACTGTACTCGACTTTGTATTCTCGGTGAATGAGTTGGCGTTGTAATAAGAATTGAGGTCGTTGCGAGTATAGCCGGAGGTCGAGAAGTTGACTGAGGCTGAAAACGACATGTTGGGATTCGCTTTCGTATCCATAGAGTGACTCCATACTACCTGGAAGTTCTTCTGTTTTGAATAGTCAGGAAGTCCCTTGTCTCCATAGACCGACATAAGATACGATATATTGAACGAACCATTGTATTTATACCGCTTCTTATATGATGAGCGGCCTGTAATACCCCACGATCCCTTGGTGTATATTTCTCCCGTCACAGCCAAGTCTACATAGTCGCTGAATGCGAAATAATATCCACCATTACGAGCATAAAAACCTCTGTTATAATCATCACCGAAAGTCGGGAAAATGATGCCGGAAGAGTATTCCTTACTGAAGGGGAAGTAGCCGAAGGGCAACGCAATGGGTAGGGGAACGTCGGCCACTACCATATATGCCGCTCCGGAGACCACGTCCTTGCCCGGACGTATCTTTCCTTTGGTCAGTTTTATATAGAAGTGCGGATGGTCGTGCTCGTCACAAGTGGTGTAGATGGCGTCTTCTGAGAAGAAACTCCCGTCTGCCATTTTCTTGGCGCGGCCTCCCGTAAGATATCCCTCTCCCTGCTCTGTGATGATGTCGGTGATATAGCCTCGTTGGTTCTTGAAGTTATACGACATCGTCTTTGATTCGTAGGTGTCGCCGCCATCCTGGAATACCGGCTTTCCTTGAAGTTCTCCCACACTGTCTACTCTACCGTTGGCATAGACAGTCGTGGAGTCCATCACCATCTTTATCTCGTCGGCATTCAGCTTGAAATTGCCATATTCCACTTCTCCTTCACCATAGAGGAAAGCAAGTTTATTGCCTAAAAGGATTATGGAGTCTTTAGCAGAAAAAGTCACGCTGTTCTCGATGTCCACTTTCTCACGGTTGATGCGAGTCACTCCCTGACGGTCATCTTCTATGCTGTCAGTGTCTTCTATTTCCTCTGTCACAATGTCGGAGATGGAGTCGCCACCAATCGAAGTCCTGTCGGAAAGCATCTGAGCGATGGTATCATTGACAATGCGACGGCTTATGAGACTGTCTTGAAGAAGTGTTCTCAAGCTGTCAGGATTCATCGGCTCAATTCCGATAAGAGTGTCGTTTCCGCCAAGGTTAGTTGCTAAGATTTCAGGCATTTGCGGCTCGTCCGCCCCGTCTTGTTCTGGGGCGGATACAGACACGCTTCCCTCCCGCTGGCGCATTGATGGCTGGGCCAGCATCAGGGCGAGAACCGAGAACGCAAACAATATTAAGAAAAATCGTCGCATAATAGGCGACAAAATTACAAAAAAAACTTGACATTCCCACTATTTTAACATAAAATAATAAGTCCCATCCCCTTTTGAGGGATGAGACCTATTCGTTTCTATAATCAACTTATCAGAATGCTCCGATAGCAAGGTTGGTAAGCCATATCCAAAGTGGACAGAATCCAATGAAGAGTATCACAGACAACGTCAACGATGACGTACCGGTGGCTACATATGTATCATACTCATCCGCAATAATGATACCAGAGAAGGCTGGAGGAAGGGCTGCAGCCACTACAAGCATCTTAAGGTTGAGAGGATCCATCTTGAATACAAGGCCAAGGATCAATACCACTGCCGGCATCATGATCATCTTCATGATTGAACCAAGCACTGCCTGCCAGTTAATCTGAATCTTGATGGCTGAAAGGGTGATACCTGCTGAGAAGACGGCCATTGATGCGTTTGCTTTTGCGATAAGGTCGAAGGAAGGACTGAGCTCCTTAGGCCATGGAATTCCGACAACTACCCAAATCACTGCCAAGATAGGTGCCCATGCTACAGGCTGCTCCAATGCATGAATCACTGGTTTCCATGCACTCTCTTTCTTTTGGTTGGCTCCCGGATTCTGCTTCTCCAAAGATGCATTCATCAATGAAAGACCGACTGGAATACCAATTGCATTTACCACAATACCTACGATCGCTACCACAAGTGCTACGGCAGGAGTTGTTCCGAAGATAGGCTCCAACACCGCAAAACCAAGGAATCCGATTGTCGGTGATCCGCTGATCAAGGCTGATACGGCTGCATCTGCTCCGGTGTTCTTCTTAAAACAATATTTGAATACGAAATAGACTATCATGAAACAGGCCATGATACCTATAGTAGACACGATTGTCAGTTTGATATCCTTGACAAGATCCTCGCGGGTTGCCTGCACAATCGACACGAACAATGCGGCTGGCAATGCGAAGTCAAGCACTACTTTGTTGAATTTCTTGGAGTCTTCTCCATTGAACGCTCCTTTCTTTCCGGCAATAAAACCTGCCAGCATAACCACTATGATAGGCACAATGGCATATAGAATAACGTGTGATATATCCATAGTAGAATGTTTTTATAAGATTAATTTTTTTTATTTAAAATCTGAGATAAATCCAATTTACGATTATCTGTATTTGAATTGATTCAGGTCGGAGAACTGATGATTATGTAGAAACCCCAGGCTGAAGCCTGGGGTCCCAGACTTTATCTCAGTAGCCTCGGAGAGGCTATTCGTTGAACTTGAATTGAAGTTAATTCTCAATTTTCAATTATATATCACACTGTATATTCTATTAGCGGAGTAGGATTCAGATATCCAATGTGTCCACTTTCCTTACCTGCATTGTCGGCGAGCTGAACATCTATCAAGCAAGGCTTGCCTGAAGCGATTGCTTCTTCAAGGGCCTTCTTGAGGTCGGCTGGATTGTCAACTCTATAGTTGTTGGCACCAAAGGCCTCACCGATAAGGTTATACTTAGCGTTGATATCAAGAGTAGTAGGAGCAGGTGCATCGCCACCTGATGGGTTGACACCGATACCGTTGTAGATACCGCCATTGTTGAAGATCACTACTGTCACCGGGAGTTTGTAGCGGCAGATGGTAGCGAAGTCCATGCCTGAGAATCCAAATGCTGAGTCACCTTCTACTGCGACTACTTTCTTGCCTGTTGCGACAGCTGCACCGATTGCAGAGCCCATACCCATACCCATGATTGACCATGTTGCACAGTCTACACGATGACGTGGCAAGAACATATCGACGGAGTCTCGTGTATCATCGAGTGTATTGGCACCTTCGTTGATAAGGATTACGTCAGGATTGGATTCCAATACAGGTTTCACTGCTGACAGTGCCGACCAGTGGTTCATAGGCATAAGTTTGGATGCATCGCTCAAGCGGGTAGCAAACTTAGCATTCTTTTCCTTAGACTCTGCCTGAAGAGCTGCAACCCACTGCGGGTCAGCCGACATTGTCTTGCCCTTCATTGCAGCGAGAATCATATCTAGTGATTCTCCCATATCGCCCACTACCGGAGCAGCGATAGGAACATTGCGGTCGATTTCCTCTGGCTCAACATCGAGCTGGATAAATTTCATCTCAGGATTCCACTTTCCGCGGCCGAATGAAAGCATCCAGTTGATTCGGGCTCCTATCACCATTACAACATCTGCCTTCTCCATGATTGTGCTTCGGCAGCTCAATGCGCTCAGCTCGCCATTATCTGGCATAAGGCCCTTTGCCATTGACATTGAAAGATAAGGAATCTTGTAGGTCTCGATAAGAGTCTTGATCTTGTCGTCAACCTGTGCGTATGCTGCTCCCTTACCAAGAAGGATTGCAGGACGCTTTGCAGAAGTAAGAATCTCTACTGCACGGTCTACGGCTGACTGAGTCGGAGCTACAGGAGAAGCGATGTCTACTGGAGTATAGAAGAGCTTTTCAGCTTCTGATGCATCCATGATTTCGCCAAGTGCTGGAGTTGTCATATCAATATAGACTCCACCGGGGCGTCCGCTTACTGCTGCGCGATATGCACGGGCTACAGCTGATGGGATGTCTTTAGCGTGTGAGCAACGGAAAGCAGCCTTCACAAGTGGACGAGCTGTATTAAGCTGGTCGAGCTGCTCGTATGTACCCATATTCATATCCACCATTGTAGGATCGGAAGCACCTGAGATCTGAATCATAGGATAGCAGTTGACAGTTGCATTGGCTGTGGCTGTCAAGCCATTCATGAATCCAAGTGAAGATACTGTCAGAAGCACACCAGGCTGCTTAGTGAGATATCCGTGTGTTGCGGCAGCCATACCGGCCTGCTGCTCAAAACGGAAACCATAATAGTTCATGCCGATCTTTTGCATGGCATATGCTGCTTCTGTGACCGGAATGCCGACCAAGCCATACACATCCATAAGTCCGAGACGCTTGAGGCTTTCTGCCAATATATACATACCGGTCACCTGCTCAGGAAACTTGGGAGCAGTTGTCTCTGCCGGTTTTGTTGCTGTATTTTCCATAATATCAGAATAAATTTTTTATAGGTTATAGTTAGAATTGCTTTTTAAAAATTCAGGTCCTTAAGGGAAACCCTTAAAGACCTGATTTAAGTGATTTCTATTATTTTGCCGGAGCTGCTGCTGGTTTGGGCATCGGAGCTGTTGTGCCGTTTGCCTTCATTGCTGCCTGTTGCTCTGCGGTGTAGCCGAGTGAGTTAAGGATCTCCTCGGTGTTGCCTCCAAGTGTAGGACATGGTCCGTAAGTAGGCTGATAGTTGCTCATAGTGAACGGAACACCAACCGTTACGAATTCACCGATCTCTCCACCCTGGTTGATGCGGACGAGTGTGTTGCCATCATAGAGACTCTCATCTGTCATGATTTCCTTAGTCGACAATACAGGACCTACTGGTACACCGTACTTAGAAAGGATTTCAACGACCTCATATTTGGTCTTGTCAGCTGTCCATTCACCGATTCTCTTATAGATTTCCTGTTTGTGACGGTCACGTGCATCAGCTGTGTTGAAGTCTGGATTGGTCAACCAATCTTCGAAACCTAAGCCCTTGCAAGCGAGCTCGAAGTCCTTTGCGCCTCTTTGAAGGATGATATATACGTAGTTGTTGGCATCCTTTTCTGAGTCATAGCCACCTGCCGGCTTACATTTGTAAGTCCATCCAAGAACGCCACCACCTTCGATGTTACCTGCACGAGGTACACAGTCACCAAATTGACCGTTAGGATACTGCGGGAACTGGGTAAGATATCCGATCTTGTCGAGAGTGAGCTGGTCACGAGTCTTGATACGGCAAAGGTTAAGACATGCATTGTGCATTGACTGGTATACGTAAACGCCTTCTCCTGTCTTGTTGCGCTGCTGAAGAGCGGCGAGAAGACCAATAAGAAGATGCATACCTGTATTGGAGTCTCCAAGTGCAGCACCACTCTGAGTAGGGATGTTATATTCGCCATCAAACCAACCAGTGGTTGTTGCTGCAGCTGCTGTCACCTGTGCGATAGGCTCGTATGCCTTAAGGTCTTTATATTTAGATGAAAGAGGGAAACCCTTGATAGTACCGTAGATACACTTAGGATTAAGTGCGTGAACGGCTTCCCAGCTAAAACCGAGTTTGTCCATTGCACCCGGGTGAAGGTTTTCTACGAAGATATCACATTCCTTGATAAGCTTTGTGAGGATTTCCTTTCCGTCAGGAGTCTTTGCGTCAAGCGCAAGAGACTTCTTGTCGCTGTTGAGCTGAAGGAAATAGTAGCTGGGGAGATCAGGGTTGAACTGAAGTTCTTTACGTGTTGCGTCGCCGACACCGGGACGTTCAATCTTTATTACGTCTGCGCCAAGCCAGGCGAGCATTTGAGTACAAGATGGGCCCGATTGTACTTCGGTAAAGTCTACGACTTTGATGCCCTGGAGGGGCGCTGTGTTCTGTGCCATAGTTTTGATAAGATTAAAAGGTAAAAAGTATTTTAGTTATTTCTCAAAGCCTCTTTTAGTTCTAAGCTTCGTAAGTAAAACACCAATAGAAATATAAAGTTCACAAAAGATAAAAAAAAATTTCAATTTTTTTGAAAGCAATATAAAGAGAATACATATTCAATAGAAACAGAATGGTCTAACAGACTCAAATACACCAAAGGTAACATTTATGTTACTAAATGTCATATAGCGGCAAAAAAAATTGCATTAACTCGTGAAATTTCATACGATTACCATCGGCGTTACAAGGTTTGACATTATTGTATTCAAAAAAGCCGAGTCGGTTAAGACTCGGCTTCGTAAGGCGGCGGTTACCTGTTCTCCCGCTTTCCCAAAGATACAACCACCATCGGCGTGACAAGGCACAAAAAAAGCCTAACCCTCTCGGATTAGGCTTTCGTAAGGCGGCGATTACCTACTCTCCCGCTTTCGCAGTACC
>CAZIAX010000043.1:0-15222 GCA_964537745.1 uncultured Sangeribacter sp.
AAGTCAGTTTGTCGAGGTTGACGATATGATAGTCGGGATATTTGTTGACGAAGAGACGGACAACATGGGAGCCTATAAAACCGGCCCCGCCTGTGATGAGGATATTACGCTTCATAATGATAAATGATTAATTATGAATGATAAATTATTTTGAGAGGTTTTTGATACACTTTTTGAGGGAGTCGGTCCAATACGGCACCATGATGCCAAAAGTCTCCTTTACTTTGGTCTTGTCAAGGACGGAGTATGATGGTCGAGTTACGGGAGATGGGAACTCGTTGCTATGGCAAGGCTGAATGTCGCAACCGTGGTTGCCAGCTATCTCAGCTATCATCTTGGTGAAGTCATACCATGAACATACTCCTTCATTGGAATAATGGTAGATACCCTCATTCCCCTCGTATTTCCTATTTTCGATAATGTCGAAAATTGTATCTGCAAGGTCTTGGGCATAAGTCGGAGTTCCCACTTGGTCGAAGACCACCTTCAGTTCAGGTTTTGTGGAAGTGAGATTGAGCATGGTCTTGACGAAGTTCTTGCCGTATTCCGAATATAGCCAAGCAGTGCGGAAGATGAGCGCCTTGACTCCCGACTCGGCAATCTGCTGCTCGCCATGTAGTTTGGTGACACCATATACACCTGTGGGATTGGCAGGTTCCTTCTCCGTGCGCGGCGTGTTGCCGAGCGACCCGCCAAATACATAGTCAGTTGAGATATGAATCAGTGTGCCATCGTTGGCTTTGACCGCATCAGCAAGATTGCGTACAGACTTTGCGTTGAGCACTTCGGCAAAGTCGGCATCAGATTCTGCCTTATCCACGTTGGTGTATGCAGCGCAATTGACAATCAGATTGATATCATGCTCTTTAACTGCTTTAGCCACAGCTTCAGCATCGGTGATATCAAGTTCGGCCACATCGGTGAAGATGTAGTTGTCGTTAGAATCTTTTGAAGCATTGCGCATGCAATTGCCAAGCTGGCCGTTTGCACCGGTTATCAATATATTCATTTTTTCAAAAGCTTTTTTGCAAATTTAATACTCTTTATCCTCATTATCTGAGCTATGAGAATTAACTTTCGGGAAAAAATATGAGACTCATTTTTCCAGACTTTCGCCCTCTCCATCACGGAGCCAATAATGTTTTCTGTCGATGTACCTTGAGCCTCAAGGAAATCTGCTACAACCACATCAACGAATCTAAAGCAGGCACCCTGTTTCCAAGCCCGGTAGAAAAAGTCGTAATCTGCGCTGAATCTGAAAGAAGTGTCAAAACGATGAGCTTTGTGATAGGAAAGATTAATGAAAGTGGCTTGGTGGCATAAAGGCATTTCTGTTCTCAGATGGTCCAATGGTTTAGGTGAAGCATATTTCTTTCTTCCATCGGAGTAGCATCTCCTCCAATGGCCAGAGACGATGATATCCTTACCGAGGTAGGGGACGATTTTTTCAATCACCTTGCTGTCCGTAAACTTATCGCCTGCATTCATGAAAATAATATACTCTCCTGTAGCGGCTTGGATGCCTTTATTCATGGCATCATATATTCCTTTGTCTGGCTCGCTTACCCAGTATGATATTTTTTCTGAGTGTCGGTTGATCAATTCCTTTGTGCCGTCTTTAGATGCTCCGTCGATGACGATATACTCTACATCTGGATATGTCTGAGCAGCAACTGACTTGATGGTGTCTTCAATCAAATCAATGGCATTATAGCTTACTGTCACTACAGAAATCTTCATTGTATTTTCAGTATTTCTTGATAAAGTGAAAAAACAGCATGACTATTTGCTTTCGAAGAGAAATTGGCAAGTGCGTGCTTTTTCCCCTCCTCTGCCAGTCTATCTCGAACCTGAGGATTGATGATGAGAGTTTCAAGACTATCAGTAAGCGCTGAGATGTCGCCACTGGGATAAATCATGCCTGTATGCCCATTATCGATTATTTCCATATTAGCGCCACCATCAGAAGCCACGACTGCAACTCCAGCCATCATGTATTCTACAGTTACCCTTCCGAAAGCCTCACGAGTGGAGGCCATCACGCCAATATCCATTTTAGAAAGAAGTTGAGCCACATTATCGCGTCGGCCTGCCAGAGTGATAAAGTCAGATAGATTGTGTCTTGTGATGAATGCTCGAATTTCTTCCATGTATCTTTCGTCGCCTTCTCCTACTATAGTAATGTGGAAATCCCGTATTCCTCTTTGATTGACGAGCAGATCAGAAGCCATCAAGAGTTCCATCTGGCCTTTCTCAGGCCTTACGAATCCTACAATGCATATTTCCACACGATCGTTGCTGATGAGTCGTGGGGAGGCTGTAAGAATTGGTATTCCGTTGTAAATACGTCTGATTTTTTTATGATCTATATATTTACTGTAGTGCTTCCGGATATTTTCAGATATGGCTATAAAAGTATTGTCTCCAGCATAAATAAATCTTTGAAACCATTTTCCAAATGGGGTTCTGACTCCGTAATCATCACATCCGAATTCCCTGAGATGCCATATATGTGGCTTCCCGGTTTTGTGGGCGATGTAAGAGCCGGTGCTCATCACGCTTGAATTTGAATGGACGAAATCGAAGTTGAGTCTTTTGACGGCCTCATAGGCCTTACGCCATTCCAACGAGGCAAGGATATAATTGGCAACGACTTTTTTCCAATCACGGTGTTTGTCTATTCTAATGGAAGTCTCAATGAAAGGTATGCCATGACGGGAGAGCTCTTCCACAATATCATTAGTCGTGTTGGCAGCTCTGTTAGGAAGTAGAACTGTTGGCCTGATCCCTTTTTCCCTTAATTCAAGCATTAATTGCAGCAGGGATTTATTTGCTCCATACAGCTCCCTATAGTGGGTCACAAACAACCCCTTGATTTCTTTCGTCGTAGACATATCAACGATTCAAAATAGGAATGGTGAATCGAAATCCTTGATAGAAGGATGATGGAGATCTTTTTCTGAAATAATAGCCTTGTTTAGATCAATCCTCCAGTCGATGTGGAGTGTTGAGTCAAAGAGAGAAATCCCACCATCGCATTGAGGATTGTAATAGTTATCACATTTGTATTGAAAAATGGCATCCTCACTCAGTACAGCAAACCCGTGGGCGAATCCATGTGGAATAAAAAATTGTCGATGGTTTTCTTCGGTCAATTCTACAGCCACATGCTGTCCATATGTGGGGGAGTTTTGTCGGATATCCACAGCGACATCAAGCACTGCCCCACGGACGCATCTTACAAGTTTTGCCTGTGCGAAAGGTGGGCGTTGAAAATGGAGACCTCTAATTACCCCGAAAGAGGAGCAGGACTCATTGTCTTGAACGAAATCCACGACTGCCACTTCCTTGTCGAATATTTTCTTTGAATAAGACTCAAAGAAATAACCGCGGGCATCCGAGAAGACTTTTGGCTCAAGAATCTTGAGTCCTTCTATTTCAGTGTCTATTACTTTCATCTTCTGCTAATTTCATCAGATATTGACCATATTGGTTCTTAAGCATCGGCTTTGCGAGCTCAATCAGCTTTTCTTTTGATATCCATCCTTGATCGTAGGCAATTCCTTCAAGGCAAGCAATCTTGAGGCCCTGGCGCTTCTCCAATACCTCCACATATATGGATGCTTCGGCCAGCGAATCGTGAGTTCCGGTGTCAAGCCAGGCAAATCCACGGGGAAGAGTCTGTACCTTAAGGATACCATCGGTGAGAAATTCTTGGTTTACAGTCGTGATTTCCAGTTCGCCTCTTGCCGAGGGCTTGATATGTTGGGCTATTTCGACTACCTTGTTAGGATAAAAATACAATCCTACGACAGCATAGTTTGATTTTGGATTCTTAGGCTTCTCTTCGATAGAGAGACAATGCCCCTCATGATTGAACTCAGCTACTCCGTATCTTTCAGGATCCTTAACCCAATACCCGAAGACCGTGGCATTCCCGTTCTTCTCAGCATCCATCACAGCTTCTTTAAGGACGTATTCAAAATTTGGACCATGAAAAATGTTATCACCAAGCACAAGGCAGACAGAGTCATCGCCAATGAAGTCTTTGCCAATGATAAAGGCCTGTGCGAGCCCATCGGGACTCGGCTGCTCGGCATAGGAGAATCTTACCCCGTAGTCACTGCCATCACCGAGAAGGCGACGGAAAGCCGGAAGATCTTCTGGTGTGGATATAATAAGAATATCCCTTATTCCAGCCTGCATGAGGGTTGAGACGGGATAGAAGATCATCGGTTTGTCAAAGATGGGTAGGAGTTGCTTGCTCACTCCTTTTGTGATAGGGTAGAGACGTGTGCCGGAGCCGCCTGCGAGTACTATGCCTTTCATGATGTCATATCTTTAGGTCACTTATACAATTGAGCGTATTGTGCTGAGATAGTCCTCCAAGTATATTGCTTTTCTGCGATTTCCTTCATCTTAGAGCCATCAAGATCCGGGCGCAAGATAATCTTGCGCAGTTCGTCGGCATTCTTAAAATAATAGGCTTCGTCTCTGGTCGTAGCGCGATTGAAGACAACGTCGAAAGAGATGATAGGAATGCCAAAAAACATTGCTTCTACGAGAGATGGATTTGTGCCGCCGGCGCTATGGCCATGTACGTACAGCTCGGCATTGTCTCTGAGTGCATATAAGACGTCGAGATCGTAGATGGCATCAAGCATCTTGATGTTGGAATGTCCGGAGTATTTGCTGCGTAATTCCTGAGAATAAGCACTGTGCCCCCAATTGCCAATGTATACCAAATTTTTGTCGGACTTAGAAAAGGCCTCCAGCACCATATCGCAGTTATTCTCAGGCTCTATGCGGCAAACTGCAATTGCGTAGTCTTTCTTCCTTAATCCATATTTCTGCAGAGTGGCCTTTACAAAATCTTCGGTAAGATTTCTCATGACATGGTCGCCTCCATAAGCAATCAACTTAGACTGTTTGCCATATTCATCAGCCACATAATCTTGGATAGCCTTATTGTCAGTAATGACAACATCGGCATATTTCACAGCCATTGCCTCTGACTTCTTGAGTACCTTTTTTGCAAATTTCCCCCACTTGTCGCGCTTATATTCCATCCCATCTATGTTGATGATGAGTTTCTTTGAATTCAGCATGTGAAATATCGGCAGGAATAGGCAGCCAGACACTCCAAGCACGAGGATTACATCATATCCGTTGAGCACCTTGCAGAAAGAAAAAATATCGTAAGGCACAGATTGGGCTCCATTTGCTTTTAACGGTACATATTTTAATGTGGCGCCTTTATAATGTGATAACCGCTCCGGCATATCAATACCGGAGCAGAAGACAGTATACTCAACATCTTCCGGGCAGTTCTCGCCCAGAAGATTCTCCACGAGGCTTTCAAAGCCTCCATATTTTGCAGGGACACCTTGGGTGCCGATAATCGCGACTTTTGTCATTTCTTTTATTGAATCGACGGATTAGGCATCGTCGGATGCGCTTAATCAAGATCTGACGCCAATGTCGGTTGGCGACACCTCTTCTTAATAATAATGCTAAAAAGCCTTCTTTTATTGTATCAGTCGGGTGAATTTTGTTGTTTAACAATCCGAGCGGGATTTCCTACTACCGTACAGTTGGGTGGTACTGTCTTTAGCACTACTGAGGCTGCTCCGATTATTGCGTTGTCTCCTACTGTGATTCCTCCAAGCACAAGGGAATTGGCATAGATCTTTACGTTATTGCCAATTACAGGACGCGGTTGGTCGAGTCCGCTCCGGGTTTTGCCAATTGTCACCCCTTGCCATACTTGGCAGTTACGTCCCATCTTCGCACATCCGATTCGGGTCCCAAACCCATGTTGTATCACAAGTCCTTCTCCTACCTGCTGGCAGCTGATTGACATCATTTGTCCGGGGTATATAAGGCGGATGGGGTTGAATTCATTGATGTGGTACCTGTAATAGAGCAGGGTCCTGAATTCCGGCATACGACTCATCAATTCAAGAGAGTTGAGATAAGTGTTGCCTCTGTCTGGAAGAGGGATCACTTTCATCCACGCCTCTACTTCCTGACGAAGTCTTTTGATGCCTCGAAGTAGAAAAAAGAGGTAGAGGGGGCTGAAAAGTATAAAAATTATTGTCTTTCTTTTCATATTCTATTCTTCTAAATCGGCCGACAAGGAGTTAAGCCGCTTTTCTTTCTCATATTTGGCAAGGTATATCCCAGTGACGTAAGGAAACAGCCAATGATACATTTCAGGCGCAGATCGCTGAATGAAGCATAGAGAAAGAACTATAAGATAGCTTATTGTGTATCTATAATCAGGCTGAGAAGGAATCACAAGAATATAGAATAGCAGGGAGAGAAGGATGCCTATAAAGCCGTTTTTTATTATGTAGATCTTGTAGCCGGCACCTTTGACATTTTCCATATTAGTAGTATTCTGCACACCGGTCCAGGCTTTGCCTTTTTCAAAAGACTGTTGGTAGATAAAGTCTGTGCTATCAGTAAAACGGTTGTTTCCTTTGATTCCAGCATGTTCGTCACGCTCAAGACGTTCAAGGATAAGCTTGTTGAGTGCATTCTCACCCCCTCCTAATCCGATGGCAGCGGTGGCGGCTACCGCCAGTCCGATCGCCACGGCGATGCCTTTGATGGCTGAATTGACTTTAAGTAGCACATACCCAATGATGTAGAGGAGATATCCTGCAAGTGAGAAGGAGAAGACGGTGCTTATGGCCAAAATGAGAAGCCATTTGTTTTCTTTGAAACGGTATCTGCAAGCAATAGTCAGGAATGTACATAACAGGGCCAAATGCCCCGGTTCAAGAAGAAAGGCGTTGAATCGAGGAAACACTTGATTGTCCCATGTGGTCCGGATGTAGAAAATATAATTATCAAATGGCACATAGACTGGATGTACGAAGGTGCCAAAGGAAGGAAGATCCACAAAAAATAGAGCCCAATAGATAAGTAATGATGGAATGAGCATTATTGCAAACCACTTTACTGTGAAATTGAGCAGATCTTTCAGATATTCAAATGGCAGCTGTATCAATATCAATACAATCAGAAATTGTAGTATTGTTATGGCTCCATAGACTGGCCCATTGATGTAGATAGCCCAAAACACCAAGGCAAGTATCGATACAACGATAAACGCCAGCTTTAGATTGAGATTGATCTTGATAGGAAGAAATGACAACACGATCATCAAGAGCGCATCGACTACCAAAAGGATCGGCCCTTGATTATAGAGAGACATTGGCCATATGGCCGTAGCGGTCATAAGCCAAAAGAAATTAAGTATTTTAAATATGGTCCACATTGTTTAGCTCAATGCTTCCGGAGACACTGCAGAAGTCGGTGCAGTTCATTTCTCTCCGGGGTTGTGAAAAGATATCTGTATGATAAAATAAGAAATACAAAATCCGCTATAACCGTGGATACCAAATCGACTGCATTACTTTCGCACAGGATCTTGCAGGCGACAATGATAAGGATAGCTGGCAGGATAGACTTTATGGAAGGAAGCAACACTTCATTGATGTAGGTGTGGTAGGTAAGGCCTATGTTACGCTTTGCAAATATGAGAGAGATGATACCACCGAGTATGCTCCAGCAGATTATCCATATGACATACATCCAGTAAGGTGCTAGTCCTGCATAGAATGCCCAAATGGTGAGAATGAGTGGTAGAATATTGACCACCGAGCGCACGATACTATACATCTTTATGTTGCCTTGCGCCATGATTGCCAGATGCACTCCACGGGTGAGGAGTTCAAGGGCGACCCTTATAAGTTGAAGCTGACAGAAAATTACAGTCCATTTAGGCACATCCTTGAGCCACAGAGTGAGAATCGGGGTCATTTCGGAGACTACAAACAGTGCGAAGAAAGAGAATATGAAGAATGTCATCCTGCATCCCATGAGAGACACATAAATCATACTTCTTCGTTGATTAGCTCCTTCACGCTTGACAATAATTGGATTTATAGCCTTCTCTACGTTGGAGGAGAGATTCATCAGCGCGCTACCAACCTGATGGGTGATGCCTTGTGCCGTATTCAGAAGAACTCCAAAGAAGTGGTTGATTACAAGGTTGAATCCACTTTGGGTCACAACGCTTGATGTGGTATTGACAAAATTCCATCCTGCAAATCCTGCCAGACTCTTGATGGAGCCCTTCCGAAAATACTTAGAGGGATGTATCTTACATTCAGGATAGTGATGGTGGCAATACGTAGCAAGTACGCATAGCGTCACCATAGGCACCACTGTCATCAAAATGCTATATAGTAGTAGTTTGTTGGCATCTGCATACTTTACGGAGAATGCTATGATGAGTTTTAGTGCAGCATCAGTGATGCCGACCACCGCATATATTCCCATTTCCTCATGGGCATTGATTTCTGCCTCATATGGTACATTCAGAACGCTGATGGCAGTAGACACAATCAAGAATCCATAGACGTATTTTGCCGTCAGGTAGCTTTGAGGTGGAATGTTGAGAATAAATAAGAATGCAAAAATTCCTATAATGATGAGCAAAACTATCAGCACTGTAGCCAAAAAAGCATGTAGGATAAGACTATTGTTAAATATTATCTTCTTCCCTTCTTCATCTCCTTTTGCTTCTGAAAGATTGATGAAGCGCTGGGTAGCTCCTGAGAGAGAGGCGTTAAGGAACGCAAGCATTCCAGCTAATCCACCCACAGCTGAGTAAACACCGAAATCATCTTCTCCCAAAGCATTCAGGATGATACGCGTGGTCCAGAATGCCACAATCATCGTGATTGCTATACGGATGTATAGAAACCCGGTATTTTTTATGACTCGTGAAGCTGTAGACACTTTTGGAAATTTTTTCTACCAGTAACAAGCATTTTCTACCTTTCCTGCCGTCGCAGGCCTCTCATCTGCAGTTGGCCTTATCCAGTGACCATTAGGGAGTGAGGCATATTGGCCTTGTTTGAATCCGACATTCACGCCATAATTCATGCCATCCCATCTTCTTCCTCTTATTCCAAACAACAATTGGAGTGCACCCCCCAGATGAACGGCTTTCTTACCCTGGCGTTTGACATGCGCTGCCAATGGAAATCCGTAAGCTCCACAACCAATCAGACAAACGTCGTAGTCTGATTGGTCTATTTCGCTTTTCATCCAATCCAGGGCTTCAAACCAATTGGAGAATCTGTCGTCGCCTTTGCCGATGCTCTGCACGGCAGGTATGACTTTCAATGACGCAAACTCGGGAAGTACAGCTGGATTGGAGAATAGAAGTTCGCGTTGGGCATATTGTGACTCTATGCTTTTTGCAAAGGGATGCACGACAAGAACTTTTTTCCCTTTCAGCGAGGCAGTCCAAGGATTTTTGCTGAAATAGGGCTCCAAAAATTGCAGCCTGGTCTTTGGCACACTCTTGAGCTCGTCGGCAAAATATTTTTCCTCTTTCACCCAGCTCCCCAATAAATCAATGTCTTTGGTGTCCTGTATAATCAATTCGGCAAATTTAGAGAGATTGCCTGAATCTTTATGGAAAAAGCCAGCATTGTCCATTAGCTGGACGTTGGCGTCGTCCCACCACCATGCTTCCTGCTTTCCGGTGATATATCTGAGAGGATGTGCTTTGCTTTTTATGCCTAAATAATTTGCGACAATCAGCATTTCAGTGTTGCCGTATCGGGCTACCATGACTCCTCCATCCTTTTCAAGGAGGTCTCTGATCTTCATGTTCGCGGCATCGAGGTCGAGCAATTGATTTGTAAAGGGTGAGCCGGAAGATGGTGTCTTAAGAAATATCCTTTTCATCCATGTGACACACCTCCGTGTGAATTTTAGAATACCTTTTGTTTGCATAGTTGGGAGTTAGTCAGGGTGTTAATGCTCAGAAAAAAGTGCACAAAATATGTGGCCGAATAGCAAGAGACATTCGACATTCAATAGAATAATGGGATTGGGATATAGGTGGTTTATAGTTGATTATAAATATTTTTGTAGTGAAAAAGATTGCAGTTTGACTATACACTTTTCCTTCCCATCTTGTCAGTTGATGCATGATGGGGTGAAGCGCTTTTGTTAATTCTCTGCAAATTTAAGAAAAAAAGATGACATGTGGAAATTTTGACGGTTAAATCCAAAGTTTTTTTGATGTTTCTCTACGCAGTTTTTGGCACTCAGAGATTTTTTTAGTAATTTTGCAGTTAGCTTCGATGATTTTGAGAGTTTTCTTTACGAAATTATTGTTGTAAAAACAGAAGAAAAAACAGGTGACAGATGGCAATACTTCACTATACGATTGGTTTACCCCCCACTCGGAATGGGGGAAGCGTGCACTATGCATATAGTCTTATTATGGAGCAGGCCAGAACTGAGGAAGTATTGGTTCTGATTTCAGGCGACACCCTTTTCCGGGGAAATACCGCGAAAATAAAGAAGAAAGGAGCGCTGGGAAGTGTCGAAGTATTTGAGCTTAGGAATCCCCTTACGCCAACATTGATATACGGAACAGGCGATCCTGAAAAGCAGCATAGGGACATTAGAATTGATTATGACAATATCCGGCGTTTTATAGAGAATCACGGGATTACAGTGATGCATCTTCATACCTTGATGGGTATGCATTCTAAGATTGTGGAGTTTGTCAAGGGGTTGGGAGTGAGGATAGTCTATACTACCCACGATTTTCATGGAATTTGCCTTCATTATGATTTCATAAATCCAAAAAGGGAATTGTGCCACAACGTAGACCCTGCCAGATGTGCTGTTTGCAATCTCAGAGAGCCTTCCGATATGTTTTTAAGGCTTGCCAATTCTTCTATCTATCACAAGCTTAAGAAAGCCGGGGCCTTTAAAATTCTTAAGCAGCCGAAAGTTGCCTCAAAGGCAGCTTCACCAGTTGACACTCAACTGCCCGAAGTAAGTAAGGAAAGAGTGGGAGAATACGAAAAACTCATAGCCTACTACAAGGATTATTTCAAGTTGGTAGACAAATTTCATTTCAATAGCCGACAGACCGAGCAGCTATTCAAGAAATTTGTCCCGTTTGCGCAGGGTGCTGTCATGCCAGTCATTACTGAAGGCATAACAGACAATAGGCAACCCTTATCTATTTCAAAGAGTATTACCTTCGGTTTTGTAGGCAATCACAGTGAATACAAAGGGTTTCCTATGCTTAAGAAGGCACTTACTGAACTCATGGCAGAAGGATACGAGGGCTTCAGACTAATGGCTTATGTGGGAGATAGGGTTGGCACTGATCCGGAATGCAGTGCCATATTGTATCAACCTCCTTATAAGTACTCAGAGATCTCCAGCGTCATGAATGGACTGGATTGCCTTATCATACCATCGAAGCTCTACGAGACGTTTAGTTTAGTGGGTCTGGAGGCTCTGGCCCATGGGCGTCCGGTGATAGTTTCCGATAGGGTAGGAATCAAAGATATAGTTGCAAATTATGAGCCTGATATGATTTTTGATTCTCCGGAGGAACTTAAGCAGTTGCTCATATTAATTTTGAAAAATCCAGAAATATTGACTCAATATAATGCCAAGATACGTTCAAAAAATTGGAATTTTTCCATTGGAGAACATACCTACCAAATGTTGGATTTCTATGAGAGTCAACCTTAGTTATCGCTCCGCGCGCATAGGGTTGTGGAGGAAGTCTTCGTAGGAGAGGCGGATGCCTTCGGGGAGCTCCGTCTTGTAGGTCCAGCCTAAGTTGGTGGCTTTGCTAACGTCCAACAATTTGCGGGGAGTGCCGTTGGGGCGGGTCGTGTCCCAGAGGATTTTTCCTTCGTAGCCTACTATGGAGGCAACAAGTTCGGTAAGTTCCTTGATGGTGAGTTCCTTGCCGGTACCGGCATTCACTGTCTCGTTGCCAGAGTAATTGTTCATCAGGAAAACGCAGAGGTTTGCCAAGTCGTCCACGTATAGGAACTCGCGGAGTGGGGAGCCATCGCCCCAGCATGTCACCTCTGTCAGACCTTGCTCCTTCGCCTCGTGGAAACGACGTATGAGAGCCGGAAGCACATGCGAATGCTCCGGATGGTAATTGTCGTTGGGACCATAGAGGTTTGTCGGCATCACCGAGATGTAGTCTGTTCCATACTGGCGGTTGAGATACTCGCAATATTTCAGGCCGGAGATTTTTGCGAGGGCATAGGCCTCATTGGTCTTCTCCAGCTCAGAGGTAAGCAGGCATGACTCCGGCATCGGTTGGGGTGCCATACGTGGGTATATGCAGGAGGAGCCGAGAAACTCCAGTTTCTTGCAACCGTTGCGCCAGGCGGCGTTGATGACGTTCATCTCCAGCATCATGTTGTCGTACATAAAGTCGGCCAAGTGCTCAGAGTTGGCGATGATGCCGCCTACTTTCGCGGCAGCGAGGAAGACGTATTCCGGTTTTTCAGCCGCGAAGAAATCATTTACGGCTTGCTGGTTGATGAGGTCCAGTTCCGCATGCGTGCGGGTGATGATGTTTGTGTAGCCTTGTCTCTGGAGTTCGCGGACAATGGCGGAGCCGACCATCCCACGATGGCCGGCTACATATATTTTAGAATCCTTGTTCATTTCACAATTCCTTTTTCGAGATACTCCTCGAGGTTCATTTTGACTTGTTCTCCAGCACGCTCTACGGCGACTTTTGCCATGTCGGCATCGACCATCAGGTTGACGAGCTGTTCGAAAGAAGTCTTCTTCTTCGGGTCCCAACCAAGTTTCTGCTTCGCTTTCGTTGGATCGCCCCAGAGATTTACTACATCTGTCGGACGGTAGAAGTCTGGCGATACCTCGATAACTACTTTCCCTGTAGCCTTGTCGATACCCTTCTCATTCACGCCTTCACCGACAAATTCCAGTTCGATGCCAACGCGACGGAACGCGTAGATGCAGAATTCGCGTACCGAATGCTGCTCTCCGGTGGCGATCACGTAATCCTCCGGTTCAGGTTGTTGGAGAATGAGCCACATACATTCCACATAGTCTTTGGCATATCCCCAGTCGCGCAGCGAGTCGAGATTGCCAAGATAGAGTTTCTCTTGTTTTCCCTGTGCGATGCGTGCGGCAGCAAGAGTTATCTTGCGAGTTACGAAGGTCTCACCGCGGCGCTCACTCTCATGGTTGAAGAGGATACCCGAGCAGGCAAACATATCGTAGGCCTCGCGATATTCTTTCACAATCCAGAATCCATATAGTTTCGCCACTGCATATGGTGAATATGGATGGAAGGGTGTATTCTCATTCTGAGGCACTTCCTCCACCTTCCCATAAAGCTCGGAAGTTGAGGCTTGGTAAAAGCGGCATGTCTTGGAGAGGCCGGTCTGGCGTATCCCTTCCAAAAGTCTGAGCACTCCGGTGGCATCCACATTGGCAGTATATTCCGGAGAATCAAACGAGACTTGGACATGACTTTGGGCAGCCAGATTATAGACCTCGTCAGGGCGCACTGTGTTGAGCACCTGAATCACCGACATTGAGTCAGTGAGGTCGGCATAATGCAAATGAAACTGTGGGTGCCCTTCAAGATGCGCTATTCTTTCGCGAAAGTCTACAGAGGAGCGACGGATGGTGCCATGCACGTCATAGCCCTTCTCGATTAGTAATTCTGCGAGATACGAGCCATCCTGACCGGTAATCCCTGTTATCAATGCCTTTTTCATATACTATATGTATTATTCTCTTATTTACGATTTGGTTTTACTGAGACTAAGTGCATAAAAGCCTTATCTATCGCAAAGGTAATGCTTTTTTATGACTTCCGCAACGAATTCAATAAAAAATGCCTCGGATGGGCATAGCATCCGAGGCATTACAATAGATGTTGGGGTAAGGATTATTCAGTCACTACTACTTTCTTTCCGGCTACGATGTAGATGCCGGGAGCAAGGCTCTTGAGGCTTGACTTGGTGCCTACGCGGACGCCCTGCATGTTGAAGACTGCGGAGTCAGCCTCGGCTTCGATAGCCTCGACTGCGCTGCCACCTGCTGCGGCCACTGCCACATTGGTCTCTGGGTCCTCAACCACGAAGGTGAAGCTTTCGTTGCCATCTTCGTCTTTCTCAGCAGCAACGGCTGTGCCGTTGACCTTGACTTCGATGTTCTCACCCGATACTACGACCTGAGTGCCACCGAAGCAGTCGAAGCCTGCAGCAGGATCTTCCACTACAGTGATGATGTCTTTCACTACGTCGGCTTTCACACCTTCAGCAATGTCGAATGCAACCTTGCAATCTACCGGAGCGGCATCCATAAAGAGCTTGAGCACGTCTTTGTCGGCAAGCTCAACGGTGAAGGTGGTGCTTCCCTCATACATAGGCTCAAGAAGCTGACCGTTGAGGTAAGCCTTACCTGTGAGGTTAACGTTTGGAATCTCCTCGCTGCCTCCAAACCATCCAAGGCTGAACGGATTCATCTGCTCGTAGAAGGCCATGATGTTGTAGCCATTCTCATAAGTCATGCGGGAGGATTGGTCGGTGGTGGAATTGAAGTCGAGATAGTAGTTGCATGCTTTGCCTTTTACGTTGTCGATCCAAATCACGGCAGTCTTGTCGAATACTTTCTCTGTGATGTCGAAGGCCAGGACGTCGCCGTCTTTCAGTGTCTGGCTGGTGTAATAGCTTGGGATAGCCTCGCCATTGAGAGTGACAGCATTCATGATGCCCATCTTGCTGACGCTCCAGCTGATGAGGGAGCTATTCTCAGGAAGCTCGATTACGTTCTCTCCAGCCTGCATCGGAAGGGGAGAATCCTGTGAGTAGCCCTTATAGATGGATATCAACTCAGGATTCGGGATGATGAGGGTTGCCTTAATAGTGCCGTAAGGATGAGCGTTGATGAAGACCTCGGTGTCTTTCATTACGGCAAATGAGTAGTTGCTCGACTGGAAGTCGACCTGCTGGTCGTTGATTTTCACTTCCTCGAAGCTATACTCTGTGGAATTACCCATGATCGAGAGTCTGTCGCCGAGTTTGACTACAATCGACTTGCCGTCCCAATCGGTCACCGGCTGGTAGTTGACGCTTATGCTGATAGAGCCTTCAGCTCCTTCGGAGTATGAGAAATTGACGGTATGGTCTTCGTCAGGAAGGATTGCGACAATGTCGATCACACAGCCGTCGGTGAGCTCAATGTAATATGAAGTGTCGGAAGTGGCCACCTCAGCACCATTGTACTTCACAGAATAGAGAGGCACGCTGTAGTTGGAGGGGCTGATGGTGAGATATGTCTCAATTGCCGGGTCATATTTGACGACGT
>CAZIAX010000044.1:0-15197 GCA_964537745.1 uncultured Sangeribacter sp.
GGTGGAGGCGATGTGGGAGAGGAAGTCGGTGAAGGAGCGGAGGATGTCGAGGAGGGAGGTCTGGGCTGCTTCGTTTTGCTGGGCGAAGAGGGTGCCGCTGGTGGAGTTGGCCACGAGTTTTCCTTGCAGCGTGGGGGAGACTCCGCTGATGTCTTCGAGCATCTGCATCTCAATCTTCAGGAGGTCGGTGATGCCGATGTTGGTGGAGTTGGCGCTGACTTGTGTTGGCATCGGCACTCCGGGACGCGCACGATATGGAATCACACCGTTGAATCGCCCCCATTCGTCGGCTACTTGCTGGAGGTCCATCCCCTGAGGGATGCATTCATCCGGAAAGAGGAGCACACCCTTGGCGCTTGAGCGCATGATGAAGTCGTAGAGGGTGATGAGTCGGTTGACGTAGCGTTGCTGGTCGATGATGTCGCTTATATAGGAATGTACTTCTCCGTCGATGAAGGGGTAGGCCCTGAACACGTAGGGGTGTCGCTCCGAGGGTTCACACTCGCGTAGGAGGGTGCCGTCGGGGGCATACCAGCGGCATCGCCAGGATGTCTTCGAGAGAAGACGTCCGGAGGGTGATGTGCGGAGGTCGGCCAGTTGGGAGGGGAATGGGCGGAGGACAAGGGATGCGCTGGTCTCGTCATGGGAGAGGGAGAAGAGTGATATCTCTTTGTGCCACACCTCAAGAATGCGGCAACCTTCAAGTTGCCGTTCACGTGGGCCGTAGATTTCGGAGATGCGTCGGTAGTCGTCTATTGAGGAGCAAAATTGCTGGATCAGGGTTGCGTAGCTGACTTGGTGGAGCTCTCCGATGAGGTCTACATCCGACCCGCGCGGGTCGTATCCGATGGAGTGGAAGAAGAAATTGTCGGGTGTGACGGGTAGGATGCGTCGGTCGGCGACCTTTACGGCTACGAGTCCGGAGATGAGGAATTCTTCCAGGAGACGTGGGGCGAGCTCCTCCATACGGTTTTCGGCAAACCATCGGCGTCGCCGGTCGTTGGCTTCCTTCAGCTCCCGGCCCTTGAGCCGGGAGCCTTTCTTAGAGAGGAGGGGGACCTTGTATTGGGAGCGGTAGAGGCCAACGACATTTCGGAGGATGCGGCGCAGGATATTGTTTTTGAGGGGTTCTTGTCCTTGACGGCGGATAAACTGGCGTTCTGTCATGCGGCCGTAGGCAGTGTCGATGGTGTCGTCCCACTGTTCGCCGTAGACGTAACGCTTGCAGCGTTGGCGGTCGGCGCGGTAGGTCTCGAGGCGGCGCCAGGCCTCGGAGGCATTTCTGAAAGTATCTTGCATGATAGTTTTTTTCGCGCAAAGTTACAGTCGGATGAGGGGCTTTGAGCCTTATCTTGGTAAGTCTGGTTCTTCTCAAATTTACTTGCGAAACCCCTGCTGGCAAGCACGCAGAGGGCGCAGGGAGGCAGAGGGTAGTTCGGCAATGCCGACGCGAAAAAAAGAGAAAAGCGCTGCCCGTGAGGGTGGCGCTTTTATTGCTGGTCGGAATGAGAGCTTGCTTTAAAACTCGACGAGGATGCGGAAGACGTCGCCGCGGTGGCCGTTCCAATAGGCGAGGATGTCGGAGGCTCCCTCTGGCTTGACTATGGCGGAGACCAGAGAGTCGACGGGACAAGTGCCGCGCATCATGTATTCCTTCACGGCCTTGAAATCTTCGGGAAGCGCGTTGCGTGAGCCGCGGATGTCGAGCTCTTTCTGCACGAAGAGCTTGGTCTGGAAAGTCACAGGCTGGGCCGAATATCCGATGCACACCACGCGTCCGGCAAACGACACTTCATTGACTGCCAAGTTGTAGGTAAATGGACTTCCTACGGCCTCTATCACAACGTCAGGCCCGTCGCCATGCGTTATCTCCATCAGTCGGGCGTGGAAATCCTCCTTTGTTGAGTCGAGACCATATTTAGCACCCAGCTCCTTGGCAAGAGCCAGTTTCTTCTCGTCGATGTCTACGGCAATCACTCTCGCGCCGCGCAGAGAAGCGCGCACGATGGCTCCGAGACCAATCATGCCGCAACCAATCACCATCACTGTGTCGATATCAGTCACTCCACCTCTGGAGACGGCATGGAAACCAACGCTCATCGGTTCGATAAGGGCGCATTCCTTCACGCTGAGACCATCTGCCTCCACTACCTTTTCCCAAGGCACGGCGATATATTCCTGCATGGCGCCGTGGCGCTGCACGCCGAGGGTCTGATTGTCGCGGCAAGTGTTGGGACGGCGTTGGCGGCAGGACGGACACTTTCCGCAGGCCGTGTAGGGATTGACGGTCACGTGCATACCCTTATGGACGAGTCCTTCGGGCACTTCCGCACCGATTTCCTCTACCGTTCCCCCTATCTCATGACCCGGGACTACGGGTGAGATGGCGAGGGCGTTTTGGCCGAGCCATGTATTGAGGTCGGATCCGCAGAAACCTACAAATCCGATTTTTATCATCACTTCATCAGGGCGCAACGTCGGCTTCTCGGCATCGACGATGCTTACTTTTTCTTTTTCTTTGATCAGTATCTGTTTCATAATTATTCGCTCATATTCTTGATATATGGGAGGTCGGGAAGGTCACAGAAGCCGTAGAAGCGGCGGGCGTTCTCTCCGAGTAAAGCGCGTTTCTCAGCCTCTGTCAGGCGGTTGCTCTTCACTACGAAGTCGTAGCTCATACGGTAGGTGATGGCGGTGATGGTGCGAGGATAGTCGCTGCCCCACATCAGTTTTTCGATTCCTACCAAGTCTGCGGCCTCCTTAATGGCGTCGATAGCTCCCTGAAAGGGGTAGAACTCGGAGTTGAAGAGCCATGTGATGCCTCCCGACTCTATCATCACGTTGGGATGGCGGGCGAGCTTTATCTGCTCCTGCCAGCCGGGAGAGGTCACCATTCCGAAGTGTCCGATGGCAATCTTGAGGTCGGGACACTGTGCGATGACATCCTCCATCTCGGCTACCTGGAGGTCGCCGGGGGCAAGGGTGATGGAGAGGATGATGCCTTTGCTTTCCAAAAGGTGCATCAGCTCCAACATCTCGCCTCGGTTGAGCCATACGCGGTCTGTCTCGCCAAGTGGCAGACGGTGGGCCGGGATGGCAATGGCGCGGAAACCGCGTTCTATTAGGCGTTCGGCTTCATGCAGGAAACCGGGACGCAGGTAGTGGCACATGCCGCAACAGAGGAAGCGGTCGGGATAGCGACGTTGTACGTCTTCGAGGTATTCGTTTTGGTTTCCGTCGATGAATTCCTGGGTCACTACGGCTGCCTGCACCTGGGCGTAGTTCATGTTTGAGAGGAACACTTCGGCGCTGTTGCGTCCGTCGATCATGAAAGGGGGGAGCATCTGGCGCTCCTCGCCAAAAAAGTCAGCCCGACCGTCAGGGAGTTGCCTGACGCGGCCGCCATCCGGCAGCTCAGCAAATTGCTGCAGCCAAAGATGGCTATGAGCATCAATTATAGTCATAAGTCATAAGTCTTCAGTCTTTAGTCTTCAGTCTCTCGTGCATGAATCTCACGCATTAGGAGTTTTTCCAGGAGATGCGGAGTTGGGTGCCGATGATGGAGCGGACTTTGGCTACGAGGTCGGCGGGAGCCGGCTCGGAGACGTAGGCGATGTTGCGGCGGACGTTGTCGGGATTGGCAGAACTGAAAAGTGTCGTGGCGATTCGAGGATTGTCTACGGAATATTGCACCGCGAGTTTTTCGATGGGATACCCTACCTCACGGCAATACTCGGTAGCCTTTCGGCATGCCTCCACGAGTGGCAGGGGCGCCGGATGCCAGTCAGGCACACCACGGCTCGAGAGCAGCCCCATCGAGAGAGGCGACGCGTTGATGACCCCTATCCCGCGCTCCTCGAAAAAGGGAAGGAAATCAAGAAGTTTGTCGTCGTTAAGGCAATAGTGGCAGAAGTTTAGCACACTCTCCACCGTCCCCTCCGGAGTATGCTCCACTACCCATTTCAGGTTTTCGAGCTGAAGGTCGGTGATGCCGACATGACTCACCAGACCCTTATCGCGGAGCTCCACAAGAGCCGGGAGAGTCTCCTCAGCCACCTGCTGCAGGTCGGCAAACTCAATGTCGTGGACATTGATAAGGTCAATATGCTCTATGCCGAGTCGCTCCATGCTCTCATCTACGCTTTCTTGCGCACGTCGTCCGGAATAATCCCATGTGTTGACGCCGTCCTTGCCGTAGCGGCCAACTTTCGTAGAGAGGTAATATTTCTCGCGTGGGATACCTTTGAGAGCCTTGCCAAGCACGGTCTCAGCCTTGTAATGGCCATAGTAAGGGGAAACGTCGATGAAGTTGATGCCCCCTTCGATGGCGGCATATACGGCCTCTATGGCGCGTCCTTCGTCAATGTCGTGGAAAACTCCTCCAAGTGAGGAAGCTCCGAAACTAAGCTGGGACACTTTCATCCCAGTCTTTCCTATTTCTCTGTATTCCATGGTGATGTATGAATAAGCCTATAATTTAGATTTAAGGTTGTCAGTAATCATAAAATTTTTTTGCAAAAATAATGAAAAAATCGCACACCTCCAAATAGTTCAGTCTTCAGTCTTGAGATTGCGGACAAACCGCTTGGGAGGATGCATAGTCAATGGGACGGTGGTTTTTAACCGCCGCAGGGTGGCTGACCATGGGAAATTGTGGGGGAATTGTTTGTAGATTAGAAATTTTTGTATTAATTTTGTGGTCTGCAAATTTTTCGATTAAACAATTCATTATTAAAACTTTTTATCTATGGGTAAATTTTCCTTGCTCGCTGCCGGTGCCCTCGCTCTCTCGTGGGTTTCCGCTATGGCAGCTCCAGCTACCGAACCGGTCACTGTAGAACCGGAAGGAACCGTAAAATGGTTTAGCGAGAAGTGTCTCGCTTTCTCCGTCAGTGGATGGGGCTATCAGGACTACAGTGTCACTGACGGCTTCGCCAAAAAGATGGTCTTCTCTGAAGACGGGAAGACTGTCTGGATGCGCAATCCCGTGTCAATGATGCCCAACGGCAGTTGGGTGGAGGCCACTATCGAAGGAGAGACCATCACTCTTCCGATGGGGCAGGTGCTCGACATTACCGACAACAAGAACGGCGGCCAGGACGTGTGGACTATCGCCGCTATGAAGGTGGAGCGCGTATGGAATGAGGAGATGGCATATTGGTCTACTCAAGTAGTGCCTACCGACATCGAGGCCATCACCTTCACCTACAAGGACGGATGCATCACCGAAAATCTGGAATCCACCATGATCGCCCTCGCATGCAACGGCGAATTCATGTATTATGGCGACGCCGACATCGCCATGACATCTATTGACCCCACAGCCGACATCGTGCGTTTCCCCGAGAATGCCGAGACAGAGAACTGGACTTTCTCCTATGGCCTCAGCTCACGCATCGGTTATCCAGTTGAGGTAGCCACTGAAGGCAACGACGTCTACGTGCGCGGCTTCTGGCAGGAGAATCCCAACGCCACCATCAAAGGCACCGTCAGCGACGGTGTGCTCTCATTCGCGCCAAAGCAGTATATCGGCTTTATGAACAGAAGCGGCGTTGACTACTTCCTCTACTTTATGCCCTGCGTGGTGGGCTCTCCGGGCATCATGATCTATTACCAGCCTGTAGACCAGCCATTGGTGCTTGACATCGACGAAGCCACCGGCAACATGACCCAGCCATATGAGACTCCCGCCGATGCTCTGAAACTTATGGTAAAGGGTGGCCAGTTTATAGACTTCGAACTCAACAAGAGCACTGCCTTCCTTGTGCTCGACAATCCTGCGATGAAGGCGATGAAGGGCGACTACAGCACTCCGCAGGCTCCCCTCATGGCCGACCCCTGCTACAGATATTTCGAAGGCACAGTGATGCCATTCGTGCAGCTCTCATTCATGATCCAGCCCTTCGACGAGGAAGGCAACGCACTCTCTCCCTCCGATCTGACTTATTCACTCTGGGTCGACGACGAGAAGGTAGTGTTTGAAGCTGGCGACTTCCCCAACTGGGACAAGATCACCGAGCCAACTACCGATCTCTCACTCGACTTCTCCAACAACTGGGGCGTGACATATGACGACAACATCTACAACCGCCGCGTGCAGGTGCCCTTCCCCGACCCTGAGAAGATCGGTGCACAGGTGAACTATACCGATGCCAAGACAGGAGAAGTGAAGAAATCGCAGATCACCTATTATTATCCCGCCACCAAGGAAATCAAGTATGAAGATGAATTGGAAGACACTGCTGTAGAGGGCATCTCGGATGCAGAGGCAGTAGGAGTGGAATACTTCGACATGCTCGGCAACAAGGTGGGTGCTGACTTCCGCGGCCTTTGCGTGAAGGTAGTCACTCGTGCAGATGGCTCTCTGAAGAGCGTCAAGACAGTGCGTTGAAACGAAAGATAAAATGAAAATATGACCAATCATATTATATCTATTGCTGCGGCAGGGCTTTTCGCTATAGCGGGAGCTCTGCCGCTTTCGGCCCGCAGCACAGCGGTCTTCACCGACTCTCCGGGCCTCTATCACGATGCTGCGTGGGGCACCTCGCGGGCTGAGCACTATGATGTGGCGGCTCATCTCGGTCTTCCTCAGATGGTGGGCACTACCGTGGAGTCGGTCTCTTTTCCCTGGATTGCCACAGAGGGCATCGCAGATGTCAGGATATGGCTCTCGAAGGAACTGACGGTGGAAAACAAGGTCAGTACCCCCGACATAGTGGAGCTTGAAGCTGTGTATGCCGATGGCAAGATGAGCGCTACGTTTCCGCAGCCTTACAAGATGGAGGACGGGGGAGTGTATGTAGGCATTTCCTTCACTGTGGAGAAAAATGAGACTCAGGAGGAGAAAAATCCGGTGGCAGCCGTAAAGAGCGACGATGCTTTCGGCACCGGATTCTGGATTCACACTTCCACCACTTATGGCAACCGCTGGAAAGACATCTCTTCCGAGAAGGGATGGCTCCCCGTATTTGAAGTGACTCTGGCGGATGTGGCATCGCGTGCCGCCTGCCTGCGCATCCCGGAGCGGGATTTCTATTCCGTAGCCGGTGAGGGTACGCAAGTGCCGATGGAGGTGGTCAGCTACGGCGCGGATCCCATCGGGATGCTTACTCTTTCTGATGCATCCGGAGAATTCTCGGGGCCGCTGACCATGAGTATGGAGGGAGCTGAGACACTTTATTTCGGCTATCCGGTGGAGTGCAAACTGGATATCCCTGCTGTATCGACCACGGGATGCCGCTTGCTGGAGCTGGCGGTGGCGGAAGTGAATGGAGAGCCAAACAGCCTTGCCGCAGAGCAGGCTCCCCTCACACTTTACGTATGCTCATCGCGTCCGGTACACCGGCCTCTCTTTGAGGAATACACGGGCACTGGATGCGGATACTGTCCGCGTGGCCCCCTTGGTATGGAAAAGCTTGCTCAGATGTATGGCGACCGCTTCGTAGGGGTAGCCTACCACGTCAGCGACATCATGAGCATTGCGGCAACTGAAGACTATCCTAACTATGCGCCGGCACAACCCGATGCATTCCTTGACCGCTATGTGCAGACCGATCCCTACTTCGGCAATGACATAGCGAAGAAGGAGTTTCTTGTAGATGATGTATGGCTCTCCCAGGAAGAGATATTCGCTACGGCCCATCTCTCGGCATCGTGCAAGTGGGCAGATGATAACCGCACACGTCTCGAGGTGACATCTAATATCCAGTTTGTAAGGGATTATAAGGATGTGGATTTCAGGATGGCCTATATTCTCGTAGGAGATGGGCTGAGGGGGGAAACTCCAGAGTGGTGGCAGAGCAACTACTATTCCGGCGAAGAAGGAAAATGGCCAGCTGAGTTCGATTTCCTTGTTGAGGCACCCAAAAAGATTCCTGACGTCACTTATGACCATGTGGCACTTTATATGCCCGAGATGAGAGGGGTGCCAGGCAGTCTGCCAACAGCGATAAATGCCGATGAAGTGACGGAGCACAATTATACTCTTGATTTGGATAAAGCTGTCAACCGAGGGGGAATGTCGCTGATTCAAGACAAGGACCTTCTATATGTAGTGGCGGTGATTCTCGACGCCTCAGACGGTAGGGTTATAAACAGTGTTGAGGCACGTCCCGGAGAGAGCGCTGTTGATGCTATTTCATCAGACGCCTCCGTTGCTGAATACTATACACTTCAGGGTGTCAAGACAGATGCTCCAGCCCATGGAGTATTCATCGAGAAACGTTCCGATGGAACGTGTCGGAAAGTGATGATAAAGTGAGTGAGTTGCAATGTTGCAAGGAAAATCCCGCCAAAAGCGGGATTTTTTGTTGAAATGTTTCAGAATTTTGCCGAAATATTGAAATTTATATTATCTTTGCAATGTGAAAAGGAGGTGAGTCTTATGGCCATGCACATTGATGGAAGTTACCATAAGCCAGCCCGGCAGAGGCGAGGACGCCTCCATTCCACGGCTACGCAGTAAACCCATAAACCCCTTAAACCTTTTAAACTCTTTAAACTTCATAAACCCTTTAAACCATATAAATCTCATGGCAATCAATCTTCAAAAAGGACAAAGAATCGAGATAGGTCTCGAAAAGGTGGGCGTTGGTCTTGGTTGGGACCCCAACACCAGCACAGGTTTTGATTTCGATCTCGACGCCTCGGCTTTTATGCTCGGCGAAAACAAAAAACTCCCGCTCGACGAGTTTTTCGTATTCTACAATAATCCTGTGTCGCCCGACCAGGCCGTAGAGTCATCCGGCGACGACCAGACAGGTGGCAGCAGCGACGGCGGCGATGACGAGACAATCACTGTCGACCTCTCAAAGGTAGACCCGCGCATCAATGAGATTATTTTCACCGTCACTATCCACGAAGCAGACAAACGCCGTCAGAACTTCGGACAGGTACACAACTCCTACATCCGCATCTACAATGCCCTCACCAACGAGGAAATCGCCAAATACGATCTCGATGAGGACTTCTCCATCGAGACAGCCGTAGAATTCGGACGTCTCTACAAGCGCGGGGGAATCTGGAAATTCGAAGCCATGGGCTCTGGCTACAAAGGAGGGCTCCAGTTCTTCGTCGACAAGTATGTCGGGTGAGTCTTCAGTCTTCAGTCTTGAGTCTTAAGATTGCGGACAAGCCGCTTTGATTCTCAATTCATCATTTATAATTCATCATTAATCATTAGATAACATGGCTATTAGACTTGAAAAGGGGCAGCGCATCAACCTTGAAAAAGGTAATGGCTCGAAACTCACGCAGTTCTGCGTAGGATGCAACTGGGGTGCCATCGTAAAGAGCGGTTTCCTCGGACTCGGAAGAAGCACGCAAGACGTCGACCTTGACCTCTCATGCGTAATGGTCGATGCCAACGGGCGCCTCGTAGACCATATCTACTCCCCTCTATACCGCATGGAGTTTCTTTCCCGCTATGGTATGCCTGCCGGAAAGGTCGACTCCAACGACCGAGCACTACACCACAGCGGGGACGACCTCAAGGGCGACCAGGCTGGCGACGACGGTCTCGACAACGAGATTCTCACAGTCGACCTCAACCGTGTGAGCCCCAACGTAGACCAGATCTTCTTCTTCCTCAACAACTGCGGACGCGAAGACTTCTCGCAGATACCTTACGCGTCAATCCGTATGTATGAAGGGACTCCAACGAAGGTGAAGGAGGTATTTGCCAGCTACGACGTGGCCGCCGAACCCCAATACCGCGGCATGACGGCCCTTATCATGGGGAAGCTCTACCGCCGCAACGGCGAATGGAAATTTTCGGCCATAGGCGACGCCTTCCCCGACCCCAACATCTGCGAGACCATCAAGCGGATTGTCACTACTTATGCTAAGTGAGTCTTCAGTCTTGAGTCTGGAGTTGTAAGTTGTAAGAGGTCATTTTGACAAATTGACATTTTGACAAATTGACAAAGAAATAATTCTCCAATCTCAATTCATCATTTATAATTCATCATTTATCATTAGATATCATGCGTCGATTACCAGTATATCTTTTGCTCGATACTTCCGGCTCAATGTTCGGAGAACCTATCGAGGCCGTCAAGAACGGCGTGCAGGTGCTCGTCTCCACACTGCGTCAGGACCCCTATGCCCTGGAGACCGCCTACCTCAGTATCATAACCTTCGACAGCACCGCACAGCAGGTGACTCCCCTGACGGAACTCGCTTCCTTCCAGCAGCCTAACCTCCAGGCAAGCGGATGCACAGCCCTCGGGGAGGCTTTGGCTCTGCTCACCAAGAAGGCCGACCAGGAAGTGACCAAGACGACAATGGAAAAGAAAGGGGATTGGAAACCCCTCGTCTTCATCATGACCGACGGCGAACCTACCGACGACCTCAACAAGGGACTGGCAGAGTTCAAGAAAGGTAAGTGGGGTATGGTTGTGGCTTGCGCAGCAGGCGCGGGCGCCAACACCGACACCCTCAAGAAAATCACAGAGTGCGTAGTGCAGCTCGACACCGCTGACAGCGCCACTATCAAGGCTTTCTTCAAGTGGGTGTCCGCTTCCGTCAGCACCAGCTCAATGAAGGTAGACGACGGCCTTGGCGAACCTACCGGTCTCTCCGAGCTCCCGCCTCCACCACCGGAAGTCAACATCGTAGTCTAACTCCCAATGTCAACACTGTGCTGAGGGCGTAAGCCCTCAGCAGATCGTCATTGCTCATGAATAAATCGCGCCGATATCAAAAGCAGATACTCCCCGAGACAGCCCGCGCTCTCGACAGCATAATCCGGCAAGCGGGCATCCCGGCTTCAGACCGCTATCCATTCCTCCAATGGCTCATCAGCCAAAGATGGGCCGAATACAAGCAAGACCGAATGAACCAGAGAATCATAATTGAAAATGACATACGCGACCGTGGCATTCACCTGCCCAATGGCACTGTAGGCAAGGAATATGAGACCTTCTTCACTCTTCCTGCCGAACACGTCAACGTGATCAGCCTCGAGGGGGTGGACGAGTTAGGCCTCACATTCGCCTCCTCGCAGGATGGCCGATGCGTGCTCTCCGGCACTCCCGAGAAGGCCGGCGACTTCACGCTCACGCTCCGCTACACCACGGTGCCCGGCGAACCCGTCTCCGAGCTGCGCCTTCCCATCGCCTTCAACCCGGACCCGCGTCTGCTTTGGGTGTCGAAGCCTGTGCCTGCCGACATCCGCTTTCCGAAAGACGATGAAGACAAGGCATACGTATGCGTGCCGGAATACGGAGGAGTGCCGCAAAAAGACATCGTAGCCGCCAGCAAGCGCGGTCGCAGCCACGCCCAGGACGCCAAGCCGCGTGACGATGATTTCCGCGTCAGTTTCAATCCGCAGAACGGCTGGTATGTGCTCGCAGTTGCCGACGGCGCCGGTTCTGCCAAGTATTCGCGTGAGGGCTCACGGATTGCCTGCAAGGTGACTGAGGAATACTGCAAGCAGTGGCTTGCCAACAAAGGTGAGGAACTCGAGAAAGCGGTACGCGTATATGCCGCCGACCGCAGCCAGGACAACCTCCAGCCAGTAGTGCACAAAGTGCATGATGTGCTCTTTAAAGGAGCCACCGAGGCTTTCCGGGCCATCGTGGCGCGCAAGGATGGGTGTGAAGACGTTGCAGTGCTCAAGGACTTCTCTACCACATTGCTCTTGGCAATATGCCGGAAGTTCAGTTTCGGCTGGTTTGTGGCCTCTTTCGGAGTTGGCGACGGCGCCATCGGCATCTACGACAAGAACTCCGAGACCGTGCGCCTACTCAACGAGCCCGATGGCGGAGAGTTTGCTGGGCAGACACGCTTTCTCACCATGCAGTCGATCTTCAGCGACCGTCCGCGCATACGCCTCTCTATAGTGCCTGACTTCACGGCCCTCATGCTCATGACCGACGGCATCTCCGACCCCTTCTTCGAGACCGATGCCAACTTGGCACGTAAGGAGAAATGGGATGCTCTCTGGGATTCCATCACAAAGGAGGTAGACCTCACCGACGACAACGAGGACTCTGCCCGGCAACTACTCGGCTGGCTCGACTTCTGGAGCCCCGGCAACCACGACGACCGCACCATCGCTATCCTGTATTAATTATGGAGGGTCGGCTTCCCGCCGGCCAAAGCTGACTAAATTATGAGCAAAACTATAAGACTTAAGGCCACAGACGGCTCCAACGTGGAATTCGTCGACGAGGTAATCGGCTCCGGAGCAATGAAAGACGTCTATTTCAGCCCCGACAAAAGCTACGTAGTGGGTTTCTTCCGCCAGCCTCAGGATGCCAATTCCAAAGACCGTCTGCAGAATATCGTAGGGAAATACCGCGACAAGATATTCGGCCAGGTGGGTGGCGACTATTGGGAAAACCTCTTCTGCTGGCCCACTAAGCTTGTGGAGTGGAACGGCAAGCTTGGTATCGTATGCCCTGCCTATCAGAAGCATTTCTTTTTCCAAGACGGTATGTTCAAGGGGAAGGAGAAGGAGGGGAAATGGTTTGCCTCTGCAAAGCTGCGCAACCGCTTCCTGACTCCCGACCAGAAAGGCACATGGCTGAGCCACTACCATATGTGCCTCCAGATAGCACGCGCCGTGCGGCGCCTGCACGCCGCCGGTCTGGCGCATTCCGACCTCTCATACAAGAACGTCCTTGTCGATCCCAAGAGCGGCAAGGCCGCAGTCATTGACTGCGACGGTCTTGTCGTGCCTGGCAAATATCCCCCCGATGTGGTTGGCACTCCCGACTTCATCGCACCCGAGGTGCTCCAGACCCGTGCCCTCCCGATCGGAGACCCCAACAAGAAGTTGCCGAGCATCCAGACGGACCGTCACGCCCTCGCCGTGCTCATCTACATGTATCTCCTCTACCGCCATCCGCTGAGAGGAGGAAAGGTGCATGACCTTGATGCCGCAAAAGACGAGGAGCTCTCGATGGGGGAGAAGGCCCTCTTCATTGAGCATCCTACCGACAAGAGCAATCGCCCAAAGGTCAAGAATCTACAGAAATGGGAGCTTCCGCAGGGTGATGTAGATAAACTTCCCTACACTATCTGCGGCCCTTATCTCAAGACGCTCTTCGACCGCGCGTTCATCGACGGACTCCATGACCCCTCCAAGCGTCCGACTGCCGACGAGTGGGAGACAGCTCTCGTGAAGACCACCGACCTCATGCAGCCCTGTCAGAACCCGCAATGTGAGGCCAAATGGTTTGTCTTCGACAACTCGACCAAACCCCGCTGCCCCTTCTGCGGGGCTGAATACCATGGTCAGCTACCGGTGCTTAATCTCTATTACTCTCCCTCGAAAGGGAAATTCCTGCCGGAAAACTATCGCCTGATGGTCTACGACAAGCAGTCGCTCTACATGTGGCACGCCAACCGCTTCGTCACTCCCAACGAGCGAATCAAACCTGAAGACAAGAAGCCGGTAGGCGACTTCCACTTCCACAAAGGGCAGTGGATACTCATAAACCGCCGCCTGCCCGACATGTGGGACGTAACCGGTCCCGACAAACGGCAGATCAAGCCCGGCGAGTTTGTAGCCCTGACCGAAGGGCGCAAGATACTCCTCTCCGGCGCTGACGGTGGCCGCCTGATAGTGGTCCAACTTGTAAAGAATTAATTCTAAACTCAACTTTCGCCTTTGTGGGTGAAAGTTGAGGTTATAAGGTTATAGGGTTATAAGGTTATAAGGTTATGGGGTTATAAGGTTATGGGGTTATAAGGTTAATAGGTTATAAGTTTAGAAATGCCGACAAGACAAGAAAAAATATCGATAGCCCGGATTTTCTCCGATCTCATCATGGCCGACCGCATTGTCGACACCGGCGAGATGGATTATTGGAGCAACGTCTGCCAAAAATACGATCTCGACCGAGACATCCGTATCGCCGCAAGGGATATTTCCTTTGCCGATGCGGTCAAGACCATCTGCGATTCGAGCGACCGAGGCGCCGACCTTTTGGGCGACTGCAGTGCCATGACCGTCTCCGACGGTTTCTGCGCCCATTCAGAGGCCCTGCTGATGATTGCCCTAAAGGCTATGTTTTCCATTGATTCTCCAATAAGGGCAGAGGTATACTCTCTTCCGCGCGCCAGCTTCGACATAGACATCGCCACCGCCATCTACGTGGAGAATGACTTCGACCCTGAGACCAATGAGGCGATCCGGCGCAACTATCGCTCTATCTTCAAGGAGTTGCAACTCGCGGGCTTCCACTTTGTATATATCCCAAAGATAATCGAGCATTACAGCGGCACGGAGCCCGCTCTCTTCCGGGACATCCTCGCTTTTCTTGCCCCATCTCTCAGCCAACAAGGTATCGACAAGGCCTACAACGCCTTGATGGACATGACCACCGGCACCTACTGCAAGGATCTCCTCTGCAATAAATGCGGGTTTACGCAGCTCCGCAATACCCTTCCCTCCCTTCTCATAAAAATCGGCAACAGTTTTGTGGGAGAAGACCGTTATGCCAACTATCTCAAGATTGAGGTAGACGAAGATATCCTGAAGGTGGTGCAAGGTTTCGTAGATGCCTTCTCCGACATGCTCAGCAGCGACGTCTTCGTTGTCAACACTTCGGAGGAGCGTGGCGACCAATTTCACTTCCACGGATTCTACAAGCAACTGCTCGACATCTTCCTCGTGCGGCGCAACATCCGCAGCTCTGTAGTCATCGACCCTTATCAAGAGGAGATACGTTTTCCCGACATAGATGCCGAGGCCTCGGGGATGCACCGCCGCGAGAAAGCCCTCTACGCTCTCATGCTTTGCCAGGACAGCACGGGAATCAGTTTCAATCCTCCGCGCGGCACTGCGGAACTCAAGCATTATGAGTCGCGCATGAAGCGTTTCCAGAAACGCTATGCCGCCATCTACGAGCTCTTCGGGGGCGATAAGTGTAGTGCGCCGGACCTCACACAGCCGGATATACGTCGCCCGATTATCGCCTGCATCCGCCGCAGCATAAAAAACCTTGACGCGCTCTATAATGCCGAGGACTACAACATAATCCGTGACGCTGACGGGAGCTTCGCAATCCACGTGGAACCGCAACTTGTCTTCGTCGCCCCCCTGAAGGGCACCACCCCGACACCCCTCTACGACTCCGACCTCTACAAAAAATGGAAAAATTGCTGAATTTATCCCAAAAAATCACTAATTTTGCAGGCTGAATTATAGGTTTATAGGTTTATAAGGTTTATAAGTTTATAAGGTT
>CAZIAX010000045.1:0-14950 GCA_964537745.1 uncultured Sangeribacter sp.
CGTACTCTCCCTATTTCAAGCCGTGGAAACCCTTCAGCGGACTGAAGGGGAAGTCTAAATTCCAGAAATTCCTCAAGGATTGGCAGGTCAACTGGCTTTTCAACAACATCACGTTCTTCACCTCCATGTCTCGCCACTACTATGAGCAGCAAGTACGATCAGAGGTTGATGTCGACATGCAGCTTCCTGTGCAGGTGAGCAAGAACTTCCTCTGGGACCGTCAGCTCTCGCTCAACTGGAATATACTACAGTCGCTTTCACTGTCATTCCAAAGCAATACCACAGCTCGCATAGAAGAGACAATAGGCGCGGTGAATAAGAAACTCTTCCCCGACAAATACCGCGAATGGAAAGACACTGTGCTCAATTCAATCAAGGGACTTGGTACGCCTTGGAACTATAACCAGACCTTCACTGGATCTTACAAGGCTCCTTTCAATAAGATTCCATTCCTCGATTATCTTACCGGCAATCTATCTTATACCTCCACATATCAGTGGGACCGTGGAACAAAGATTCAGGATGTGGACATGGGAAACACCATTCGCAACCAAACTACATGGAATGCGGATGCGCGCCTCAATTTCGAGACTCTATACAACCATAGCAAATTCCTCAAAGATATCAATCAGAGGTTCTCCGCAAAAAGTGGAGGCAACCGTAAGGTGGGAGGTGCTAACGCTAAGAAGCCAAATTCCAAGGCAGATACTAAGACAAAGCGGCTTGAGAAGAGTATACAACTATCGGCTGACTCGACGACAGTCTTCACGCATAACCTGAAGACCAAGGACCTTGTGCTGACTGCTACAGTCAAAGGAAAGAAGTTTGATCTGAAGACCAAACCCATTGACGAGAACAGTATCGAGATTCTCAATAAGGGAACAGAAATCGTTAAGATTATAGCTCGAGAGAAAGCCAAGACAGAGAAGAAAAATATCGGCACGGAGATACTTCAGCATGGCCTACGCCTCCTGATGGCTCCGCGCAGCTTCTCCATGCGTTGGCGTCAGAGCCATTCGCTCAACCTTCCGCTTTTCTCCCCGAACGTAGGCGACGTATTCGGGCAGTCCACAGCATATGGGCCTATGTCGCCAGGTCTTGATTTTGCATTCGGATTCTACGATGAGAGCTATGTAAACAAAGCACTTGAACGAGGATGGCTTCTCACCGACGGGCAGAACACTTCCCCAGCAGTATGGAACAAGGGTCAGGAGTTCAACTTCGAGCTAACTCTCGAGCCTATCCGAGGCCTCAAGATTACGCTGACGGAAAATCTTACAGACAACCGTACAAACCAGGTTCAGTTCATGTATAGCGGCATGCCGACATCCCGCACCGGTAGCTATACACGCACACACGTAGCATTAAAGACAGCCCTAAAGTCTTACAAGGCAGAGGATGGCTACTATTCAGAAGCCTTCAATAAGTTTTTGCAGTATATTCCGGTTGTGGCCAGCCGTTATGAGGCACGCTATGCTGGAATGCGTTATCCTGAAGTAGGATTTATGGAGGGAAATCCTCTTGGTGGCACACTCTACAATCCCGAGGTAGGAAGCGTGAGCCGCACTTCGAGTGATGTGCTTATACCAGCCTTCCTTGCCGCTTATAGCGGAACGGATGTGAATAAGGTGTCACTGAATCTCTTTCCGGGCCTATCATCGATGCTTCCCAACTGGAAGGTGACGTATGATGGATTTATCAATCTCGGCAACATGAAGAAATGGTTTAAGTCATTTACCATTCAGCATGCCTACAATTGTACGTACTCAACAGGCAGCTACACCTCATATCTCAACTGGATTGGTGTAGATGGCGACTATGGCTTCACGCTCGATGATGGAGCCCAAAGTCCAGTGCCCTCATCTCCATTCAATGTGTCATCTGTTGCAATTACAGAGAAGTTCAACCCTCTCATCGGTTTTAACGCCACCCTTAACAATGACTTGAAAGTAAACCTGCAGTATACCGACAGTCGCACACTCAACCTCAACTCGCAGGCAGGACAGATAGTGGAGACCTCATCCCGTCAGATTACTATAGGAGCAGGCTACAAAATAGCCAACTTCAATAAGATTATCAAGATTGGCAGCCGGCAAGGTGGAGTAAGCAACGACCTTTCGATAGATGTCGATTTCAACTTCGCCAACAACTCGAGTCTCATACGTCGCATAGAGACTGCGTATACACAAGCTACCCAGGGCACCCGGTCCTTCTCGCTCAACTGCATGGCGAGCTACGTCTTGAGCCGCCGCATCACTCTCGCGGCCTTCTTCGACCATCAGGTGAATACTCCGTTGGTGTCCTCCACAGCATTCCCCACGTCAAACAGCAACTTTGGCGTCTCCATCAACATGTCACTTGCAAGGTAAGTTGTAAGTTGGGAGTTGTAAGTTGTAAGTTGGGAGTTGAAAGTTGTAAGTTGGGAGTTGTAAGTTTTAAGACGAAATTTTAATTTACCGATTGGTTGTCAGTGCAGGATGTTTTTGTGATGATTTTGATTGCAAAATTGTTGCAAAAAGTGTTAAGGGAAGGTCGTAAAATGCAAATATTTCTAAAAATTGTGATTCAAAATTATGAAAAATATGTTGTAGAGCATATTTTTTAAAACATATCTTCTTCTGGTGCGTTATATAATATGTAGTAAAACAGGGAATAGAGATTCCCGACAATCTTAAGTTAAATGTTTCGGCCTGACAATAGGGAAGGTAAAATTGCGATAGAAGCCTTTCCGAGTCAGGCGGCAAAGTAAATAATTTACGATGCTGGAAAGTCCGAGACACCCCGGATATTCTCCTTGATGAGCCGTGTGGCTGATCTATTCGGGTTTCCTAACCAAAATTGTTATTATGAATTTTAAACACATCAGCGCGGGATTGATTCTTACCGTTCTCGGTACGCTATGGCTAACATCAGCAGTATCCACTAAGAATGTCCCGCTTGAGGTTGGCAATCAGGCCCCAGAGATTTCTGTAACCGGAAGCAATGGCAAATCCATGATGCTATCCGATCTAAAAGGAGATGACGTCATCGTCAATTTCTGGAGTGTCAAAGATGCGGAGAGCCGCATCGCGAATGTCCGCCTTGCAAGAGAAGCCGAGAAAACCGGTGCGAAATACATCGGCATGTGCATTGACTCCGACCGACAGCTTGCTGCAGAGGTCATGAAGGCCGACAGAGTCTCTACAGATCATCTATATTTCGCAGATCGCCAGGTGACAGATGAGTATCAACTTGGCAATGGAACTCGGACAGTAAAAATTGACCCTTATGGCGTAGTAGCCGCGATTGATTGAGAAAAGCATCCCTCTGAGGGATGCTTTTTTAGAATAAATTTGAACAGAGTTGGCACGCTATTTGTTAATAATTACGAAAAACACTAAATTTAATACTTATGAACTTCAATAATTTCACAATTAAGTCGCAGGAAGTCATTCAGAAAGCGATTGACTACACTCAGCAGGCAGGCCAACAGCAGATTGAGCCTGTCCACATCCTGAAGGCGATTATTTCTGAAAGTGAGACTATTGTCAATTTCATCTTCCAGAAACTTGGGGCCAACCTCAACGCCGTCAATATGGCGATTGAGGCCGACATAAAGTCTCTTCCGAAGGTAAGCGGCGCTGACGTTGTGCTCAGTCGCGAATCTAACGAGGCCATGCGTAAGGCTCAGGACTATGCGAAGAAGAATGGCGATGAATACGTCTCAGTCGAGGCCATGCTGATGGGTATCCTTCAGACTAAGTGCAACGCTTCGCGCATACTCAAGGATGCCGGTGTCACAGAAAACGGTCTTGACGCAGCCATCAAGGAACTCCGTAAGGGCAACAAGGTGACCGGCCAAAGCGCCGAAGAGTCTTATCAGGCCCTCAGTAAATATGCCATCAATCTCAATGACCGTGCAAGAAACGGAAAGCTTGACCCGGTAATCGGTCGTGACGAGGAAATCCGCCGAGTGCTTCAGATTCTTTCGCGAAGAACAAAAAACAATCCTATGCTCGTAGGCGAGCCGGGTACTGGTAAGACTGCCATTGCAGAGGGTCTGGCTCAGCGTATTGTCCGAGGTGACGTACCTGAAAATCTTAAGTCAAAGCAAATCTTCTCACTTGACATGGGTGCCCTCGTAGCAGGTGCTAAATATAAAGGAGAGTTTGAGGAGCGTCTGAAGGCTATAGTAAACGAAGTCACACAGAGCGATGGCGAGATCATCCTCTTTATCGATGAGATACATACTCTCGTCGGAGCAGGAAAGGGAGAGGGCGCGATGGATGCAGCCAATATCCTTAAGCCGGCACTTGCTCGTGGTGAACTCCGCAGTATCGGTGCCACTACTCTTGATGAGTATCAGAAATATTTCGAGAAGGATAAGGCGCTTGAGCGTCGTTTCCAGAAAGTCATGGTCGACGAGCCAGATGAGATGGCAGCCATCTCAATCCTCCGTGGCCTAAAGGAGCGTTATGAAAACCACCACAAGGTGCGTATCATGGACGAGGCGATAATAGCAGCAGTTCAGCTTAGTGTGCGCTACATCACAGACCGTTTCCTTCCTGATAAGGCTATTGACCTTATCGATGAGGCAGCTTCAAAACTGCGTCTTGAGATGGACTCAATGCCGCAGGCTCTCGACGACGCTACTCGTAAGATTCAGCAGCTCGAAATTGAGCGCGAGGCTTTGAAGCGTGAGGACAACCAGTATCGTCTGAAGGAAATCGACGAGGACCTTGCCAATATCCGCGATACTCAGAAGTCGCTCAAGGCAAAATGGCAGGCTGAGAAGAACGAAATCGACAAGATTCAGCAGAACAAGATCGATATCGAGCAGCTCAACATCGAGGCCGAACGCGCAGAGCGTGAAGGCGACTATGGCAAAGTGGCAGAAATCCGATACTCTAAGATTAAGCAGAAGCAGGATGAGATAGCCGCTACTCAGGAGAAACTCCGCCAGCTTCAGGGAGAGAATGCAATGATCAAGGAAGAGGTGGATGCTGAGGATATCGCCGAGGTTGTAAGCCGCTGGACAGGAATACCTGTCAAGAAGATGGCTCAGAGCGAGCAGGAGAAACTTCTTCACCTTGAGGAGGAACTCCACAAGAGAGTGGTAGGTCAGGAAGATGCAATCCGTGCGGTCAGCGAGGCTGTTCGCCGCAGTCGTGCCGGACTTAACGACCCGCGCCGTCCTCTTGGTTCATTCATTTTCCTCGGCACAACCGGTGTCGGTAAGACTGAGCTTGCAAAGGCACTTGCCGAATACCTCTTTGATGATGAGGATATGATGACACGTATCGATATGTCGGAATACATGGAGAAGCACTCCGTCAGCCGACTCGTCGGAGCGCCTCCGGGATACGTCGGTTATGAAGAGGGTGGTCAGCTTACCGAGGCAGTGCGCCGCAAACCTTACAGCGTCGTGCTCTTCGATGAGATTGAGAAGGCCAACCCGGACGTATTCAACATCCTTCTTCAGGTTCTTGACGATGGACGTCTGACTGATAACAAGGGTCGCTTCATCAACTTCAAGAATACTATCATTATCATGACATCTAATGAAGGCTCGCCTATTATCCGCGAAAACTTCAAGGACTTCGATAAGAAGAAAGAGGATGAGCGTGAGAATATTATCTATCAGACCAAGCAGGATGTGATGGATCTGCTCAAGCAGAAGATTCGTCCTGAATTCCTCAACCGTATTGATGAGATTGTGATGTTTACTCCGCTCAACAAGAAGGAAATCGAGGAAATCGTAGGAATCCAGGTACGTGGCGTACAGAAGATGCTCGAATCAAACGGCGTCAAGCTCGAGGTCACCAAACCTGCAATGGAACTCCTTGCCGAAGATGGTTACGATCCTGAATTCGGTGCACGTCCTGTAAAGCGTACTATTCAGCGACTGGTGCTCAACCAGCTTGCCAAGGATATCCTTGCACAGAAGGTGAACCGCGAACACCCGATCGTCATCGACGTCAAAGACGACCAGCTCGTCTTCCGCAACTGATGAAAAAAATAAAATAAATAGGGCTCCCATTTTGGGAGCCCTATTTTTATAAGACAATCTTTGGCCAGTTAGGGGGAGTCGGATCGGCGGAGGCGAGGACGCCTCCATTCCACGGCTACGCAGTATTGGTCAGCCGAAAATGTTATTTGAACGGCATTGCACGAACCGTGCGTCCCTACCAGTCGGGTATTGCCGGATGGGAAGCCGGCGCTCCATATTACTGGATGGTGGTCTCGGGGGCAACGGAAGTCTCGGAGCGGCGTTTTGCCTCCCAACCGAGTGCCGAAGCACCGAGCACTGCAGCGTCGCTCTCCTTAAGCTCGGAGAGGATGATCTGGGTCTTGCCGCGGAAGATAGGCATCACGTTCTTCTCGAAAGCCTCGCGGAGTGGCTTCAAAAGAAGGTCGCCGCTCTTAGCAAGTCCACCGAAGAGGATAATAGCCTGGGGCGATGAGAAGGCCACCATGTCAGCAAATGCCTCGCCGAGAATCTTACCGGTATATTCAAAAATTTCCTTTGCGATCTTGTCTCCGGCCATTGCGGCATCGTAAACATCCTTGGAAGTGATATCCTCAATGTCGATGTTGCGGAGGACTGAAGGTTCCTGACGAACCTCAAGGAACTCACGCGCAGTGCGAGCGACACCTGTAGCAGAGCAGTAAGCTTCAAGACAACCTGTGCGACCGCAACCGCACATACGGCCATTGTTGCGTTTCATCACGAGGTGGCCGAGCTCACCAGCGTTACCGTCATGGCCATATACCATCTGGCCGTTGATTACGATACCTGAGCCCACACCAGTGCCGAGAGTTATCATGATAAAGTCTTTCATACCGCGGGCTGCGCCGTAGGTCATTTCGCCGAGAGCAGCTGCGTTGGCATCATTTGTGACTGCCACCGGAATGCCACCGAAAGCCTCGCTGACTTTCTCAGCAAGGGGAATAACGGGACCCCATGGGAGGTTTGGCGGGTTTACGATCTCGCCTGTATAGTAGTTGGCGTTAGGAGCGCCGATACCGATACCCTGGATCTTATCCTCGGCATCGTTAAGGCGAAGAAGACGCTCGATGGAAGCATGAAGTTCTTCGACGTAGTCGTCAAATTCAGCATGCTTCTTGGTCTTGATGGAGTCGCTGGCAATCACCTGGCCGCGAGCATCGACGATACCGAACACGGTGTTGGTGCCGCCTATGTCTACTCCCAATACATAAGGCTTAGTCATTCGAACAATTTTATTTAAGGTTAAACATTAATTTTTACAATCTGAATCTATCTTCCTATGTTGTTTAAACAACTTTGAGTTACAAAGGTAGTGATTTTTTTGCAAAATGAAAAATTAAAGATTGTGAAAAGAAAAGTTTATGTCTTAAAATATGTGGGTGTTCAGTTAGATGTTTCCATCACAAATCGCCTCTCCGAGGCTACTGAGTCTTTGGTTTGACCCCAGGCTGAAGCCTGGGGTTTCGTCACAATAACAGCTCTCCGAGCTGTGTCTTTACTTCAAAAAATGGTAGACTTAAACACCTTACATAGTCATTATATACTCGCTCATCAGCTGGTATATTTCGGATTCTTGAGGCATTCCCAACTCTTGGAGCAGCTGGAGATGGGAATGCATCGTAGGCGCGTCTTTTCTTGCGGCTGGGCCGGTTTGGGCATCCTTAGCAGGGAGGGTCTTTAATTTTCTGACTGTTTCCTCAACGAGGGGAGTAATGATGCTTTGCTCTATGCCGCAGTCGGAGAGAATCTTTTGGCTTATTCCAATCATGGCGTTGGTAAAGTTGCAGGCAAATGTGCCGCAAAGATGCACACGGCGTCTTTTTTCACTGTCTGCGTAAGCTATGTCGGTAAAGCCAGCTTCCTCAGCAGCTTTTTTGAGCAAGGAAAGAGTCTCTTCGTCGGAGGCTTCCAATAGAAGAGGAATAACGGTAGGTGAGAGTTCCCGATGCTTGCTTATGGTCTGGAAAGGATACAAAACCCCGACTCCCTTACAATCGACATTGCGTAAAGCTTCCATTGGCACGCTTCCTGTAGTATGTACCACTATGCCCTGTAGTGGAGGAAGCTTTTCCGCCACCTCTTTGACTGCTGCATCGCTTACCGATATTATGTAAAGGTCAGCATCCAAGGGCAGTCCTTCGAGAGAGCGGGAAGATATGGGGGCCACTCCAAATAAGCGTGCGAACTGAGTCCCTACGTTTCCTGTTCCGATTACTGCTACCTTCATACTTAGAACTCTTCTTTAAGCACGTTGTAGAGCTGATGCACCGGTAGGCCCATGACATTGTAGAAACTGCCATCGATACTTGCGACAGCGGCACAACCAATCCACTCTTGGATGCCGTAGGCCCCGGCTTTGTCGAGAGGCCGGTATTTTTCCACATACCAAGCCGCCTCCTCTCTTGAAAGACTGGCAAAAGTAACTGCTGTGGAGGTGGTAAAGCTGACTATTTTATTCTTGGTTGCCACGCAGACTCCTGATGCAACAGTATGGGTGCGACCTTGTAGCTGCATCAGCATATCTACGGCATCCTTCTCATCTTTGGGTTTACCGTAGATCTTATCGTCAAGGATGACGATGGTATCTGCAGTGATGACCATCTCATTGTCTTTTATATCGGCGGCATAAGCTTTGCCTTTGAGCCGGGCAAGATACTCAGCCACTTCAATTGATGGCAAATCCTTCGGATAAGACTCATCTATGCCATCCTTCACTTTAATCTCAAAAGGAATGTCGAGCATCCCAAGAAGCTCTTTTCTCCTTGGGGATTTGCTCGCCAATATCACCTTATATTTCTTTATATTTTCAAGCATTTCTCAAATTTTAATTATTTTGGCGGTATGCGCGCCATTTCTCCAGGAGCTCCGTCATATCAGCAGGTATCGGGCATTCAAAGTCCATTTGCTGGCCGGTTCTCGGATGTCTGAATCCCAAAGTCCTGGCGTGGAGTGCTTGCCGTGGACACGTCTGGAAGCAGTTTTCAATAAACTGCTTATACTTGGCGAAAGTGGTGCCTTTCAGTATCTTGTCGCCTCCATAGCGAGCATCATTGAAGAGAGGATGTCCCTTCGAGAGCATGTGAACCCTAATCTGATGTGTCCTACCAGTCTCGAGCACACATTTCACACAAGTCACATAGCCGAAACGCTCTATCACCTGATAGTGAGTCACCGCATGTTTCCCAATCTCAGGATCGCTGAAGACGGCCATCTGGAGTTTGTTGCGGGGATTTCGGGCAATATTGCCGACAATGGTTCCTTTGTCTTCATCGAAATCTCCCCACACAACCGCTACATATTCTCTTCTCGTTGTCTTGTTGAAGAACTGCAGTCCGAGGTCTGTCTTAGCCTCCGGAGTCTTGGCAATCACAAGCAGTCCGCTCGTGTCTTTGTCTATGCGATGCACGAGTCCGAGTCTCGGGTCGCTAACGTCATAGTCCGGATTGTCACGGAAATAGTAGGCGAGGGCATTAACGAGAGTGCCATGGTAGTTGCCATGTCCGGGATGCACTACGAGCCCCGCAGGCTTATTGACAACAAGCACGTCGGCATCCTCATAAACAATGTCGAGCGGGATGTCTTCCGCAATAATCTCAAACTCATACCGGGGACGGTCCATGACGATGCTAACAACATCGAGAGGTTTCACCTTATAGCTTGATTTCACTGGTTTGCCGTTGACGATGATGCATCCTGCGTCGGCCGCTTGCTGGATACGGTTGCGCGACGTTTTCGTCATGCGGTCAACGAGAAATTTGTCGACACGCAGCAACTGCTGCCCCTTGTCGGCCTCAAAACGGAAGTGCTCGTAAAGCTCACGGCCGTCTTCCGTCACAAACGACGGCTCGACGACGTCTTCTTCACCCTCATTAACGGATTCGATATCGTCAGGATTCGTCGGCTCCATATTATGTATAGTAGGATCTTCTTCTATCATTGAGCGAGAATTAACTTGGTTCTTGATCCTTGATCAGTAATATTCAATTGATTCCGGTTCGGTAGTGGTCTCTTCCACTTCATAGGTCTCGCCTGTATTTTCCTCGGGAGTGATATCCTCAGAGGGAATTATGCCATAGTTAGGATCAAGATCCGTCTGCAGTGAGTCGCGTACTGCTTCCAGTTTTCCGTCGAAAACCTCCATAACGATTCTTGCGTTGACAGGCACCTTCTGCATCTTCTTCACCACCTTGCCATTGGCATAAATTTTGGAGATACAGTCGTTTTCTCCTAATATCTTGATGATTCGTATGTTTTTGAAGCCAAGCTCCTCCAGTCTCGCTTTTCCCTGACGGAAGGATATAGACTTCATCGCGTCCTCACGAGGATTATTATCTTCATCGATAATTACCTCCTTCGGATGCACGGCATTGATGTAAAGAAAGATTTTTCTGCCGGGCTTGACGATAGAGTTGGATTTCGGAAACTGCTCAATGACGTAGCCAGGTTTCTCATCTTCCTTATATAGAGAGTCACGGATATCGACTCTGAATCCTTTGGAGTGTAGAATCTCGATTGCCTGGGTATATGACATTTTCTCCACACCAGGCACAACGCTCGTCTCGCCATGCTTTGTGAATATAGCGAAAGAGAGGTAGATGATGCCGAGGCCGACAAGGGCCACGAGCAGAATAATTATCAAGTTTGTCAGCACCGGATGGCGCGCAATAAAACCATTTTTGCTCATAGTTACTTCGTTTTTCTCATACACGCGGAGCGCAAAAAGCTCCGCACAAACGCAAAACGCGCTTTCAGACTTCAAAGTTAATAATTTTTTACGTAAAAATCATCGTTGTTTCCAATTTTTTTATTAACTTTGCATGCTAATTACGCGTTTTGCGCGAGTTATAGCCTATTCATTGATACGTATAGATGAAAAAACTTCTTAAGATTTGTATGATGTGCTCCGTCGCAGCAATGGCTCTGTCTTCCTGCGGAGAGTACAATAAGGTGCTGAAAAGCACGGATATGCAATATAAGTTTGACTACGCCAAGCGAGCGTATGAGAACCGCAAATACATGCAGGCCATCACGCTTCTGCAGGATTTGCAGATGCCTATGCGTGGCACGGAAAATGGCGAGGACGCTACTTTCCTGCTCGCCATGTCATATTTTGAAAACAAAGACTATCTCAATTCCGGAGTCTATTTCAAAAACTATTATCAGCGCTATCCGCGTGGCAAGTATGCCGAACTCGCAAGATTCTATTGCGGCTATGGCTATTACCTTGACTCGCCCGAGCCTCAGCTTGACCAGACACTGACTTTGAAAGCGATAGAAGAACTCCAAGGTTTTCTTGACTATTTCCCAAACAGCGACAAGGCTGGTCTTGCCAAGAACTCTATTTTCGAGCTCCAGGACAAGCTGACCCTCAAGCAGCTCCAGAATGCCCAGCTATACTATAACTTGGGCAACTTCCTTGGCAACAACTATGAGTCGTGTGTGATCACGGCCAAGAATGCCCTAAAGGAGTTTCCATATTCAAAATACAGGGAAGACTTCGAGATGCTGATACTCAAGGCAAAATTCCAGCAGGCCAAGAACTCAGTGGCTGAAAAGAGTGAGGATAGATATCGCGATGTGATTGATGAGTATTATTCTTTCATCAATACATATCCTGAATCAAAAAACCTTAATGAGGCCCGCTCTATATTCAACATCGCCTCCAAGCATATTGGAGAGTAATCTCTCAATGTTGCGGATATAAATAAGATTAATATACCACAATCCACATACGTAAATCATAATTGCATATTATGGACTACAAGAAGACCAACGCTCCGTTGACTACCGTGACACGCGACATGATCGCTATGGCGGAGCAGACAGGAAATGTATACGAAACAGTATGCATCATTGGAAAACGTGCCAACCAGATTGCAGTAGAACTCAAGAAGGAACTTGAGAAGAAACTCGCAGATTTCGCTTCTACTGACACTATGGAGGAAGTATCCGAAAACCGTGAGCAGATCGAGATTTCACGTTTTTATGAAAAGCTCCCGAAGCCGACCCTCATCGCAACTCAGGAGTATCTCGAGCACAAACTTTATTTCTCAAATCCTCTTAAGGAGCGCGAGAAGCTCAACGATTGATGCGCCTGCTTCTCTTTAATCCTGAGACTGAATACGCCCTCGCTTCGGGGGCGTCTTTTTATACACCCCCAAAGCAAGTGGAAAAGCTGCGAAGTGAGATGCAGCTTCTTCCGGAGGCTTGGGCTTCTCCCGGCGACTTCATACTTGTGGATGATGCCTCTGGATTGCGGTCTGATTTTAAGCTTGTGTCTTGGGACAAGCTTGCCGATCTTTTCAATACGTATCCCGAACTGGAGGTGGAACCATGGGGATGGAATCATGCCCTCATTCGAAGACTTAAGGATAGCGGTGTGCCGGAAGGAAGATTGCCAAATGCTGCGATGATGGACCTTATCAGGAAGCTGGCTCATAGGAGGACGACAGTCTCACTAAATAGGATGTGGAATGATAGTGTCGGTCATGAATTATCAGTGCCTGTCCCAGTAGAATTGACTTCCATCGAAGAGTGTATGCTTTTTTTTGAGGCAAATCCCGGCTGCTGGATGAAGGCTCCGTGGAGTTCAAGTGGCAGAGGGGTCATCAATACGGCGGCTGATATGACTCGAGAGCTTGTAGAGCAATGGTGTAGAGGCATTCTACGTCGTCAGGGGTCGGTGATGGGGGAGACGGGATCAGACCGAATTGCCGATTATGCCACAGAATGGCATATAAAAGCTGGAGAAGCCCATTATCTCGGACTCTCCTCATTCTCTACTTCTAATCGAGGCAAGTATTTATCCAATCATTCTATCTCTCAAGAGGAGATGGCAGCCAGGTTCGACTCGATTTCTTCTCTTCAGCTAACGGAAGTGATTGCCATTCAGAAAGAAATCCTTAAAAAGGTCCTTGTTGGCTACGAAGGCCCCTGTGGAGTAGACATGATGATAGAGCGCAATGGCCATGTCCTTCCATTTGTCGAGCTAAACCTCCGGCGTACTATGGGAATGCATAAGATTGCGGTGCAAACTCCGTGATCACGTAAGTTCCTCCTTTGCGAAAAAACTCGCTTTGATAATCTTTTTCTCTCAAGACCTTCCCATCAAAAACCACCACATCAATATCTACGGGAACGTCTCCGGCTGCGCGAGCCTCCGCATCTCTTCCCATCCGAAGCTCATACTCCTTGCAGAGTGCGTCTAATTCAGCAGATGAAAGATCAGTGAGGCCAACGCAGACGGCATTCATATATTCGCGTTGCCCACCGTGGCAGTCTGGAGTCGCATATATAGGGGAGTGCCTGAAATCTATAAGTATCTCGGAAAGCCATTTGACAGCTGATGCCACATTCCCCTCCCGGTCTCCGCAATTTGATCCTATGCAAAGTATAGCTTCTGCACCTCTCTTTGTTGTCATTTCTTCTTCAAAGTGATGAGCGTTATCTCAGGATTGCTGGCTCCAATTCTGAAAGGCATTGCCACTTCCCCGGCTCCGATATTGACGTAGAGCGATGATTTGTCGAGGTTTCTTTCCAACCCTTCCGAAAGATCAGGATTGCCAAAGTCTTCGATTTCTTCAATCCCATTCTCTGTATAGAATCCGCCCCAAGTTTCATAGCGGAAAGCTGCAGGGGAGTATCTTTTGCCGAAGAGGTCGAATGCTGCCTGCATGGCATGCGTATGGCCAGAAAGGCTGAGGTCGATATTGCTCTTCTTTCTTACTACTTGCACCCAATGATCAGGATTGTGGGTAAGAAGAATCTTGAAGTTGTTATCGCGCAAGTTGTGGGTGCTGTCGGCTTGATATGCTTTATTAAGGTCGCCATATTGGCCAAATGGGGGTTCACCCCAGTTCTCGACACCAATAAGAGCAATTGAGTCGCGCCTGCTTCCGTTGTTGCGGAAGAGATATGCGTGAGAGTTGTTGAGCATCTTCCAGCCGGCATCTTGCTGAATTTTTTTCAGGTTGTCGAGATTTGCCTTCTTTGCTTCTGGAGTTGGCCAGTCTACATAATCGCCATAGTCATGGTTGCCCAAAATAGAATAGACTCCATCTTTGGCTTTCAGCTTTGAAAGGATTGATTTGAATGGAGTCAGTTCTTCCGATTTCTGATTGACAATATCGCCAGTGAAGACTATGAGGTCTGGATTTAAGGCATTTACAGAATCCACGAGACCGGAGAGAAACTCGGTTCTGTTACCCCACGTGCCGAGATGAAGGTCGGAAATCTGAACTATCTTGTATCCGTCGAAATTAGCAGGGAGTCGGTCGGAGGAGAGGGAGATCTGTACCAGTTGAGGATGGGTACGGGTATATAGAATACCGTGCCATAACAAGGCGAAACCTCCTATAGCGGCGGCTACTCCGACATAGTTCAACCATTTCCATCTGTTTGCGCGGAAGATACTTGGAATGCGTCCAATCAGAGAGAAGATGCAGTAGATGAGTTTCGGGATATAGATACTTAGATAGACAGTGAGCATCCACATGACGGCATAAACTCCTCCGTTAAGACCCCGTCGGGGCAACGCAACAGTTACACCAAGGAATATCCACAGGATAAAAGAGGAGATGGCGTAGGCGTTGCTCCATCCCCAACGTTTTCTTGATTTCCCCTGTCGGATGTCTGACCAGATGTAAAGGTCGACAAGTATGCTGAATAGAAACAGCATTATGATTGCGGCTAAAGGGAGTCTCATCACTCAAATCCTCCCAATATTGATTTCAGTTTGTTTTTGAGCGGATTGGCATACATGATGAGTATCATCTCTTTCATGTAGTCTCTTTCTTCTTCTGTGATGTCTTCGACGTCTATCTTGTTGAGCTGCCCGTCGAAGTAGGCGAGACATTCTTCTTTCTCCTTTTCTGTATATTTGTGTGCAAAGCGGGTAGTTGAGTGAAGGGTGTCGTAAGCCACATAGTTGATAGGGAAAATCTCATAACCTCTGTGAATGGC
>CAZIAX010000046.1:0-14789 GCA_964537745.1 uncultured Sangeribacter sp.
CATTGGGAATAGCTGTCACCTATACGGGATTTGCTCTATTTGCCTTCGGTGGTATGGCCTGGCTTCTAAAAACAATAAGAAAGTCTAAGGTAAAAAGAAAAGCAATCGCTGCCTGCATATTGGCTCTTTGTGCCTCTGGGAATGCAGAGGAAGCTTACGCAGTCCGTGCGGTAGACCCTCATATGGCCGACTCACTGGCAGTCCGACAAGTTCTTTTTAATGGCCAGCCCACATCTTTTTCGGCATTTTCAACAAAGTTGACCTATAAACTGACGGGGCGAGGAAGTGTAGGCCAACTATCTCCGGAAGCATTCGTGGCTTCCTTGATAAAGTATAAGGAGGATTGGAGCAAGGTCGCATTTCTTAAAATAAAAAGCGATGCTTTGAGAAAGGCCCTTGCCATAGAGGGGAAATACGCTGCTCTTGCCAATTTTTACGATGAAAACGGGAATTATATCCCAGAAAATCTATACGAAGGAGGCTCTGGTCCTCTTGATAAAGATATCTTGTCGCTTGACGAAAAGGTTGCGCTTATCATCGACCTTTGGGATGGAGAGCTATTCACACCTCTGCCCGCTGATTCCCCAAAATTACGGTCAAATCTTTCGATTAAATCGGAGATTTTATACTACAAGATTAATCCCGTTAAGATTCTTTTCATTTGTGCTCTCCTATCAATCGCACTCATCATTTTCTCGCATTTTTTTAGAAAAAACATACGAATTTTCCCGATTATTACGGGCTTGGGCATTGCAGGAGTAATCGCTTGGTCATGGCTTTGGTATATCTCCGGCAGCGTTCCCTTGTCGAATACTGCCGATATCATGGAATTTGTCGGAATCTGCATGATTCTTCTGTCAGGCGTGGCAGCCTGGCGTAATGAATCTCCTCTTCTTGTGGTCCTCGGGTTGTCAAGTGCTGCTTTTCTTCTGCTTGTCGCTCTGTTGGGCTTGAAAGACCCAGTCATGAGTCCCGTGATGCCAGTGCTCGCTTCTCCATGGCTATCCATTCATGTATCGCTCGTGATGCTGGCCTATGCCATCCTTGGGTTTACCCTTCCAGTTGCTATTTCTGCACTTATCGTCCCCCGTCAAAGGGAACGTCTTACATCGCTTGCTATCTCGCTGCTTGCTCCTGGCTCTTTTCTGCTTGGACTTGGCATCATCACGGGAGCCATGTGGGCAAACGTCTCCTGGGGACGCTACTGGGCATGGGACCCAAAGGAGACATGGTCGCTTGTCACGCTCATTCTCTATTCCATCCCTCTCCATAAGTATTTCAAGATGCAAAAACTCCCGATTGTCTGCTCCCTATATCTTATTTTCGCATTTTTTGCGATTATAATGACTTATTTCGGAGTCAACTTACTCCCATCATTACACGCTTACAACTAATAAGTTATGACAACGAAGATACACGATTTTCTTGGCCACAAGATGCTCCTGACTGCGGATGGCTGCTTCCTGACAGGATGCAGATGGCTATTGGAGGACTCAAATCCGACTCTCTCCACCGGCTCGGAGGAAGAAGATAAGGTAATCAATTTGGCAATTACCCAAATCACCGAGTTCCTGAAGGGCAAACGCGTCGAGTTCGATATCCCATTACGCCTTAAGGATACTGATTTCAGACAGAAAGTATGGGCTGAGATGCAAAAAATCCCTTATGGCCAGACCATCACTTACAAAGAAATAGCCCAACGCATAGGCTCGCCTAACGGCTGCCGTGCCGTAGCAAATGCCTGCGGAGCCAATCCTTTCCCAATCCTAATCCCCTGCCACAGAGTGGTGGCCTCTGGAGGCAAATCGGGAGGCTACACCGGCGGCCTCGACATCAAACTCGCCTTATTAGCCCTCGAAAACCAAAATGCGGATAAGTTCGTTGTATAAGTGAAATTATTAATCTTAAAAAATATTCACTATGGACTTCATCTGGTATATTCTCATCGGTATCGTATCCGGCGCTGTTGCCGGCAAACTTATGCGTGGTGGTGGCTTCGGTTTGATTGTCAATCTCATCGTAGGCATCATCGGCGGTGTTCTCGGTGGCTGGCTCTTCGGTCTGATAGGCATCTCCACCTCCGGCATAATCGGCAACCTGATAACCTCAGTAGTAGGCGCAATAGTACTCCTCTGGCTCGTAGGACTACTAAGCCGTGCCACCCGAAGTTAGCACTATCATTAATATAAGAACTTAAAAAACTTCTGTTTTCTCGACAGAAGTTTTTTTATGGAATGAACCCTTCTAAATCTTCTTTCAATAGTTCACACAACATTCCCTCATCTCCAGCTGGGAAACGAACAGAAGAAAGATAGGATAAGAGTCTGTCCGCTAAATATTCCATGTCCACCGTTAAGTTCTGCCCTTTGAGCGTCCACCAATAACTTTCTATATTGTCCTTCAACATCGAAAATTTATCATATCCTATCTTATTTTCGCACAATAATGAATTGACGAAAGCAACAGTCTCTTCTGACGGAGCTAAAGGTATAGTTTTACCATAATTAATATAATTACAGAAACTTTCTGGTGAGAATACCTTCCAATCCGCCGCATCCTTTCTTGAAGATTCCTTTGCCCAGCTACTAATCCATCTTCGGGCCCTGGGGGCAATCGATTTTGAAAATATCAATGCAAAATTGGAGTCTATCCTTTTCTCTGCATTGAACTCCCTAAGTATTTCAGATGAATGTATATATTTCTTGCGTATATTCGAAAAATCAAGATTTCTTGGATTCTCGTAAGCCATTCGCAACTCAGCAAGAAGCAATCTCCGGTTTGTAAGCTTAGGCCCCGACTCATAATTTAGCAGCTTGCTGAGGGCGGCTCCGGGCGAGGGATTTTCGCAAGCTGAAGAGGGAGCTTAGCGAGCTAAGTGACCGATGAGGCTTGGCGAAAATCACCGCCCGGAGACGGACATAGGTAACTTCTGTGCCGTATTGGCAGCCTCCGGCATTATCTTCTGAGGCAGGTGCGTACAAATTGCGTCCGACATAATCGTGACGGACAAGCCAGGATGGCGAATCTGTGGAGTCAGGCGAAATACCTCAGCATGAAAGAAATCATCGCCAGCAAGGTCATGTGCCTGGCCGTACAGAGGTACTGCTCGTAATTTCTCATAAGGCGCCTGTATGTCTGCAGCCACGAGAATGTGCGCTCCACGACCCATCTGCCGGCGACAGGGACAAAACCTTTCTCACCGTAATTAGACTTCACGCATTCAAGCGTTATGCCCATTTAATCAAGAGGCATATCCTTGAATGCACCACGGTAGCCCATATCCGCCTTGATCAGCGTAATCTGCTTGTGATCAGAAAGTACGCGGCATATCATCCGCTCCGCGCCCTTCGAGTCATGCACGTTGGCGGTCGTGATGTCGGCTCCAAGCGGATATCCGTTGCTGTCGACAGCGATATGTCGCTTGATGCCCTTGACACGCTTGCCCCCGTCAATGCCGGAGACGGCATGCGGAAGGCCGGTGCGGACGCTCTGACTGTCGATGACCGTCATTGTCGGGAACAGGGGATGCCCCGATTCGTGTCGCTTCATGATCACAAGGGTACGGAGGGTCTTCTCAAGATATCCCCTGGCACTCCAGCTGCGGTAATGGTAATAGACTGTCTTGTGGGGAGGGTATCCCAGTGGAAGCTTGCCCCATTGGCAGCCGGTATAGACTATGAAGAAGATGGCCTCAAGGACATCGAAAGGGTCATGCTTGCGCAGCTTTGCTGATGCAGGTGGGAAAATCAACTTCAGCAATGACCGCTGGTTCTCATTCAGGGTTGGATGGCAAAGCATCTACATTAGGATTTGGTTACACATTTTTACAACTTGCAGATGCCTGACAAGGCTTTCCATAAGTTTCCTGAAAGAATGTTACAAATACTGTGCCACACCCAGCCATTGGAAAAAGTTACTAATGGTCTCGCATCCTTGGGCGCTTTTGGGCCTTTGGCTCAGTCACATAGCTCGCTATGCTCCTTCGCCAAAAGCCCAAAATCGCTCCAAGGCTGCGACCCTCAGCAAGCTGCTAAATTATGAGTCGGGGCCTTAGCATCCACCACATCAGCTATTCCAACTACCCCATCCGCCGTACAGTCATTCGAACGCTTTGTATTTCTTTCAAACTCATCAAGATCAATCGAGGGAATTTCTTTTCCACAAAAGTAGTCTTTGGCAGGATAATCTTTCTTAGCCAAGGTAGCCAAATCACTACCATAATCCATAAAGAGAGGATGGGATACCAAATAATCCGGACACATGTAAACTTCTCTCATAATCAAGATGCATCTGAAGGCTTATATTCGTCGATTCTATCCAAAGCTATGTTAAAACTCTCGAAAATGCTGGATATATCATTCCCGGAATTTACATAGGTATATCTCAACTCTCCTGGTTCTTTTGAAGCCTGGTAGAAATTTGTAACCTCAGATAAGCCCTCTGCATCAGACATCGCATTTATTGCAGCCACCATATCAGGATCATGACTTGCCAATAAAATCTTCGTGCCAAGCAGTTTCTGAATGAGTACAAGAACTTTTGAGAATTTTACTATCCATTGGGGATGAAGATGGGCTTCCGGCTCATCAATTATAAGAAGAGTCTCAGAATCTATATAACCATTCTGCAGTAGCCTGAGCAAATACGCAAACGTCTTCATCCCTGTTGCTATCTCATCAATGGAAATATTTAGGCCATCTGACCGCCGCACGTATCGCAATTCTTTGCGCCCAACCCCTTCATCTTTTAAAAGCACGTCACCTCCCAATATCAATGTTATCTCCATGGCAATACGACGAGCAATCTCCGGCATAGGTTTCAACGGAGTGCGAAGCATATCCCTAAGATCTACCCATATCTTATTCTCATCCCCGCCTTGATTTGAGACTGCCATCGGTGAATCAATATAGACTGCTCGCTTTAATCCCATCGGGGCAAGAAACCGTCCAAGAATTGTTTCAGTCACTATATACTTGCCATCATCATCTACAAGACGGCTCCCATCTTCAACCATTATATATTCATAATCATGGTCTAAAAGATCAGTGCCATTTTCACACAGCTGCATATGCATAGGAGCCTTGCTGGTTATATCTAGACCTTCTTCTATCATACGATACAGATCAGCTATTGAGCATTCAGATTTTCTTGCAGATGCATCCTCAAGCTGGTCATGTAGGTATTTCTGCTCATCACCAACAAAGTTCTCGAGTTTTTCATCCACGCCTCCATTTTTACCGCTTACACCCAGAGCATTCCATAATTGAGATCCGTACTTTTCCAGTATGTCGGCTGACATATCTCTCTTGATAGCACCACAAATTCCTCTGACTCTTTCTTGCAATGATGATGCTTCCACCTCAAGATTGCCACTCATACGAGGCGCAGATGGAAGATTATTGTTTTTTGTCCAAAATGCGATTCTCCTCTCTACTTCAGAAAGGCGTCGGTTTCGCTCGTAGAGAACCCCGGCTGTCTCCGAATCCACGATTCGATCAAAATCATTGCTATACTTCACAAAACCGTAAAGCCAACGAGAAATAGTCGACTTCCCGCATCCATTAAGACCGGCAAGCACAGTCAATCCGTCAAGAATGATATCCGCATTCTTGATGGCATGATAATCTTCGAGTATAAACCTATATGAATTCATTTGGCGCTTCTTATTATTACAATGAAGTTGTTTAAACAAATTTACGAATATCAATAAAAACAAAAATATATGAAAAATTTCATTCTCTTTGTCAATCTTCCGCCATCTTTTCGGCGTATTTTCCTTCACTCATCGGTCACGATGCCCGCATCGCTCCCTCTTCGTGAAGAAAAATCCGCTCGAAAATATGACGAAATCTTAACAAAGAAATTAATTTAAACAACTTCAATGCAAAAATAAGCTTTTTAAGTGAATAAGGCAAAAATTTCACCAATAAAATATACATTATTTTTTCCAACAAACAGGAAATATTGGAGATTGTAATGTATAAGAAGCCTCCGGCTGCCGATGCAGTCGGAGGCTTCTGGATAAAGGGGGATAGTATTTTTATTCAGTCAAGTCGGAGGGAAGCACTGGCATTGCGCCTTTCTTGGTGCAGACGAATGCTGAGGTGCGGACTGCGATGGCATGTGCCTCAGGCACAGATTTACCCTTGAGGATGCTTGCAATGAATGCTGCAGTGAAGGAGTCGCCTGCTCCTACTGTGTCTGCAACCTCTACCTTCGGAGTCGGCTGGAAGGATACATTGCCCGGTGTGAACACATAGCTGCCATTCACGCCACAAGTAAGGATGAGCATCTTAAGATTATACTTGCCGAGAAGGATCCAGCACTTGTCCTGAAGGTCGATGCCCGGATATCCGAACATACGGCTTACAGTCACCAATTCCTCATCATTAATCTTAAGGATGTTGCAACGCTCCATAGAGTTGCAGAGGATGTCCTTATTGTAGAAACCCTGGCGGAGGTTGACGTCAAATACTACCAAGTTGTCATCGCTCTTAGGCATTGCATCAAGGAACTTGTTGATGGTTTCACGTGACACAACGTTGCGCTGTGCCAACGAACCGAAACATACAGCCTTGGTCTTCTTTGCAAGACCCTCGAGAGCCTCATTGAAGGGGATATTATCCCATGCTACATTTTCCTTGATATCATAGATAGGAATACCGGCTTCGTCAAGCTCCACTTGCACAGTGCCTGTGGGATAAGGAACTTCTGAAATCAACTGGTTGAGACCTTTTGAGGTAAGATTGTCAAGAATTTCCTTGCCGAGATGGTCCTCTCCTACTGCGCTGACTACGCAGCTTGGAAGTCCGAACTGAGATACGTGGTATGCGAAGTTTGCGGGTGCTCCGCCGATTTTCTTTCCTTCTGGAAGGATGTCCCAAAGGGCCTCACCCATTCCTACTACAAAGTCTTTCATGAAAATATATATTGTTTAGTTGTTTAAGCGTTTAAGAGGTTTAAGGGGTTTAAGGGGTTTAAGAGGTTTAAGGGGTTTAAGGAAGTTTAATTTTACCTCCTAATCCTGCTAAACCTCCTTAACCAAATATCAGGCGTTCTTGATCTTAAGGGTATAGAATGCGAGGTAGATAACGCCCAGTGTCATCACTGCAACTGCTCCTGCCACGCCTACAGCATCCTGTGCAAAACCCATGCAGAGAGGGAACACCGTGCCTCCGAAAAGGCCCATGATCATAAGGCCAGAAACCTCATTTTTCTCTTTTGGCTGGCGGTTGAGAGCCTGCGCGAATACAACACTGAAGATATTAGAGTTGCCGAAACCGATACATGCGATTGATGCAAGCACGAGGAACTGTGAAGAAGCAATGAAGAGACCGATCATGCCGAGCAGCATACAGAAGACACTGAACGCGAAGAATGATTTGGCCGACATTTTGGCAAGGATGAAGGAACCAAGAAGGCAACCACCCGTACGGAAATAGAAATATATCTGTGTGCCGATTACTGCATCAGCTACACTGAGTCCAAATTTCTCAGTCAAGATCTGAGGCGCGAAGGTGTTGGTGCCCACGTCGATACCTACGTGACACATGATGCCAAGGAAGCAGAGGAGGACGAACGGTATGCGGAGCAGAACCACACACTCCTTGAATCCAGTCACCTTGTCAGGCTGCTCTTCTGCAATCGGAGTGGCACCGAGGGCTGCAATCGAAAGAAGGCAGACAGCTGCAAATATTGGGAAGACGACTCTCCATTCAAGACCGAAAGTAGGCATCATCATCGCTGCGCCCCATGCCATGAGATAAGGAGCAAGAAGAGATGCGAGAGCCTTTACAAACTGGCCGAAGGTCAGCGTCGAGGCAAGGCGAGCCGGATTGATGAGGCCAGATACGAGAGGATTGAGCGATGTCTGCATCACTGCGTTGCCAATGCCGAGAAGGGAGAAAGCCACAAGCATCGTGTAGTAGCCGGTATGGAACATCGGAATCACGAGGGAGACAAGCGTAAGGATAAGAGATAGAAGCACTGTCTTCTTACGCCCTATCTTATTCATCAGCATGCCGGTGGGCACCGAGAAAATCAGAAACCAGAAGAATACCAGAGAGGGAATGAAGCCTGCCTGGGCACCCGATAGATCGAGGGCTTTCTTTACGAAATTAGTGGCGGAGCCAACGAGGTCGACGAATCCCATCGAGAAGAAACAGAGCATTACCGGGATGATCTGCATCATGAAGGATTTGCGGTCGGTTGCAATTGATTGTGCCATATTGTGGTCGTAGTTTGTCGTAGTTAAATTAGTACTTGATTAATTCTTGAGCGAGTAGATCTTGAGGTTGCTGATCTTTGCTTTCCCTCCTAATGAAGAAACAGACAGAGTGCTGTACGGTTCAGTCGGGAAGACCAAATTAGTCATCACAAACTCTCCTCCATTGCCAAACACCTCGATGCTTGACTTGTCTACGTAGATGCGAAGTGACACCTTGCCATTGGTCTCGAAGGTCGGGGAGACAGTAACTGCCGGGAAGCTTTCGCTGAAATCTACCATGCCGCTTTCACGACGGTCAAACGACAGTGTATGTTTCTCTGCGTTGTATATCATCTCAACCTTGTTGCCCGCCTTGTTGGAGAGAGTCAGGTTCACTGATTCCTTGCCTGCGCCATCAATATCCAGAAGAATCTCGCAAATGCCGCTGTTCTCTACAGGAAGAGCAAAGTTGGATGCGTTCTTCCCAGCCTTCAGACTACCCTTGCTCAGAGTAAGCTTGCTGCGGAGCGAAGTGAGCTCAGGTGAAGGAGCGCTGGAGGCGTAAATCATGCCATCGGGGCCTTTGAAGAGGCCTATCTCACGCGGAAGAGTGTTGGCGCTGCGGAACTGTGTGGTAGGCACATCGGCTGCATACTGCCAGTTGCTCATCCAGCCTATTGCGGTGCGTCGTCCGTCGGGAGCGTCGCTCCAGCTGACGAGCGCGTAGTTATCTTTACCAAAGTCAAGCCACTTGGTGGGCACGTTGCCTTCTGCATCAGTGTCAGCCTTGAAGGTCTTGCCGTCCCAGTCTCCTGTGAAGTATTGGATAGCGGAGCCTCCGAAGGGGCCACCAGGGTTGATGTTGCAGATAAGCACCCATTTCTTCTCGTTGGTGCCAGCTACAGGAAGCTCAAACAGGTCCGGGCATTCCCAGACGCCATCCTGGGCACCCAAACCCTTGCCAAAACCACTCTGCAGCGTCCATGTCTTAAGGTCGGGTGAGGTGAAGAAAAGCATCTCATGGTCAAGAGCGTGTGCAAGCACCAGGTTCCACTCCCCTGTCTCTTTGTTCCAGAACATATTCGGGTCGCGGGCTTCGCTTTCAAGTGTGAGGATTGGGTTGCCGGGATATACTTCAAATGTCATGCCGTTGTCAGAGCTATGTGCGAGGCTCTGCATTTGGCTGGTGCCAGCAGATGTGAAGAGAGCGATTACTGCATCTTTGCCGAAACCGGCTGTACCTTCATGGTCGATGACGCTGCTGCCGCTGAAAATTGCGCCAAGTCCGTCGGGGCGGATAGCGATTGGCTCATGGTTCCAGTTGACAAGGTCTTTCGAAGTTGAGTGCGCCCATGTCATGTTCTGCCACTTGGAGCCATAGGGGTTATATTGATAATAGAGATGCCAGATGCCATCTTTGTAGAACATACCGTTGGGGTCATTCATCCAGCCATAAAGCGGAGCATGGTGGAATGCGGGGCGATACTGCTGCTCTTTATCTTGGATATCGACATTTTCAATCACTGTCATTCCCTTCCAGCAGGCGTCTTCCTTAGCCTCTCTCACTGAATTGCGACCTTGGGGAGTCACTACGTCGAATACCACGTTCTTTCCTTTATAAGGAGAAAGATCGAAGGGCACCATATAGTCGGTCTTCGACTTTGCAAGACGCACGTAGATGGTCTCGGCTATCTTGCCGTCGACAAGCACATTGATTTTGGCGTCGTCTACGCTTTCCTGAACAGGAAGCATCAGGTACTGGTCGCCTCCAGTCACCCTTACCAGGGTATTGTTGACTCCAAGATGGTCTATCTCGAGGCCATCGGCGGCCGCTGTCGGGAGAGCCGCTGTGGCAAGTATTCCCATTGCGGTCATTGCTGTGATGAATCGTTTGATATTAGTCATATATATTGTCGTTTTATTTGTCAGTTTCTTTTTTTAATGTCACATCCGGAGGATGCCTTCTTGGAAGGCTTACCCTCCGGATGCGTTCGAACCTAAAAACCTTGTTTACCTTGTGTTTTCCGTAGTATCAATCGAACCTAATAACCTAAAAACTTAATAACCTATCTAATCTTTATAAATGCAGTCGTGTGGGTTGGGTGTCGAACTTTCACGGGAGAGAGTCGCTTTTTCTTTTCGACGATGCAAAACTACAACATTTTCTGATATTCAACGATAAAAATCCGTGCATTGAATGTGAAATTTGTTGCAACACCCGATTTTTAATACATTCTACACTGTTTTTTATACTATTTAGAATTGAGAATGGAGAATTGGCTACGCAGAGGAAGTTTTTTTCTTAGGTTAAATATAGAGGGGAGATAACAATTTTGGTTAGATTTGCGTTCTATAAAGAAAAGACACAACAAACAGCTAACTAAAACCCCCAAAGCCATGAAAGTGAAAATCATCGCCCTCGCGGCTCTAATGCTCGGACTTATATCCACAAGCTGCGTCTCCAATAAGAAGTATGCTGAGCTCCAGGCAAAATACGACAACCTCCAGGGTGAATACGGCTCCACTAAGGAAGCCTTGATTAACTGCAACGCCGAGTCGCGCAATTTAACCACTCAACTTGAGTCTGCCAACAAGGCTAACCAGGACCTCAAGAGAGGTATGGGAGAGCTCAAGCAGACACTCGACAAGAGCCTTGATGCCAACAACCAAGGCAGCGTAAACATCGCAAAGCTTGTCGATGAAATCAACGCTTCCAACCAGTACATCAAGCAGCTCGTAGAGGCTAAGTCTAAATCAGACTCCCTAAATATCGCGCTCACCAACAGACTCACCCGCTCCCTAAGCACCGATGAGCTCAAAGAAGTCGATGTGAAGGTGCTCAAGGGTGTAGTCTACATCTCTCTTGCCGACAACATGCTCTTCAAGAGCGGCAGCTACGAGGTCAGCGACCGTGCCATGGAGACGCTCTCCAAGATTGCAAAGATACTCAAAGATTATAAGGATTTCGACGTCCTCGTGGAAGGCAACACCGACAACGTGCCCATCTCGAAGACAAACATACGCAACAACTGGGACCTCTCCGCACTTCGTGCATCTTCTATCGTGCAGGTGCTCCAGACCAAGTTCGGTATCAATCCACAGCGCCTCTCAGCCGCCGGACGTGGCGAGTTCAACCCCATCACCGACAACGACACCGAAGTGGGCAAGCAGCGCAACCGCCGCACCGAGATCATCATAACTCCGAAGCTCGACGAATTCATGGACCTCATCGACCACGCCCCAGAATCCAACAACTAATCCCCATCACACACCTTCATACAAAAGGACGCACGGCACCATCCCGTGCGTCCTTTTATCTTTGGCATTCATTAGAAGGTCTTGGGGATCAAATATTTTACTACCAAACTCTGCAAATCTTCAGATGTGAGATTGGAAAGTCCTTTTGCACTGATTTGAGCATAATCAGGCAAATTCTTTCTCAAAATGTACTTGAGATTTCTTCCATCTATTGAAGCCAAAAGATGGTAATTCCCTTTATAAGCAGCCTCAATACGCGCATTCTTCACTACGTGGCTTCCAATGAGAAATGAAAATGATTGCTCCTGATCCGACAATCCCCAGTCGGAAAGATGCTTGTTGATACAACTTTCAATCCGACCCAACCATTCTTCTTTTACGCCATTTTTAAAAGCAATCTCACGGAAGAGTCTTATACTTTTTGCCACATCCCTTATTATCTTCTCAGCATCACGGATGCCACATTCTTGCGCAAAATCTAAAACAGCCTCATGGGTGATATTCTTAAATTCGCCACCTATCATCAGACAGTGGTCTTCATTTGGTAGATATCCCCCAGTGTTAAATATAAAATTCACATCATAGGCTGGAGATAGCCGCCACTTCCCTTCACGATTCATTACAAACGTGAAGTTCTTGTGGTGATCATCTGTGTTATTTGCAAGTATATTGAATACAAGTCGTCTAAATACTTCCTGGCAATCAATTTCTGGAACATGAAGTTTTCTGCAGACAATCAGGAGTTGCTCATAGCTATCCGCCTCCGGATCTAAGGCAGCCAATGTCTGCGTATGCAATTTGCCTGTGGCATCTCGGTCGAAACGCTTTGTCAGGAAATGCTTCACTCCATCTACCTCAATCAATCGAGAAGGCATCATGGTAATGCCAGCCATCGTAGCCATTTCATAGTAAGTTTGCTCTATTTCGGCTAACGAACGGTATTGGTCGCCAAACTTCAGAATATAATACTCAAAACCTGATTGGAGGTCAACTTGACCACTTCTTATTTCCCCCGTATCAAGATTCATGGCAATGATTCCTTTTGGCAGCCTTCCACCTGCAGATGTACCAACTGCAATCAAGGAATGAAGGGTGAGCTCTTCATCTTTCCCGATACGAATATCTTCTCTGTCTCTTTGAATTTTTTCAGCAAGATCCGCCAACGCCTTGATATCAATGTTATCAGCGGTCAGTTTTCGGTCAATCTCCGGAATGAACTCCAATGCACCCATACCCCTCTTGCCAATAAAAGCAAGTTTCTGAAGCGGTGTCACTCTTCGATCTGAAACATGAAGGCTCTTACGCCACTGCTCAAACAACTGGTTGCCCCATGCATCGGGTAAGGAATCTGCTATGAAGGATGGCAATCGCTGATATATCCTCTCATTATCTCCTAATATCGACCTTGAACTTGCTGGATTATGAATAGAAGCGACAAGGGGAGCCACATCCAATGACCCTTTAAGAAATTCAGGATTGTAATTAAAATAGGCAATGTGGCGCCTATCATGCCAACCCAAACGACCTATTTCTTTTCCCCATAACATGACTTTCAGAAACTCTTTCATAATTTATTGGTTTTATGGCGAATTCGCTGCACTTTCTTTTGCTTGTCGTTGTAGAGATAGAGGGATTCGGGCTCATCTGCCAGCAACAAGTCGAGCATATGTAGAGCTCCTACTGCTTTCATCAAAAGCAGAAAGGTTGAGAGATTTATGTTAGTGGAGATTCCATTCTCAAAACGCTGAATGGTCGGGATGGTCAATCCAGCTATTTCTGCCACTTCTTTCTGTGTCTTCTTGGTAAGAATTCTTAAACTTTTAAACCTCTTCCCGAGCAGCTGCACTAATTCAGGAGCTGAACAATCTATATAATCATACATAACACTAATTATATTTATATTTAAGGCGTATTTTAGGGCTTAACTATAATTATATTTATATTTCTATGCAAAGATAATGGATATAATCAGTATCACCAAATAAATTTAATAAATTCTTCTAACGACTTCAGTCCGGGTCATGCGCATCGGTTTCTGACTGATTCAAGTAAAATGCTCAACATTTAAGGATTAGGGTATGTTATATTTTATAGATAATTATTCTTCCAACCATTCGACTTATGCACGACAAGACAATACGTTTGATTTATCCCCAATGGCAGGGTGCCAACATCGCCCACTGGATACCCCAACTGACTTCCGAGGAGGCATCCCGAGGCTACTACTTAGGCTCCATGCTCCTTGAGTTCTTAGCCCCAAAGGCTAATTGTGAGACCTTCACAGTGCCAGTCTCAACCGAGATTTCCTCCAGAATCGAAAGGGATGGTGTCCTGGACAAGGATGTTCTAACTCTCCAGACCAAAGCCGCTCTCGACACTTTAGTCATAGCCGCTCCCGACAAGGTGGTGACACTCGGTGGAGAATGCTCAGTCAGTGTCCCGGTGTTTACCTACCTGGCTGCAAAATATGATGGAGATGTGGCAGTGGTCTGGGTTGACGCGCATCCCGACATAACACTCCCCGCCGACGACTACAACGGCTATCACGCTATGGCCTTGTCCGCCGTAATGGGAAACGGTGACAATGATATTATAGGCCAACTTCCAGCCAAAGTCTCTGCCGACCGAATCTGCCTCGCCGGATTGAGGGAATGTGAATATCCTTATATTGAAAAGAGAGTGGAAGAATTAGGCCTGACCCACTTCTCGCCGGCAGAATTGGCAAAAGACAGCACTCCCGTCTTAGACTGGCTCCGGACAACAAGAGCATCCAAAGTGATGGTACATTTTGACATGGACGTCATGGACCCCTCCGACATCCTCGCAGCAGTTGCCGACGGCCCGGAAGGTGGGCTAAAGCTTAATGAAGTGGTCCGCCTCATCAACGACATAGCCAAGGAAAAGGAATTAGTCGCCTTGACCGTAGCCGAACCGATGCCCCGCCTTGCCATCCGCCTCAAGAGCATGCTATCCGCCTTGCCACTGATGTAACCCATGTTAAGAGAAAACAATTAATCTTGAAGGACGCACTGGTTGCGTCCTTTATATTTTTCAAAAAATTTATTTTTTTTAGACAATTCTTCAAATTATTTATTAACTTTGTAATTTCTGACAGATTTATGCAGAAAAGCTTACCTAAAAACTGAAACTAACCGAATAATCAAGAAACTTATGCCTAATAAAATTTTTATAATCTTCGCCACAATCTTGTGTCTTCTTGGCCTTGGAGCTTGCAAGGAGGAGAAAGTCTATAAAATTGGTGTGTCTCAGTGCAGCCAGGACGACTGGCGCATGAAGATGAACGACGAGATAAATCGCGAGATAA
>CAZIAX010000047.1:0-14603 GCA_964537745.1 uncultured Sangeribacter sp.
GCATTCCGACTGCAAATTTAATCATTTTTCGCGACATAAACAAAAATTATGAATCAGGCATTATGGAATATGCATTTTTTGTATTAATTTTGTGTTATGATGCTTATACAAGTCATACTACCGCTCCCGTTGCAGGGTACTTTTACCTACAGCGTACCAGACGATGTCCGCGATATGGTGGGCATTGGCACCCGTGTGCTCGTACAGTTTGGCCGAAAGAAATATTATACGGCTATAGTGGCCGGCATCGACCAGACGCCACCGAAGAATTATGACGTGAAGGAGATAATGGCCGTACTGGATCCTCATCCGGCATTGCGCTATCCACAGCTGAAGTTCTGGGAATGGGTTTCGGATTATTATCTGTGCTCAATTGGTGAGGTGATGAAAGCCGCTCTCCCGACGGGGTTGAAGATTGAGAGCGAGAGTGTAGTGACACTTAATCCAGAATTTGACTCCGACGATGGCATTAGACTTACAGAACGTCAGTCGGAAATCATAGCCGCGCTTCAACATTCGGGCAAGGACTCACTGACGGGGCTTGAAAAGACATTGGGCATAAAGAATGTGGCTCCGCATGTCAATGCCCTCTTGGCAGCCGGAGTGGTGAGGGTCGATGAGAAAGTGGTGGAAAAGTATCGACCAAAGACAGTTACGAAGGTAAGGCTTCTATGCGACAGGAGGGATGAAGAAAAACTACATTCCTTTTTCGATATGACCAAGAGGAGTCAGCAGCAGCAGTCATTGCTGTTGGCATGGCTTGATCTCTCGAAGTTTATGGTGAAAGGGGAGGAGATAAGGGATGTAGAGAGAGATGCACTCCTCAAAGCAGCCGGAGTATCACCAGCCGTACTTAAAGGTGTCGTTGAGAAAGGAATCTTAGAGGTCTATAAAGACAAGATAAATAGGTTTGCGGCTGGGAAAGACAAGAGAATAGAGCTTCCTGTGCTTTCCACTGCGCAGGCAGAAGCTGCGAAGGAGATACGGGATTCATTCCGCGAGCATGCTGTGACTCTTTTGCATGGTGTCACTGGGTCGGGAAAGACTGAAATTTACAGTGACCTGATCAATGAAGTGCTTGAGCAGGGTAATCAGGTGCTATACCTTGTGCCAGAGATATCGCTTACCACACAGTTGACAGACAGACTTAAGAAAGTGTTTGGCGACAGACTTCTTATCTATCATTCCAAATTTTCAGACAGTGAGAGGGTAGACATATGGAACCGACTCTTGACTACCAATGAGCCATTGGTAGTGCTTGGTGTGCGCAGTTCGGTGTTCCTTCCTTTCTCAAGACTTGGACTTGTAATAGTGGATGAGGAGCACGAATCTTCCTACAAGCAATTTGACCCGGCTCCGCGCTACAATGCCCGAGATGCAGCCACCGTACTTGCCTCGATGCACGGAGCCAAGACACTATTTGGAAGTGCCACTCCCTCAATAGAGACATATTGGAAGGCCGCCAACGGGAAGTTTGGACTGGTGACGCTTTCAGAACGATATGAAGGGGCTTCCTTGCCGGAAGTAGAGATTATTGATATGCGGCAGATGAGAAAGCAGAAGAGTATCAAGGGGATATTGTCCACTCCTCTGCGAATGCAGACCAGGGTGGCTCTTGAGGCCGGATGGCAGGCTATAATGTTTCAAAACCGGAGAGGTTTTGCTCCGGTAGTGGTATGCCATACTTGCGGGTGGAGTCCGAAGTGTGGCAATTGTGATGTAAGCCTTGTCTATCACAAAGGGAGCAAGTTGCTTCGGTGTCATTATTGTGGATATACCCAGACACTGCCAGATTTATGCCCGGCATGCGGAGAAAACACACTGGAGAAGTATGGATATGGCACTGAGAGAATAGCAGAAGAGGTGCAGGAGGAATTCCCAGACAAGAGAGTATCGCGTATGGACCTTGATACTACGCGCAATAAACAATCGTATCAGGAACTGATAGAGGAGTTTGCGGAGCATCGGACTGATATTCTTGTCGGGACGCAGATGGTGTCGAAGGGGTTGGACTTCGAGAAAGTGAAGATAGTAGGCGTTCTGAATGCAGATACTCTACTTAATTTCCCTGATTTCCGAAGTAATGAAAGGGCGTTCAATATGCTTGAGCAGGTAGCAGGACGTGCAGGCCGGCGTCAAGAGAAAGGGAAAGTCATGATTCAGACCGCGAAGGCGGATGAAAGAATCCTTGAGCATGTCAAGAACCATGACTATATGTCGTATTATAACGAGGAACTTGAGGAGCGGCAGAAATATAGCTATCCACCGTTTACGAAGATAATCAATGTGTTTGTGCGCAACAAAGATGCGGCCACGTGCGATGCGGCGGCCGTCATGTTGGCTATGGAATTGAGGAAGGTATTCGGACCGAGGGTTCTTGGCCCGGAGAAACCGTTTGTGTCAAGAGTCAATACATGGTACATACAGCAGATAATGCTGAAGGTGGAGGCGGGGGCATCCATGAAGAAAGTCAAAGGATTGCTTCGGCAGGTGTATGAGCGGCTTGCTCCAACTCCACAAATCAAATCGTCGCAGATACATTACGATGTGGATCCGGTATAAAAAAAATGGTGGCAAGTGCCACCATTTTCTTCAATGACTTTATGAGTTTTATTTCACGATAACTTTTATAGATGTCGAGCTTGCACGGGCTACATAAGTTCCTGGTGAAACAGCTATTTTCTCAATTGAAGAATTGCATTTTCCACTCCAGATGGTTTTGCCATCGAGTGAGAAGATATACAGTTCTTTACCAGAGAGTCCTTCAGCTACGATTGCTCCCTCGGCAGGATAGATGCAACCTCCGTCGACAGGGACTATTGCCACTCCGCTTACGCCTCCTCTTACTTCATAGTTAGAGAACAGGGCATAACTGTCGGCTGTCTTAAAATACGCGTCGATATAGATTGCCACCCATTTGTGGCCAGCGAATTGAGCCGGGAAGGGTAATTCCACAGTCTGCCAACCGTCGCCGTCAGTAGGGAACTTGCCTATTGGCACAAAACCATTGGAATCAAAAGTCTCTCCATAGATGGTGACATCTGCGGTATTGTTTCCAGTCCAGCATTCGAACACTATTCCGGGAGAAGCAACATTTTCAAGATTGAACTTTGGAAGCATCAGCATGCCTCTTTGATCAGGTTCTTCAGATCGACCATAGCATGCAACCTCTGATGCCACTTCCATAGATGGATTTATGAGTCTTGGATTGACAACACCCCACTCAGCAGAGTTGTAGTTTTCATTGAGGCGAATGATGCGGATAGGTCCATACTTAAAGCTTGCTCCTTCAAACTCTTCCTTAACCGGAAGATCGTAGGGAGTGCCGAGTGCGTCAGACAACCATCCGGTAGAGCTTGAGACACCGGCGACTGTAGAGGGAGCGATGCCGACGAATGTAGTGGCAAGAGACGATCCTTGAGGCACTGAGTAAGTGTATTCGAAGACATTCTTGCCCAGCACTTCCGCTACTTCCCAACCCTCTTCACCATAGACCATGAGATTGTAGACTACGTCGGAGGGGTCGATGTAATAACCATTTTCACCTCCGGCAGGAGCAGTCCATTTCATAATAAGGGAAAGGTTGTCTTCTGAAACGTAGCCGTCAAGAGAAGAAACAGGACCAGGCACGTCAACTCCAGTGAAGACATTGGCAATAAGAGCATTTCCTTCCTCATTATTGATATAGGTCTTAATAGAGACTTGATTGAATCCTTGAGTGGAAGGGATTGCGATATTGATTTTTTCGCCGGGGGCACCTGACTTTGCAACAACATTGTCGCCTAAAGTGACTTTAGCAGTGACCTCAACCGATTCTGGAATAGACTCACCGGAGATATATTTTTCAGGCAAGTTGAAAGTTAAAATGGCCTTAAGTTCTCCCAATGGCGCGCCCTCTACCGTCAAGTTGGTAACTTCGGCAGGCAAAGAGGTGGAAGAGGAAAGTTTCTTGAGAGCGATATTCTGAAGGCGGATACCTCTCTGATACATTTCAGCATCGCAGAAGAAACCAATATAGTAGACACCAGGCTCTGAGATAGTGAAACGCTGGGCATAGTTGGTGAATTCCTTCGTGTTGGCAATTGCACCCTTCTCCTGGAGAGTTGTCACTACCTTATTGGGATTTAGGTCGTTTGTCAGGTATACACCCACCTGGATGTCGGGATACCAGGAGCTGAAGTTGCCAAGATCATATGAAAACTCATAGGAGGCATCGACGTCGTCGAGCTGAATCGGGGGTGTGAAGAGCCAGTCGTTGGATTTTGATGAAGTGGAGTAAGGACCATAGAATTGGCCCACTTCTGGATTTTCATCATCTTCATAGAAAGCCCAAGAGCTTTTATCCTGGTTGATATCAAATGCAGAAAAAAGTTTTGCTTGATGCGCTGTAGGCGTGATATGGAAATCTGGAGTCCAGGGGGCACCACATCTAATATTGTCAGAAAGGGTAGGAGAGGATAGATTGCCCATATTGTCGACTACTACTTTGGCAGTATATGAATCGTAAGGGGCATTTACTGGCAAGGAATAATCTAAGTGGGTATCGGAAGTGACGCCAACTTCTTGATCATTAACGTAGACGTGATATTTAAGGGTCTTGGGGTCAAGATAGCCGTTGTTGACACATCGAGTCACCGGCGACCATTCGATTTTGGTCTCTGACAGAGTGACAGAAGCAGTAGGCAAAGGTGTGTCGTAACCAATATACATAGCAAAGGAGCACACAGTGCTTTTTTGTGAATCCTGAGCAACATAGAAGTCGAATACGTGTTCACCGACAGACAAATCGGAGTATTCCACAATCTGAACATCACCAGGTGTTGCAGAACCCTCTGCATATGGTTTACCATCGAGAGCAGCGTACCAATGAAGTTCTCCCGACAGATTACCTCCTAAGAAATATTCAGAGGGAACAAAATATGAGATATATCCGCTATGACTTCCATGAGAGAATTTTGCTTCGTCGATATCCGGGCATTTAATCGGGCAAGGGTCATTAGAAGCGTCGACCATGTACATGAAGGGGAATTGCTCGAAATTATCGAACTGGCATATTTGCGTGATGGTCTTAGCCACAGGATCAATTTCTGCGAGGCCGCAAGTATTGTCGGTCAGAAGAGTATTGAGGAGGAATTTTCCGGTCTCTTCCATATACATCATTCCAGCCATCGCGTAACGCGTGCTTAATCCGGTGGGCATGATTACGGTCTGTTCGCCAGTTTCAGGAGAGATTTTTACGAAATCATCGTTTCGGTTGACACCATAAATAAATCCGTCGTTGGGATTGTAGGCAACAGAGACGCAGACTTCTTCGTATTGAGGCGTGGCAACGCATATGGCTTTGGATGGGTCGTTGCCAGGAGCAGAGAAGAAAGCGTAGCCTTTTCCATTTTCAGAACTGCCGTAACCATATACGCGGTCGGTCGTGGGATTGTAGGCGCTCGAATAGAAGTATGGAAGGTAGTTGGAAAATTGAGTGACGGGATCAATGAAATCAATCTCCTTGTCGGTGAAAATTTCTCCAGTAAAGGGATCCATTTCCAGATACCTTAGTTCCATCAAACTAAACAAATAATACTCAGCAGTGGCACACAGACGCCCATCGCGCATCCAGCCTTGAGTCAGTTCATAACCTTGCCGGGTGTAATCGTCGATATAGAGAAGTTCGGTGTCTGCATCAGTATTGAATCTATATATACCTGGCAAGAGCCCGTAGGAATAGGAGGATTGATATCCTTCGATCAATTTGCCCACAGGAGCAACTTTGGCTAAAGCGTCAGAGCCCTTGCGAAGCGTTCTCGGGGGCAGAGTCAGGTCGGCAGGAGAAGAAATGGCCGGGCGTTGCGTCTCCGGAACAGGGTATAATTTCTTTCCGGCCGTATCAGTGGCCGCGGAAGCAACAAAAGGCACTGATAATAAAAGAGAAAAGAAAATCTTTTTCATTTATATTATAGGTTTATGGGATTATAGGATGAATCTTGATGTCTTTGTGGAGCCGTCGATGCAAGAGAATGTCACGATGACAACACCCGACAGATTTGAAAGGTCGATTTTGTTTATTCCGTTTTTAAGGGAAGAATTTAAAAGAAGAGCGCCGGTGGGCGAAACTATGTTGAGTACTCCTGATGAAGAATTGGAAATGTTAAGGATTTTTCCATCAAGAGCCAATGTAATGGGCTCGGAAGATATCTGATGCACAGCATCTGGAGAAGAAGTGAAATCTTTCGCCTCCATTTCATCAGCACTGATTATTGCGCCAGACTCAGCATCAATAAGCAGAGCAATAACAGCAGTATTTGCGGGTATATTAACCTGCGACGGCATGTCGATGGTCATTTCTTTATTGACGGGGATTTCAGCAGTGCACGCATCGTTGAGAAGCTGACCGTAATAATCGGGCCAAATGCCTCGGGCCACATGGTCATATTCCATGAGAGAGTATGAAATCAAAGGATTTTGCTCAGAGAAGAACTTAAAATAAGGCCAAAGTTCTTCGCCGTAAGCATTTGTGACGGCTTGCTGGGAGAATCCTGAAAGACCATTTGACTGGCTGTAGAGCGGATTCTCACCTTTGACGGAATTTTCAACCATCACTATCGCCACTCTCTGATTCATATCAGCTTTGGAATAGGAATTCTCCACCTCGTAGTACACTTTTATATCGCTGTTTGAGGCGTAATCCACCTTGTTGATCTTTATGCGTGAGTTGGAAGTTTGATTTTCCATATCTCTGATAATCTGAGCGTCGGATGGATCGGAAAGGGTCTGACGATTGAAGAAAGCAGCCGGATACCCATTGCATTTTGAGATTTCAGCGGCAGTATTAAGATAGGCAGGGTTGGCCATCATCATTGGGTCGTTGGCAACGTGAAGCGCAATGCCAATGACTTTCAGGCCGCCGTCGTTGCCAGTAAAATTGTCAGCATAATAGTCCATGAACGCGGTGCCTCGAGGACAATATGTACACCAGGTTCCTGTGAACTCCTCAACGACGGCTACCGGTGGGTATGAAGTGGAAGGAGTGCCAATATCGCCGGTGACGACAGTGGGTGGCACACCATCGATAAGTGGAGTTATGGATACAGAATAGTCCAATCCTCCTGATGGGATTGTTATGTCGTCGAAGTTGATGAGGATTCGTGTTCCTGATTGAGTTATGACATCCTGATAAGTTTTGGTCACGGTTTGGTCGGCATAAGACAGTGTGGCCGTAAGGCCGTCAACATTTTGAGGAGTTCGGATGTTGACATTCAATGATATGGAGGCTTTGGTTCCGGCTGCTTCAATGGAAGGCGTAAGATTGGCGACCTCGATGAAGTAAGGAGCCACTGCAATTTCGGAGAGACCGAGCAACCCGGCATCTTCACTTTTATTTACGAAAGCCAAATATATGTCTTTGTTGGCGTAACCATTGAGGGTGATATAGGATTCCTTTGATCTTATCCCAGACATTACCCCTGTCAGAGTAGTGTTGAGAATTGGAGTTTTCTTAAAGTCGTCTTGTTCTTGGCCGGTTTCAGAAACGAGCACGCGATAACGGTTTGTATTGCCGCCGAGAGCGCTGACGGCTGTCAGTTTGATAAGCTCAGAGTCAGAATTGATATGAATTGGAGGAGTCACGAGCCATTCATCGGCAGCGTTAGCATATACATAAGATGAGCAGCTCCAAGCAGCCGTCTGGCCGTCGACATTGAATATCCTATAAAATGGAGCCTCGCCGGAGTTGCCGAAGTAATTTTGAAAAGAAGTCTGAACAGGCTCGCCGATTCCATAAGTTTTCCAATTATCGGGAATGTTAATCCCCGCTTCAAGAGAAGACTGGAAGTCTTCAAAATAAGAAAAATCAGGGAGTAGGACATCCGCTTTCGTAGGGCATACAGATGCTGCTATGAGAAGGGAGAAGGGTAAAATTTTTTTCATAAGCATAAATTTTTGACAAAGGTATAAATTTTTTGTGATTAGGGCAAAATCTTTAGTGATTTTTTCATGTTTTTTCATGAGATGCCACTGATTTTTATTATTTTGGTGTGGTTTTTTATAAAAGATATCGTCAAAATTTGGATAAAATGATAATTTTATATAATTTTGTTCCAAATTAAATAAAATTAGTGTTTATATGATGAAAAATTACTTTTCGATGAGCCATGCAGTTGGTATGGCAGTTTTGTTGTCAAGCATGGCCTTTTCGGCCAGTGCAGCCGAAAAAATCTCGGTCGTTTCCACGGATCCGGCAGATGGGAGCACGGTAGAAAGTCTCAAGCGTATCAATCTTGAGCTTGCCAACAGGACTGAAGTTGGAGTAGAGTGGAAGTCAGGCCTAAAGGCACCTGTGACAAATGCCGAGGGCGAGGAAGTGACATACGTGAAGGGTCAGGACTATGGCTCTAAATTTGTACTCAGCCTTAACAAGGAGTTGACAGAACCAGGCACTTATACCATCTCAGTTCCAGCTGGGGCGATGTACACTGCTGATTGGGATTCAGACGTTTATCCTTTCCCAGCGGTTGCCGGCACAGAGAGCGATGCGTTTACTTTGACCTATATCATAGCGGCTCCCGAGCCGGAGAATAAGATTTCAGTAATTTCTGCGGATCCGGCTGATGGCAGCACGGTAGAGAGCCTCAAGAAAATCAATCTTGAGCTTGCAAATAGAACTCAATTTGGCGTTGAGTGGAAGTCAGGTGTGAAGGCGCCGGTGACTAATGCTGAAGGAGTGGAAGTTACTTATGCCAAGGGACAGGACGCTGGCTCTAAGTTTGTGCTTAGCCTTAACAAGGAGTTGACGGAGCCAGGCACATATACCATTTCAGTGCCAGCCGGGGCCATGTACACAGCAGACTGGGATGCAGAGGTATATCCTATGCCAGCAGTTGAAGGGTCGGAATGCGATGCGTTTACGTTGACGTATACCATCGCGGCTCCCGAGCCGGAAAATAAGATTTCGGTCATATCCGCCGATCCTGCTGATGGGAGCGTGGTAGAGAGCCTCAAGAAAATCAATCTTGAGCTTGCAAATAGAACTCAATTTGGCGTTGAGTGGAAGTCAGGTGTGAAGGCGCCGGTGACTAATGCTGAAGGAGTGGAAGTTACTTATGCCAAGGGACAGGACGCTGGCTCTAAGTTTGTGCTTAGCCTTAACAAGGAGTTGACGGAGCCAGGCACATATACCATTTCAGTGCCAGCCGGGGCCATGTACACAGCAGACTGGGATGCAGAGGTATATCCTATGCCAGCAGTTGAAGGGTCGGAATGCGATGCGTTTACTTTGACTTACACTATCGATAAAGAATCTGGGGTAAATGCTATTTCAGGAGAAGCAACTTCGGTTGAGGTGTTCAATATGAATGGTGTCAAAGTTAGCGAGGGTGCAAAGGATTTGACGCCTGGTATCTACGTAGTTAAAGAAGTGCGTGGAGGAAAGACCACTGTTAAGCGTGTGGTTGTGAAGTAAGAGTAAGTTACTTACTAATATAAATCTGAGGTATGGTTTCTGATTGAATTCATACCTCAGATTTTTTTGTAAGAAAGGATATAGTATAAGGTGTTAATTCTTTGGCGTTGTTTCTAACTTTGGCGATAATTGAGAGGCTGCGCTTTCGTAAGTTTGATAAGCGGTGAGTACGGAGATGCCTGCGATTATTAGCCAGACGAGTATATTAGGGAGCATTGTCGCCTTGGAGGCCAAGCTGAGTGGCAAAGATATATTTAAGGAATGTATCCATTCAATAATAAATGGGTATAAAAGTGTCATTATAACTCCTGCGGCGAAGCCGGCTGCAGCTGCTATAGCCACTGCCATTTTATTGCGTTTTTTCTGGGCCGCTTCATATTGACGTACGAATTCAACAGCTTCCATATTCTTTTGCAGTTTGGTCATGAAATGCAGAGAGGATGAAAGTGGCGGGTCAAAATCTTTGAAAAGTTGTTTTAGTCTATTGTCTTCCATAATTTTAATAATTGATTAATAAGTAGATTATTCAGTTTGATGTTCCAATTATTAGGTATTGACGCTATCACAAATCGCCTCTCCGAGGCTACTGAGTTCTTGATCTTTGCCCCATGCTGAAGCCTGGGGTTTCGACACAATAACAGCTCTCCGAGCTGGGTATTTACCTCAAAAATGGTACTTTTAACTGGACTCCTTAATTATTAGGGTGCGGAGGTGTTTGCGTCCGCGGGAGAGGTGTTGCTTGACGGCATCTTGTGAGGTCTCTTCTATCTCGGCAATTTCTTTGATGGAATAACCTTCCATATAAAAAAGGAGAACCGACGTGCGCTCTTTGGCAGGTAGAGCGTTGAGAGCTTTGTATAAGTCCTGATATATGAAATTGGAGTCAGAGGTGTCGGAGGAGGGGAGGTTTTGAGCTTCTTCATAGTCTGAAAATACTTTTTCAGATCGTTTGTGATTGATAAAAGTCGTATACCCGATTCTGAAGATCCAAGCTTTGAATTTATCGATATTGCCGATTCTTTCGCAAGATAGATAGGCTTTTATGTAAGACTCTTGAGCAATGTCGTCGGCAAGTGGTGCATCTCCGCAGCAAAGGGCCACAAGAAAGCGACGGAATGCTTTCTGTGTGCCCTCCACATGTGATATGAACTGCTCACGTGTCATCGATTATTTTTCTTCTGGGTTGCAGACCTGCTTGCGAGTGACGAAATATACTATCAGATAGCTGATGCCAATAGCCAAGGAAATTCCACCGAATATAAAGGGAGTTGAGACATCATCGTTGTTAAAATCTGAGCCTGTGCAAAGTCCTACGGTTCCGATTATTGCCAATGCAACACCTATCAGAGAAAACATGCAGCCTCTCTGGAGACGAGCATAGAGTATTTCTTGTGGCGTCTTTTTGGGTTCTTTAAGGGCTTCGATGAGTTTATCGGTATCGACTTCCTTATTTGCTTCGATAGCCTTGATAAGGATTTGACTACGCTTGTTGACTTCATTGCTCTTTCTGAGAGCTATTATAAGCACGATTGCTATGGGAAGGATGCAACCGCAAAAGATGGGGACTAATATTTCTACCATGATTATTATGATTTTTAAAGTTATTGTTTTTTGAGGCGTCTCGTTTGTATGACAAAATATGTGTGGGAAAGGTGACAATGGGGAGGTTTTTTTCTTGGGCTTCGAAAAAGTTAGGGGGAGACAGCACGGCGGAGGCGAGGACGCCTCCGTTCCACGGCTACGCAGTTATTTTTTTAGAGGGTGATTAGGATGGTAGTGCCTTTTTGGGGTTGGGATTGGATGCGGATTTCTCCACCGTGCTTTTGGATTATCTGACGGGAGATGGAAAGGCCTACTCCGCTTCCATCTTTTTTGGTTGTATAGAAAGGTTGGAAGAGATTGTTGAGTGTCTCTTGGGTCATTCCTGATCCATTGTCTTTTATGGTAAGATAAGGTTTGGTGTCAGAGACGGAAAGGATAATTTCTACTTTTCCGCCTTCTTGTGGCAGGGCGTCGAGGGCGTTTCTAAGAAGGTTGACGAATACTTGATTCATCAAGGAGGGGTCTATATTCAACACCATGTCTTCCGGAATGGTATAGGAAATGGTTTCTTCTGGGATGCTGCGCTTATCAAGTTCGGCCTTAAAGAGACGTTTAAGAGAAGAAAAGTAATCGCCGGCTTTCGCTGGCTCAAGAATTGGATCAGGAAGATGGGTCAACTTATAGTAAGACTCGAGAAAGCGATGTATGCCCTCGGCTGGAGAGTGAAGAAGATGGGAGGCCTCAGAAAGTTTGGCACCTTGATAACGTTCTGGTTTCGCCTCCATGTCGGATGCAATAGCTAAAATGGGAGTAATTCCATTGCGCATCTCATGCGTCATGATACGGAGAACTCGATCGTAATAATGTTTTCGGGTTTGCAGTTCGCGCATATTCTCGCTGTAGAGATGTGAGATACGGTTGATGGATTCGGACATCTTCTGGAGTTCGTGGTCTCCTCCGAGTGTGACTCTCGTGGTGGTGTCGTTCATCTCGAGGGCATCTACAAATGTCGACATTGTTGCTATTAGTCTTGATTGCAAATGCCAAAGAGCATAGATGCAGGCTATAATCACAATGATAAGCAGTGATGCTTGGGGCCACCATCCGTAGAAAAACAGCCAGGTCGCAACTGCTGAACCTATTATTATGGCAGCAAGGAGTAAAGCTATATTAAGACGGAATCTTCTCATTTTTTCAAGAGATTGTAGAGAGTCTGGCGGTTTACTCCGAGTTGTTGGGCAGCGGCTGAGAGATTGCCACCACAACTGTCTATCACACTTCTTATATGTTGCATCTTCACTTCATCGAGGGTCAGAGTCAGACGTTCATTTTCAGCTGCCTCCAACTGAGAGGCGCGACGGGCGGCTTCTTTATTTTGGCGGTGTTGACGGTTTTTTTCTATTGCTTTCTTGATTTTCTCAATAAGTAGGTCATTATCCCATGGTTTTGTGACAAAATCTTCGGCACCGAGTTTCATGGCTTTGACGGCGATATCCACATCACCGAAGGCTGTGATTACCACGATAGCTGGAGGATTGGGGAGGTTTTTCAGACGTTCGAGCCAGAAAAGGCCATCGCTGCAGTCGAGGGCAGCGTTGTCATAATTCATATCGAGGAGTACCGCGTCGTAGCTGCCGGGAGAAGAGAGTGTGGCGATTAGCGACGGATTCTCCAAGGCCGTCACCTCGCTGAATTCGTCGTCGAGAAGGAGCTTAAGTGTAGCTCTTACAGCGGCGTTGTCGTCTAGGATCAGCAATCTTGGTTTCATCAGATGATGGTGCCAGAGTATAATTGCTCTAATGGAAAAATTAAGTCCCAATTTTTACCCCATACTATGTTGCCATTTTCGATTGAAAATTTTCTAAATCTCTTAGGGTCTAAATACTTGTTGTATTGTGGGTGAGGATGTCTGCGGATAAAATCTCCTATATCCACGGTTTGTTGTTTACTGTCACTGAAATGAATCAGTACTTGAAGATTACCCAAATCTTCAGCTTTGGCAATATGGGACATATAATATATAGTTAAGAAGGTTTTTAATTTTAAGTATCTGATACTTGAAAAACAAATAACACAAATCGCCTCTCCGAGGCTACTGAGTCTTTTCCCGGACCCCAGGCTGAAGCCTGGGGTTTCGTCACAATTACAGCTCTCCGAGCTGTTTTTTGTTATAGAAAATTGAGTAGTGACTAAGTAAATTCCTCAGATGGAGTATGCAAAGATAGCTATTTTTTTCTGAAATCACAACTATCAAATAAAATGTGTCTAAAAATTTGGCGATGTGTCGAAATTTTAGACAAAATGCATTGGAAAATTTCGAAATTTGGGGCTTTTTTTGGAGACGCGTGCATGGAGTAGTAAATTTGCTGGCGAAAAGGACCAACTAACTAATCTAAGATGAAAACATATTCATTCATATTTTCATTGCTGGCAATGCTGATGTCTGCGCAAACGATCTTTGCTGAGGAACGTCAAAAAGAGGAGCCTATGACCCTCAATGATTGCCTTCTCTATGCGAGGGAACATGCGCACTCAAATAGAATCAGCAGGTTTGAGACGGAAGTGGCATCGGCCAATAAACGAATTGGAGCTTCTGATCTTATGCCATATTTGGGATTTGGAAGCAACGGAAGTCTCAGTTTCGGACGCAATATTGACCCCGAGACCAATACTTACGATAATAAAAAGACATTGGGGACGGGGTTTGGGTTGGAGATGTCGCTTCCGCTATTCGATGGACTTGTACGCATCAACAATCTGAAGGCTCTGAAAGCTGCGGAGCTTAGAAAGAAGAAGGCGCAGCTCGTTGAAGAGGACAAAGTTTCGCTTGAAGTAATCAAAGCTTACTACAACATCGCTTATTGCACCTCAATGGTAGAGCAAATGCAGCGTCAACTTCAACGAGATTCCACAGATCTCGAAGCCGGTAGACAATCTCACAAACTTGGCACAAAAAGTGGCGCAGAGGTAGCTGAACTTGAAGCGATAGTGGCTGCTGACCAATATGAGTTGATAAATCAGCAAAATCTTTTGAAAAAGGCATACCTTACTCTGCGAACTGCTATGGGAATGCCTCTGTCTGATACTCCACTGAATATTGCGCAAGATTTCAATTACCAATCATTTCCCGAAGACCGGCGCATACTGCCGGAAATAGAAGAAGCGGAAATGGCTTTGAAAGAGGATGCGATGTATCTTCGGGCTGCGAAAGGAGGATATAGTCCGAGAATCTCGTTTAGTGCTGGAGTTTCGACTTCCTATTATCGAATGATGGGGATAAAGATGGAGGTTCCTTCATTTGCCCGGCAGTTTCGCGACAATATGGGAGAATATTTCAGTCTTTCCTTTTCGTTGCCCATCTTTGATGGACTTGCCACTGCCAATAAGGTGAAGAAAGCATGCTTGCAGCTTCAGGAAAGCAGAGTAAGGCTGGAGCAGACGCAATATCAGATAAGTCAGGCTGGTGAAGAGGCTCGGCTTGACCACGAAGCTGCTATGGAGGAACTTACCGCTGCTTCACGCCGACTTGAGGCAGAACAAATAGCTTATGAGGCGATGCGGAGGAAATATGAATTGGGAGCTGTCTCGGCAATCGATCTTTATACTTCAT
>CAZIAX010000048.1:0-14534 GCA_964537745.1 uncultured Sangeribacter sp.
GCTAGCGTTCATCCTGAGCCAGGATCAAACTCTCCGTTGTTAGTTATATATTATTATATATATCTTCGAATTTTTGTTTGTCCCGGCCTCCTTATATACAGGATGGAATCTTCTTGACGGAAACCCCGAGAGTATTACCCCGTGTTCCCTTGTCTCTGCTGCGCCTGACCCGGAGGTCAGCGCTGCTTGTCTTGTGGCATCATGTCATTGTTCTCAATCTTGAGCTCCCGGGAACCCGGCTTCCGGCTCAGCGCCGCGCCCCGTTGTTTCCCGATTGCGGATGCAAAATTACAACATTTTTTCTCCCTCCGCAAGTCTTTTTCAAAAAAAAATATGTTTTACGGCATATCTTGCACGCAACTCGCTGTCAGTCAAATTAATCAACAGATGTTAAATTTCCTTTCGTTTTGTTAACGACATGAACCTTTTCCACGGACGTTTGTTGTTCTTGCGTGCAGTATGCGGAAAAAAGCGGCGCCGACGAAAAGTCGGCGCCGCTTTTTTTATCGGTAATCTTTCAAAATTTCTCGCAAACGCTTCCTCGTAAAGAAGATTCTTGACTTAACCGTACCCAATGGCATGTTCAATTTATCAGAAATTTCCTCATATTTATATCCGGCCACGTGCATAGAAAAGGGTTTTCGGAAGTCTGGCGCAAATCCAGCCAGTATCGCTGCAATTTCTTGCATTGCATAGCTCGTCTCAGGAGTCCCGATGCCGGAATCCTGTGATAAATTCAAATGATACAGATCATCCGAAGAATCAATCACTGTGTTTTCTCGAGTGTTCTTTCGATAATTGTTGATGAAAATGTTTCGCATTATGGTCAACATCCAACCTTTGAAGTTCGCATTAGCTACAAACTTGTCTTCGTTGTTGAGCGCTTTCAGTGTAGTATCCTGCACAAGATCCTCAGCTTCCTCCTTATTAAGGGTAAGCTTCAGAGCGAATGAGAGAAGGTTGCTCTGCATCCCCAGGATTGAGTTTTGGAAAGAAGTAGATGCGTTCATATTAGTTAGTTTAGGTAATAGCCTTTATATGGGCACTGTAGAAGATAGATATAGTTTTGTCGTTTGTGAGAGCAAAGTTAGGATTTTTTTTTCAAACTAACAAAAAAAATCTTATATTTTTTAAAACTTTTTTCGAAAATAATTGTTACCGCCTGTTAAAATCTCAAAAAAAATAAGAGAGCGCGACTCTTCCGAACCGCGCTCCCCTTCATAATTATAACTAATCCACAATTTAATATCCCGGATTCTGCCAAGCAGCCTGCTGAGCAGGTGATAGTTTGCTACCGTCGTTGTTTCTCAGCTGGTCGATGAATGTCTGAGGTATCGGACGAAGTTCATGCTTACCTGTGGTCAAGCCAGTTGCATCTGGATTAAATGCCTTGCCGCGAAGAACGAGCGTATTAGTACGGCTGAGGGTCTCCCAACGCTGCCATTCTCCGATAAGCTCACGGGTGCGCTCGTTGAGGATGAAGTGAAGAGCTCTCTCATACTGACCGCTGACGCCAAGCTTAGCGAGCACAGCCTCATCTTCTTCAGGAAGATTGTCAGGGAATGACTTAAGCTGAAGGTCCGATGCAGCAGTTGTCCAGTCGAGTTCAGGGTTAGAGAGGTAATAAGTGTTGATGGTAAGAAGAGTCTGGTCGAGCTTCTCAACATTAGCACCCGGCTGAGTACGGGCAGCCTCAGAACCGTCAATGTAGTAAGAACGGTTTTCGCCTTCTTTCCAGCTTGCACGCTTGCGGATCACGTTGATATCTTGCATTGCACCTGCATAGTCACCCTTACGAACCTTGAGCTCTGCACGCATCAAATAAGTCTCACCAGAACGAGACATTGTCACGTCGCGGTAGCTGTCGTCAGCCTGATCTTTAGCACCATCTCCTGCTGTTGTCTTGTTGATGTGAGCATACATGTTGCATCGTGGCTGGCTCTTAAAGTTGTCGCGAACCCACTCACCATTCTGATAAAGAATACCTGCTACAGGAACCCACTGATTCTTCTGGTCGGTAAAGTGACCAGATTCAGGAGTATTCTCTCCCTTACCCCATGCTGGAAGACGCCCTGCTTCGTCGCGGAATGTTGGGTTCTGCTGCTGAGCACCGAATGTATACTTGTCATAGGTATGATTATCCTTCTTATTAAGGATAAATACAATGGCAGGATCTCCGAGTGCTATCTGCTGAGGCTGATCTGCAACATTCTTGTCGGTATTCGCACCCATTACTGTGCGGAAGGTCTTCCAAAGACGTGCATCAGCAACGTGGTCGTAGACTCCATATGTATATTCAGTAGGCACGCAACGCTGGAAGTCCTTACCACCAGTGACATAACCACGAGCTACCCAACCGCCACCATAGCTTGAGAACTGGCTGTGGAAAAAATATAGCGTACGGTTGCCAAAGCGACCCTTCGTATTGCTTTGAGCATTTGAAGGAGAAGCCATGATAATCTCGGAAGTTGATTCTATCGGACAGTCAACGCCTGTGTAGTTTGCATAGAGGTCGCTATAGTTGTCTACGAGCGGGTGCTGAGCGATTGCATAATCGCAAGCTTTGATAGCCTCTTCAATGTCTGCGCTCTTATACTTCTCGTTCCAAGAATCATTGCGTTCTGACACACGGAAAAGAAGAGCTTTGGCAAGCCAGTGTGCAGCAGTAGACTTACACCAAGTAATACCCTTTCCAAAACGGTCGTCTTCACCCTGGAAAGTATCATAGGCTGTACGGAGGTCGCTGATCACCTGCTCCCAGCACTGTTCCGGAGTAGCGTTTTCGAAATTACGGATTACACCTTCAGGAACGCTTGTTTGAAGCACGCAGTGGCCGTATTGCGCTGTCAGACGATAATAATTGTAGCCACGAAGGAAATATGCTGTGCCGAGGGCCCAGCGACGTGTAGCCTCATCCTTAAACACATCGTTGGCTCTGTCTATGATGATATTGCAGGAGGCGATACCATAGTACATCTCATTCCAAAGGCCGTCCACTGGAGGACAGTTACCGTTGGGTGCACCTACTTCTTTCGTGTAGTTAAGTGGGCTGAGGTTATTATTGTATGCGTTCCAGGGCTCAGAAGTGTTGTCGTTACCCATTGTAAACTCATCAGTACCATACATGGTGATACCATAGGCCCACTCGTAGCCGAAATGCCAGCGGATGTTGCCATAGAGGGAGATCACGAGTTGCTCAAGACCCTCCGGAGTGTAAAAGTAGTCCGTATCGTAGGCGGTAGTCTGCTCTTCGTCAAGGAAGCTTTCAGCACACGACGGCATTGAAATCACCGCACTCGCCATTGCTACGCCTACAAGATATTTATATAGTTTCATTATTGTCTTTGTTTTTGTATTAGGTTGTTCACTTAGAAGCCGAGTTCAAGACCGAACACGAAGCTACGGTTGTAGAATGTCTCGTTAGTGTCAAGATCGAAGCCCTTGATTGCCTGATAGAAGCTGAATGGGTTTACGCACTGTGCGTAAACTCTTGCAGACTTCAAAGTTATGTGAGAGATAAGCTCCTTCGGGAAGTTATAGCCAAGAGAAATGTCGCGCATCATGATGTAGCCACCCTTACGGAGACCGAGGATACCTGCAAACGGGTCGGTTGCACCTGCCGATGCCTGGCCAAGGATAGGTTTCTGATAATAAGCACCTGTATTGTCCGGAGTCCAGTAGTCTACCACGTTTTGGTTGGCGTGAGCTGTCATAGGCTGTGCATATGCATCTACGCAATAACCAAGACGACCTATGATCTGGAAACCAAGGTCTATACCCTTCCAAGTAAAGTTGTTGCTCCAGCCGAGTGTCCACTGAGGATTGGAGTTACCGATGATCACGCGGTCTTCATCATCCATCTTATAGTCGCCAGTCTGGTCTTTCGGACGTACATTACCAGGTGTAAAGTTATAGCCGTTGGCATTCCACTTCTCCATTTCAGCACGGTCTTCCGGAGTGTCCTGCCAGAGACCAAGATTGTCATAGCCGTAGATTACACCGATTTCATGACCGATAAACCACTTATTGATGATATCATCTTCCTTGCCGTTGGCAAGCTCATCGATGCGGTTCTTCTGGTATGCCATATTGAAGTTGGTTTCCCACTGGAAGTCGCCGGCTATTACTGGGAACGCATTGATAGTAAGCTCAATACCATGATTGGATGTCTTGCCTACATTTGCCCATGTTGTGCTGTAGCCGGTAATACTCGGAATATTCATCTGCATGAGAAGGTCGTTGGTCTTTGACCAGTAGAACTCGAGAGAGCCTCCGATACGGTTGTTGAGGAAGCCAAAGTCAAGACCAAGGTTCCACTGAGTTGTCTTTTCCCAGCCAAGGTCTGTATTTGCCAAGGGATTGTGGATATTGTAATAGTCCTCCGAAGTAGAGTAAGCAGGAGTAGACCCTGTGCCGAAGGGCAGGAACATCTGGGAGATAGTACCCTTAGTAGCATAAGCACTTACTGCAGCGTTGCCGGTCACACCTACACCGAGACGAACTTTAAGGTTGTTGAGCCAATAGAGCTGGCTCATGAAGTCTTCCTGATCGATACGCCATGCAAGAGCCATTGAGGGGAAGAAGTCCCACTTATGGCCCGGAGCGAGCTGTGAAGCACCATCCCAACGTCCGGATGCTGTCAAAAGGTAACGATCATCGTAGCCATAGTTGACACGGATCATGTATGATTCCATTGAAGTCTCAGTCAAACCGGATCCCATGCCTGCACCGTTGTTAGTGTCAGTGATAGAAGCTGACCCCATGTTGTTCCAAAGATATGAATCCTTCGGAATGTTATGGTTTGTCATCGATGAGTTTTCATAATTGTATTTAGAGGATGTCTGCAGCAAAGTAAGACCTACGTTGTGCTTATCAGCAAAGGTGTTGTTATAGTTGATAAGATTATCGAGAGTCCAAGAGAAATATCTCTGGTTGTCAAGCTTCGCCATGTTCTTACCAGGTTGGCCGTCAGACTGGATAGTGTATGAAGACATGCCATCAATCCATGCGCCCGCACGGTAGTGACGATAGTCAGGTCCGAATGCAACCTTATAGGTCAAGCCTTTGAGGGGGCTCCATATTTCACCAAACTTCACCATAGCTGCGAAATTACCGAGTGCACGGAAAGTCTGGCGACGATATTTCTGATGCTCAAGCTCTCCTACGATGGTATACTGTGCATTCTCACCGCCAGGGTAGAGAATGATTTCACCATTACTATCATACATAGGAGCATAACGGTAGAAAGACTTGGCGAGGCTGTAGATAGAAGTTGGCGCCGAGCCTGAACGAGCATATGATCCTGAAAGACCATAGTCCTGTTCGCCCCAAGTAGCATTGATGCTTGCATCGATCTGCATCCACTTCACCGGAGTGATGCTTGCTGTCACCTTGCCAGTGTAGCGCTTATACCACTGGCCTTTCTGAGTACCTTGGTTGTCAAGGTAGCCGAAAGAAGCGTATGCATTCATCTTATCTGTACCGCCGGAAGCTGATACAGTGTGCTCCTGAGTTACACCTGTGCGAGTGTAAAGGCCGGTCCAATCATAGTCTTCTACAGCATTTGGATTCCAAGTGCCGGTAGCCCAACCACGCATCACGTTGTCGCGTGAAGTCTGTCCGTCAAGTGGAGAGTCGAAGAGAAGCATATCGCTTTCCTTTGTCGGGCTATTAGGGTGGGCATAAGTATTAGGATCAAGGTTATAACCTGCCCAACGGCGGAAGTTGATAAACTCAGCAGCTGTCATGGATGGTGAGCGGTCAATAATCTTAGAAGTGGTAACTGAACCTGAGTAGTTAAGGCTGAAGTTGCCAGGCTTACCACCCTTAGTAGTGATAATCACAACGCCGTTTGCACCGCGAGAACCATAGATAGCAGTTGCGGAGGCATCTTTAAGGATGTCGATGGCCTCGATATCGCGTGGGTTGATTGCCTCGATACCACCAGACTGCAAGGGCACCCCGTCTACAACATATAATGGACTGTTGGAGGCGGAGAGGGAGCGGTTACCGCGAATACGGATAGAACCTACCTCACCCGGACGCTGGTTTGTGGTGATATCCACACCTGCTGCTTTGCCCTGAAGTGCTTCCAGTGCGTTAGCTACAGGACGTGAGTTAAGAGTCTCTGAGTCAACACGAGTGAGAGCTCCGGTGACATCGCTCTTCTTCTGAACGCCATAACCAACGACGATAAGATCCTCAAGCACCTCGGAGTCTTCTCTCATCACTACGTCGATTACAGAACGTCCTGCTACTTTCGTTTCCTGTGAAACGCAGCCTACATAGCTGAACACGAGAACAGAATTGTCATTGACATTCTTCAGCGTATACACGCCCTCGTAGTCTGTTGCCGTGCCATTGGTTGTGCCCTTGACTACTACAGTCACGCCGATCATCGGATCGCCGTTTTCATCAAGCACCTTACCAGACACCGATTTGCCCTGTGCGGCGGCCGACAGGCTCACCATTGCCATCAGAGCCACAAACAGGAACCTACGGCATATCGCCGCGATTCCTGAACTTTCCTTGCGGTAGTTCATAATTAGATGTGGTTAGTGTTTAAATTATTAGGTTAATATTAGTTATTATAGTTTTTCCTTTGGGTTATAATAATTTACGTGGAGTGATACAACCGTATCCATATCTGCCAGCGCGTTCAATTAAGTTTTAACTGCAAAATTAAACAAAAATTCACAATTACCCCCCCCCGGATAGTTAAAAGATGTTAACGACTAACACAACACACACGAAATAAGCGCGCTCTTTAGGAGCGCGCTCAACTTAATATCATCAAAAAGTCTATCCAAAGACCACTGGCGCATGTCGCGCAGTCATCTTCATGCCGCGTGGCATGTGGCTCTTTACTCTTAGTTTCTGAACCGAAAAAGAAACCTCATTCTTTATCCCGCTTCGGTTCCACCTTCACCTCCTCTATTCGGGTTGTAGACATCTTTGCGATTGTAAACTTCATATCTCCAATCTCAAAGGTATCCCCTTCCGCAGGCAATGCCTCAGTATAATGAAGAATATAGCCAGCCATGGTATTATAGTCCTCCGATTCTTTGAAGTCAAGGCCCAATTCCTCATTGAGGGTAGCTATCTCAGCCCGCCCTGAAATCTCATAACTTCCATCCGGCTGCTTTCGGAACAGTTGTTTCTGACGGTCATGCTCATCTTCTATCTCTCCAAAAATCTCCTCTACAAGATCCTCCAAGGTGGCAAGTCCGGATGTGCCTCCAAACTCATCTATGACCACACACATACTTCTCTTCTCCGCTATCATCCTTCGCATCATCTTATTGGCGAGCATCGTTTCCGGCGTAAATATCACCGGTTTCAGATGTTCTCTCCAGTCAGAGTCAAGGTTGAAAAGCTCCGATATGTGAATATAGCCAACCACATCATCGATATCCTCGCGATAAACGACTATCTTAGAAAGACCGGTCCTTGAGAAAAGCGACAACAAATCATCTCTGGTAGCAGTAGCTATGTCAACTGCTATTATCTCGTTGCGCGGTCGCATACACTCCCCTATCGTGGTGTCCTTGAAGTCTACTGCGTTTCTGAAAATCTTAACCTCATTTTCCACTTCCTCCTGTTGTTGCTGTTTGCTATGAAGCTGCTCTTCAAGATAGTCATCAAGCTGATCCATAGTGATCAATCTCGCATCCACCTTGTTTTCCTTTATCCCGAACAGTCCCATCAGCCCTTTTGTGATGAAAGAAATAAACTTCGAGACCGGATATAACACTATATATATTATGTAGAGCGGCAACGCAAACATCCGCATCATGAAATTAGGATTGATGCGGAATGTAGCCTTAGGGATAAACTCTCCACAGAGCAGTATTACCATTGTGGAGAAAACGGTGTTGACAATCAGCACCATCGCCTCCGAATCGCCAAACCATCGCTCCAACACTGGATTGATGAGGATGGAAAGAGTGATACCATAGATGACGAGCACAACATTGTTGCCTACCAGCAAGGAGGAGATAAACATATCCTCATTGTGGCTGAACCCGCGAATGATTCTATCGACAACACCACCGCGCGACCCATCAATCTGCATCCTTACCTTGTTTGACTGCACATAGGCTATCTCCATTCCCGAAAAGAGAGCGGAAAACACCACAGCCAATATAGTTATCACCAAAGCTACCGTAAACGACATAACTTATCTCTTAATCCTCAATGCTAATTTAAATGCTCAATAAATTCCCATTCCGGGCGTCACCCCTTGGTTCTTGACTCTTGACACTTAACTCTTATTCCCTCCTCTGCCGCATCTCCTCGCTGACCGGGAAGATACCAGTAGGCTTGCGGATGGAATATTGCGTCAACCGGTCATTGCTCTCAAAGCCCAAGCCCTCAAGCATCCTCGTTGGAGTCTCTATATGTATGAATGAGTCGCTGTAAAGCCGATTGCGACGTTGATCCCAAAAAAGTTGCTGTGTAAGGAAAAGTTCCCCCGGCTCCTTATGCAGCTCCACATTCCCGTCAAGCCGCCAGAGGTTCTGGAGCCTGAAAAACTTCGCTGAGTCTGCAGCTACCGAGGCTATCACATTGAATTTTCTATCGTATTTCTGCAGATAGACCCCCTTCGGAAAACTCCAGTAAGGGGTATCCACCTCATCATAGACATTCCACAATGGAGAGACTATCTTATATTGAGTGATTCCAGAATCCGATATGAGGGTCGACACATTGACGGTAGTCATAGTAGGCATCTTCTTCGGGTCGATGCGCGACGCCACGCCAAGCTTGCCATCTTCCTTACAACCGGAAAACAGCAATGTCATGACAGCGGCAAATGCCACTGCCACGCCCGAAAACCGCCAATATGACAACCCGTCACTCATATCAAATTCTATACTTAATTAATCTTCCTCTTGAAGAACCATACCTCATTGAAGTTGACGCCAACCATAATGTTGAAGTAATTCTCCGAAAGAAGATTCACCGGATTAGTCTGGCGGTGGCGCCACTCAAGGCCGAAGTTGATCATAGTCTTTCCTCCAGGAGCAGCAAAACCAGTGCCCAGACTCACGCCATACTCTTTCATACGGTTGCCTTGTATCTTCAGGTAATCGTCCGTGTAAAACGCTCCCAATCGCCACGGCATGCGCTCTAAGTAGCTGCCTCTGACGTTGTGGGTATACTCCCCACCTATGGCATATTTGAGGCGGTCGCAGAAATCCATACCCGCAAACACCAGCTCGCCATCAGCATCGCGCATCGCCGGGATAGAAGTCTTCGACCACTGCTGCAGCGTGACGTCTGCCTCCACCATAATGCGGTGCACCTTCTCATGCGTATAAGCCAATCCGATTCCAAATGTCTGCGGAGAATAATACTTCCCCTTCATATTTGTGTATACGATGGTATCAGGACGCGTGTCTGAAGTCAAGTTCTGTTTCGTAAGCCAGGAATGGCCGTGAAAACTTTTCTTCGGTGAGTAAGTCACGCCCAAAGTCATAGAATTGTATTTGTCGAGTGCCTGCTTATACTGCACGCCGGCCACTATATTCCAGTCGCGTATCTGCATCACTTGCTCCACCAATGATTGAGTACTGCTTTCCGGAGTGGCATAGACGTCGTTCTGTATCGTTCCGAAATCATAAGACACATTGACACCGACAGAAAAACCTTTTATCTTACCCGAGATGCCTGCGTAAGCCTCCGTGATGCCGCCCGTGCCTTGATTCTGCCGAGCGCCATATTTGATTTCGTCGCCAAAAGAATATCCCACCTGGGTGAAGGGTACCATACCTATCGACATACCCATATATTTCGACAGAGGAAACTCCATAGTTACGTAGTCAAGTCCGCCTCCATAGCCATGTGTCTTGCCGGTATTGTCTTTGCTCCACTGCATGTTCATGTTGGCGCCCATGTCCCAAAGGAAAGTCAACGAGTCGATCGAGGCATACGACGCTGGATTCATGACATTGATTTGTCTTCCCGACTGCATTGCATAGCCTATGCCACCCATCTGGCGTTGCATCGAGGTGGCACGGTCGCCCATCACCCCGTAGCCGTACATTGAATACGGGGTGTTGACGTCGGCATGCGCCGTTCCTATTATTGAGGCCGTAGCCATTACGGCGAATAATGTTTTGATCTTAGATTTCATTGTGTTTATAGATATATAGCAGACCCAGCGCCATCAAGTCGGGCACATGGCCGGCTGGTATGCGTGATTTTATACAGTCTGAAAGAATTCCAGAGTCTCCACCAGTAAGCAAAAGCCGTCCGCAACCGAAATGCTCCTTATACTCCCGGAATGTCTCCGTAATCTCGTCGGCAAGCCCCCTTACCACGCCGCTGCGTATCGCCGTCGCCGTCGAGTCTCCGGCTATCGGAAGTGGCCCATCGGCTTTTTCAAGAGGAAGTGCCGACGTGTGGGCGTGAAGAGATTCGAAACGAAGACGCAGTCCGGCGGTGATTCTCCCTCCACGGAATGCTCCCGAGCCATCAACGATGTCGAGGGTGACGGCCGTCCCAGCATCCACCACCGCTACAGTCTCCCCCCTATAAAGCATAACGGCGCCGGCGGCAAGAGCTATCCGGTCGAATCCCAGCGTCGAGGGAGTGCTATAGTCTATGCTTATCGGGAGCCGAGTGGTGCGCGATAGAATCAGAAGCCGTCCGTCGAGTGCAAGCCGAAGAGATTCCAACATCCTCGTGTCAATCTTCCCTACAGAGCAGAATGCGCCGCAGTCGGGTTGCCAACGCTCCACTGCTGAGAAGACGCCTCCCATGGAATCTCCCTCAAACCGGCACGACTCGAGAGGCTCATCACCCTCAATAAGAGTGAGCTTTATCAGCGTGTTGCCTTGGTCTATGGCAAGAAACCTTCTTCCCTCCTTCATCTCCACTATTGATCTTTCTGTAATTCCTTCTTCATGCGGTATGAAATCATCCAGCTGGCTACAATCTGGATGACAGCACCGGCCATCGTGAACGCCACAGTCTGGCGCACTATCGCAAGTGGACCCGCAAAGAAACCGGTGTAATACTGCTCTTTATAGAACCAGAATGCGCCTCCCACTATGAAGCACACTCCGGCCCAGAACTCAAGCCTGCGAAGGCGGCGAAGTCGAAGCGAGTCACCTGGCGCATTGACGTCTACAACTCGCGCAGCCGTATAGATCAATGCCCCGGCGGCATATACCCATTTGGCCCATGCCATAGCGGTGCCTGCCATGCCACCAAGAAATGGAGCCATCATGGCGCCCAAGACGAGAAGCAAACCTATGGTAGCTCCTGCCTCCACGTATTTTCGTCTCTTCTCAAGGGCCGCAGGGGTCAACGCGGTTTGAGCCGATGATTTCTTTTTCTTCATCTTTTTGTCTTATTTTGACGCCGGCACAAGAAGGAAAACGTCTTCTGTAGGACGCTTCATATGGTACTGCTCGCGTGCTATGTATTCAAGAGCCTCGTCGCCGCGCTCTATCTCAAGCCGACGGTTGCGATAATACTCCGCGGAGTCCTTGTTTTCTTTTATCTCCTGCTTTAGCCTCAATATCTCTTTCTCATAGACCATACTTTGCGTAAACGAGGCGTCCTCATTGAGCAGCAACAGCCCGATGAAGAACACTCCTATGATCAGTAGTGGTATGTTGGCGCATCTCTTAAACCAATACGCGGCTTTTCTTGAAAAACTACTCACTTTTCGTCTGCGGTTTGCGCCTCGTAGACTGGTCCACGGGGCTCGTTTAGGTCTATATCGTCGTTGCAGGGCATACGACGATGCAAAATTAATCAAATATATGCGAAAAAACCAACAAAGAATCTAAAAAAATGTGAACAACCCCCTTTTTTTTCCATCTCCCCCCCTTACTGCATAGCCAATTCTCAATCCTCAATTCCCAATTCTCGATTCAAAAAATTTCATTCCTATTACACCCCGATTTCATTCCCAATAAATTTCAAGTTTCACAAAACTATAGCAAAATATTTTCCCCTTTTCCATTGTTATATAGGAAAATTATTAAACACGGACTCTCTGCTCAGCTCCAGCTGTAGCCTGATCCAATAAAACTATTTCCATTATGGCTGAATCCTCTTCCTTCATCAATAAGCTACTCGGATTGCAGTCCAATCTGATGAGTTTCGCATATCAGCTCACATCCAACCGTGAGGCTGCCGAAGATCTCGTGCAAGACACTACACTCAAAGTGCTCGACAACGAGGAGAAGTATGTCGACAATGTAAACTTTAAGGGTTGGGTGCTCACCATCATGCGCAATATATTCATCAACAACTACCGCCGACAGGTGCGCAACGCAACAATTATTGACACATCCGAAGATCTTTACCACCTTAACATATCTCAGGAATCCGGACTCGCAACTCCGGAAGGAACTTTCAATGCCAAGGAGATATCCAAAGCCATAAGTGAGTTCACCGACGACTACCGCGTTCCTTTCTCAATGTACGTAGCCGGATACAAATACTCAGAAATCGCAGACCACATGGGTCTACCTCTCGGCACTGTCAAGAGCCGCATCTTCTTCGCCCGCAAGCGCCTTCAGCAGACTCTCAAAGACTACCGCTAATGCATGGAGTGCCGGCTCCCAGCCGGCTAACCAACCCTCTGTCCAATGGAACTTACAAAATAAACAAACAATTCTGATAAGACTATTAATAATAATTCGCTTAATCCTAATCCTAAGTTAAACGAGCCGGGATCCGCCTACAGCAGATCCCGGCCTATTTTTCAGTCTCCCAATAGTCCTTGACTCTTGGTCCTTAACCCTTTCAAAGATACTTTCCCAGAAACTCCTCAGCATGCAGCCTGTCACGTGTATTGTCTACATCAAACGCAATGCTAAATTCGAATGGCTTCACTTTCACTGGGGTAGCCACAGCAAGCAGACGCTGGAAGTCGCTCAGTGATTCCGGCTCAAGACCCAGCTCCGGAATCACACTCATGATCTTGCCGGAAAGTCCATAAAGCCCCGCCGACACGATTGTCCCTTCCTCGAAGGGCTCACCGCCATAGCGGTAGTCAATCACCTCTCCATTCTCTGCTATCCTCGCATAGAGCGGACTCTCATCCTCCACAAACCGCGTCAAGCCCATCAGAGCCACATCAACCGGAGCATTCTCCACGGCTTCTACATAGGTATTGAACTCATCAGTTGGGAAAATTGCATCGCAAGTCATGGCCACAAACTTTCCTTCGATTCCCTCCGATGCAGCTTTCAGTGTGCAATAAGAATTATCGGTGATTATCGGGCGCGTTACCACAGGAAGGCCCTCAACTCGAAGCTGCTCAAGATAATCAAGAAGCATTTGCATTCTTGCATTTGCTCCAACATAGATATGCTCAGCTCCGCACTTCATAAGCGTGTCGATAAGCACACCGATCATAGGCTTCCCGAAAAGTGGCACCATTGGTTTCGGCACCTCATAACCTTCCTTCACAAAGCGGGATCCCAATCCCCCTGCCAATATCACAAAATCCATATCTTTATAAATTATTTATTATTCTTATTCCTTGACTCTTGGTCCTTGACCCTTGGTTCTTAACCCTTAAAGAAGATCCGGCCTAAGCCGACGAGTCCGTTCCATAGCCTGGTCAAGCCGCCACTGCGCGATCTTCGCCTCATGACCACTCAAAAGCACATCCGGCACCTTCCATCCATTATATTCCGCCGGACGCGTGTAGACCGGGGGCGCCAACAGATTGTCTTGAAACGAATCCGACAATGCCGACTGCTCATCGCCGATCACTCCCGGTATCAACCTCACTACGGCATCCACCACACAGGCCGCCGGAAGCTCACCTCCCGTAAGAACATAATCTCCTATCGATATCTCGCGCGTGACGAAATGCTCCCTTATTCTATAGTCGACACCTTTATAATGTCCGCAAAGGATGATGATATTATTCAGAAGAGAAAGACTGTTGGCTATCGGTTGGTCAAAAGTCTCCCCGTCAGGAGTCATGAAGATGACCTCGTCATAATCCCGCTCAGACTTCAGCTTTGAGATGCAGGCATCCACTGGCTGTATCTTCATCACCATCCCAGCCTCGCCACCAAACGGGTAGTCATCCACCTTCCGGTGCTTGTCCGTAGTATAGTCGCGAAGGTTATGCACGTATATCTCAGCAAGCCCCTTCTCCTGGGCCCGCTTCAAAATCGAGCAATTGAGCGGAGACTCAAGCATCTCCGGCATGACAGTCAATATATCTATTCTCATCTATCGTTATTTTCAATAAAAACTCTAATATATTAACAAATATCTCATCCCAATTTATCATAAAACGGGGACGTCCTTTCACAAGGGCGTCCCTACTATCAGGAGGATGTTTGGCTCCTCCATTGGAAAAAGCTATCAATCGATTTCTTCGTCTGCCTCGTAGCCGCCCATCTCGCGGACTGCATTCTTAAGCATCACATACTGCTGGAAGAGGTGGTTGACTGGCACCTCACCCTTCGTGTAGTCATGCATCGGGCTCTTCAGGAAGAAGCTCAGGAAGCGCTGGATGCCGCTGCGGCCTGCGCGTGCTGCAAGGT
>CAZIAX010000049.1:0-14368 GCA_964537745.1 uncultured Sangeribacter sp.
GTCACCTTATCCCGGCAGGTACAGGTCTGCGCGAATACAACCGTATCGTGGTAGCCAATAAGGATGAGCTCGCAGCCATGAACATCACCGATGACTATGCGTCAGTCGTGGATGTTGAGGCAGTGGAAGTTTAAGAAAACATAATCCCATATAAAAAGAGGAGCACCTGAAAAAGTGCTCCTCTTTTTTATATGGGTTTATGTGGTGCTTATTTGTTCATTTTGCGGAGGAAGCATTCGAGGGTGTTGACCATGAGGCAGGCGCGGGTCATGGGGCCGAGACCGCCGGGGACCGGAGTAATCACGGAGGCTACCTCTTTCACTGCGTCGAAGTCTACGTCGCCGCAGAGTTTGCCGGTCTCAGGGTTGCGGTTTACGCCTACGTCCATGACGGCAGCTCCTGGCTTCACCATGTCGGCAGTTACGAATTTTGGTTTGCCGATAGCCACTACGAGGATGTCGGCTTCGCGGGTCACTTCGGGAAGGTTCTTAGTGCGGCTATGAGCCATTGTGACAGTGGCGTTGTTGTCGAGCAGGAGTTTGGATGCAGGAAGACCTACGATATTGCTGCGACCAATCACTACGGCGCGTTTGCCCTCTATCTCTACGCCAGCTTCCTTAAGCATCATTATGATGCCCTGGGGAGTGCAGGGGAGGAGACAGGGTTGTTTCTGCCAAAGAGCGGCTACGTTGAGGGGGTGGAACCCGTCTACGTCTTTTTCTTTGGCTATAGCCTCGATTACTTTTGCTTCGCTGATGTGCTTGGGGAGGGGGAGTTGCACGAGAAGGCCGTCGACGCTGTCGTCGGCGTTGAGTTCTGCAATCTTGGCGAGGAGTTCCTCTTCGCTGACAGTGTCGGGATATTTGAGGGTAGTGTTTTTGAATCCGACTTCTCCGCAGTCTCGGGCTTTGCCAGTGACGTATGATACGCTGCCTGGGTCTTCTCCTACGAGAATCACTACGAGATGGGGCACACGACCGTATTTAGCCTCACATTCCTTTACTCTTTCCGCCACTCCTTGCTTCACTTTCTTGGCAAGAGCGGTTCCGCTTACAATTTCAGCCATATTTCTGTATTCTGTATTATTGTTTTTTTCTTCATTACAAAATTACTACTTTTTTTTCTAATCGGCAAATAATAATTAGAACCGCGGATTACACTGATGGGTCAGTTTCATGGTCTCTTGTGGTTTTGAATTTGGTGGTCAGACGGAGTTTTGTGGTTTTGAATTTGGTGGTCAGACGGAGTTTTGGGGTTATGGAGTTATATGGAGTTATATGGAGTTATGGGGGGTGGAATTTGGTGGGGAAGGGATTTTTTTGTAATTTTGCGGAGTTATGGAATATAATCAACTGTCTAAGTTGGAAATAAATATTTAAAAGTATGAAAGAATTAAAATCTATTTTGGCTATGCTGATGTGTGCACTTGGCCTCAGTCTCGGGATGTCTTCCTGCGACAACAATGATGATGACCCTTTAGCTATAAAGTCGATCAACGTGGAGTATTCACTGAATTTGAATCAGACATGGTTTGACTTCTTTGATATTGACGTGACGTATTCTGACCAGGCTGGTCAGTCGCATACGGTAAGGGTCACGAAGGAATGGAATTATGGTTTCAGCGTATCGCCGAAGATTGCTCCCAAGAACTATGTGTTTACTGTACTGGCATCTCCTAAGGCGGAGCACCCAGCCATTCAGGATGGCCAGTATACCTTGGCGACAGATATCAAGGGTGACTTTTTCAGCTACCGCTATAATGGAGAGATTTTCAAGGAACTTTCCTCTGATCTGCATCCTTATACTTTGACAAATACGCAGGTGCAGACATTCAGCGCCAGCCAGTTTAAGGATTATTTCGAAGATGGCAGAAAGACCCTGATGAATTTCGCAAAAAACTGGGATGGCAAATATTAAGTGCTTTCCCTCTGCATTAGATCTGAAGCGGCCCCCTCGATTGTCGGGAGCCGCTTTGATTTTTAGCCTTAATAGGCCCAGACCGCCAATATTCTACTGAGAATTTGAAAATTCTCAGTAGAATATTGGAGGTTTTAGAAATTTTTGAATCTTTCACCTTAGCAGAGACCCATAAATTGAGGTCTATATAAGGCTTTGCTTCTTCATTTTTTGCGCGATAAAGTGATCTTATCTTCGGAGCCCTTCATTATGACCGTGAGAGTGTCCTGGGATATGTCGGCTATAGAGAAGGAAATGGTCCCGCCCGTGGAGAGCTGTATTGCTATTCCTCCGCGATGTGGGGAATTGAACTCGTATGTGAAGGGTATCCCGTTATAGACCCCCGATTCGTTGTCGGTGAAGGTGATGCTCACTTCCTGGTCGGCAATCTTGCCGGTCCATTCACCATAAAGAGAGACTGCTTCTCCATGCATGCCATTGCATGATGCTGGATCAGACAGGTCAATCAACTCGTAAACCTTGACCGAGCGTTTCTTTTTATAGCGAGGGTCAGTCTTGACACCATAACCTACGAGATTTCCCTCGATATAAGTTGTCTCATCGTAAGTATGTTGCGATACAGGCGTCATGCCGCTCACAAAATAAGTTGATCCGCCAGTCAATGCGCAGATGTTGGGAGTAAGAATCATATCGCCTGCTACGTTGGCAGGAGGTGTCTTAATCTTATATCCTTTATAGTTAATCACAGGACGGGCAACAATCTCATCCTTATCAATTTTACCCAGTTCAGCCGGAATGGGGATATCTGTGTAGATAGTCTGAGTCTCTGTAGTCTCCATTTCAAGAGTATCGAGAACTTCAGTTTCGGCTAATGTCTCGTCGGTCTCCCTATCAGCTATTTCATAGGAAATATCGAGAGGGTAGGCAAGTTCTGTCTCTGTAAAGGAAGAAATTGACACAGCTTCGGGTTCATTGCCAGTCTGGACAACCGGGGCTGTGGCACGTCCTAACACAGCTCTTGAGTTGAATTCGGGGAAAAGATTAAGAGTAAACAAATCTGCAAAAACTTCAGACTCAAATGGCAGTTTCACTTTGTTTATTACCCAAGGTCTCAAAAGTTCCCTATGGAAATAATATGTTTCCGTTTTGAAACCCAGTTGAAACTTGACATTGCCTTTAGCATACACTTCTTGAGTAAAAGCCCTTGATAATTCTTGAATCGTGCCCAAGCTAAGTTCGGATTTAATTCTTGGACCGAATTTTAATTCTACACCAGCACCGACAATGTCAAAGACGGTACAAATGTAACAATCAGCGCGTAACCCGGCAAATATCTCACCATTGAGGTGAACTTCAGTTTTTTGAGTGGTTGTAGCAGGCTCTGTAGGGGTTATGGCAGGTTTGGAAAAATAATTTTCGCCATTTCTCCTTGTCCAATCAAAAGAAATGGCATACTCCTGGCCAAATTCATATTGCAGTCCAGCTTCAGCTAATATGTCTAAAAACGCGTCGAAAACAAAATTAAAGTGAATGGTATTAAAAAGGGCGGGTATAGTGACTGCTATTTTTTTTTCTTCCGGGAATTCTTTATGACATTCCTGTTTTTCTGAAGTTTGAACTAAGAATTCGGCACGCGGATATACAAATAGTTTAATCGCTGCATGGTAATACTTATTTTTAGTATCCATTACTACATCAGTAGCCTCAGCATCAAAATTTACTTGAAATTTTCCTTCAGTAGTTAAATCATTTGAATTTATTCTCGGTATTTCGAATTCAAATGGTCTTCGATCATAATCTTGAGCCTTTTTTATATCTGACCCTATGTTCAGAGCGGTATTGCCGGTAAGGATATATCGGTCAAATACCTCAGAGGCATCAAGCATACTTACCTCTGCCTTATGGTCGTTTGATCCATCGTAAACCCTATTTACTTTGATGCACAAACCTATTGGTAATACATCAGTCATGCAGTCATAATAGACAATTTCGCCTGCTTGCAGTGTCAGTCTTGAGTCATAGAGAATAGTTTCGCCATCGAAAGAGGAGATAGCATTAGCTTCATCGTCTGTAAGGCGGCGTACTCCTTTCTTTGGCTCGATGTAGTTTCTATAGCCGAATGCCACAGAGTCGATTTCAGCCAAAGGAATGGCCATGAATGAGGAATTCTTATGATGGAACACCTGCGTTACGAATTCATCATGGGCGATGGAATCGGTATCGAACACCGACAGTTCCACTTTAGAGATAGAGTCGGAGTTGAGAATATTTATCTCTCCGGTATTACGGAATACCAAGATTTTAGAGCCTTCTCCATCTTGGGCATAAAGGCTAAAGACGCTGATAATCGAGATAAGCGCAGTGATAATTAAATGTCTCATTTCTTGACAAATTTAATTGATGCATTGCCGATTCTGACGACGTAGACATCAGGTGAGAGATTGCGGATATCGATCACGTTGCCGTTGAGGGAGAAAGGTTGAGGTAAGCCGGCGAGGTTGCAGACCTCAATTGATTCCTTTCCTATTTTTTCATTGAAGGATATCAACCCCTTGGTATCGATTTTCAAACCTGGAATATCACCGGAAATCTGCTCCACACCGAGGTTTTCCGTATCTGCGAAGTAGTACTTCTTAAGCAGATTCATGTTGTAGATGTCCGATCCGATCATCATCAGATTGGCATCGAATGTAATCTCAGAAGCATCCTTTATGGGGATGATGGTTTCCTTATCTTCTTTGTCGCACACTACCACGCAATCAATACCGGCGAATGCGTTGAGCGTCAGCATCAAAAGCGATGCGAGAAGCATGTATTTTATTAGTCTCATAAATATTTTTAATATTTTTATTAGAATGATAAAGTCATAATGGTAGACGATTAGTCTATTCTGTTAATTGGGATTAATGTTTCACCATCATAGAAATAGAATCCTTGCTCATTGGCAAAGTGTCCGTCGTCTGTATAGTACGCATCTCTTATGAGGACAAAATTACCCTCTATGATATATTTGCGACATACATATTTTGATCCCACATAAACCTTATCTTCCGTGAATTTTAATGGGTAGTCACCATTGTCCCATTTCCTTGACATAAGAATTTCTTTGGTTAAGGATCCAGTATGTTTGGCATGTTCTGCTACTGGGACGGAAAGTAATTGGGATTTGCCTATGAGGCGACCATCGACGGAAGCTTCGATGAAGAAGGGGAGTTTTGACCAATCGGCGTTAGAGAATGTCTCAATGTTTCCGACGCTCATTGAGAGTACTCCGAAGTCATTGGATGTCTCGTTCTTGGTTTCCTCGCAGACTGTCTTACCCTCGCTGTCGGTGATTTTGACAGTTACGGCAACTCGCTCGTTAGCTCTTGGCTCTCCAGTCGCATTGTTCAGAAGCGACACTTGATAGCCGATTTGAGCGGAGGCCATGGAAGACAATACGAAGCATAGGAAGTTTAATATTAGAAATTTCTTCATAAGAAAGTCATGTTGGTTTTTGTGAAATATTTACTTGATTGAATAGGAGACGGAGTCGATCTACTTATAAATATCATGGCTCCCTCTCTCAATTAAAAATAATTCTGTTGGGTGCAAAATTAGGCTATATCCCCAATATTCTGTTCCATTATCCTTTTGGGAATAATGGATTTCGTTACCGTCAAGGAAATAGGTTCCATGGTAATATGTTTTTCCATTTTGTTTGAAAGTATAACTTCCATCTTTGTTAAAAATGTATTTCCAATGGATAACTATATTGGCAGTCCCGTCCCAACTGTGTTCAGTATACTCCCATTCTTTAGAACACAATAATTCCTTAGAAAGGAATCCTGTATGCTTTGCATACTCTGCAACTGGCACTGAAAGCAACTGGGATTTGCCGATGAGTCTTCCGTCGATTGAAGCTTCGATGAAGAAAGGGAGTTTTGACCAGTCGGCATTGGAGAATGTCTCATTGTTTCCGACACTCATTGAGATGACTCCAAAGTCATTGGATGTCTCGTTCTTGGTTTCTTCGCAGACGGTTTTTCCTTCGCTGTCCGTAATCTTGACAGTGATGGACACTCGTTCGTTTGCTCTCGGCTCTCCAGTCGCATTGTTTAGCAGTGACACTTGATAGCCGATTTGAGCTTGGCTCGATAGAAATCCTCCTGCGAAAAACAATACAAGAAAGAAGTGTCTAATTTTAATCATATTTAAATAGCTTAATGTTTGGATAAATTCCTATTGCAAAACTTGACCATGCCCGAGCAAAGCGTTCATTTCCTGTATATATTTTACTGAAAAACAGATTTTATCCCCGTTCAGTATATAATAAATTATTACATCATCTCCGACTAAGTAGTAAGATCCACTGACTGTTTGTGGAACTGAATCATATGCTCCTTTACTTGTTCGAATTAAGCTTCCATCCTTATCAAATTTAAATTGGGTGTAACATGTTTTGTCGTAATCCTTCCACTCATCTCTCCAATCCTTTGAACATAGATGATCTCTTGTTAATACTCCAGTCTTTTTTGCATACTCTGCTACTGGCACTGAAAGAAGCTGGGATTTACCGATGAGTCTTCCGTCGATTGAAGCCTCGATGAAGAAGGGGAGTTTCGACCAATCGGCGTTAGAGAATGTCTCGCTGTTTCCGACGCTCATAGATAGTACACCGAAGTCATTTGATGTTTCGTTCTTGGTTTCTTCCCAGACGGTTTTTCCTTCGCTGTCCGTAATCTTGACAGTGATGGACACTCGTTCGTTTGCTCTCGGCTCGCCAGTCGCATTGTTGAGCAGCGACACTTGATAGCCGATTTGGGCTGAGGCACAAATGCTGATGGCTGTGTATAGCAATAGCACTAAATAAAAACGTTTCATGATTCATAAACAAGCCGCAAGCTTCCCCTTATTGGCGTAATAGTTTGGTTTGATATTAATGATTGAAAAAAAGCGTAGGAATCTGTATCTGTTGCCACCTTACGAACAGAGGCTTCTCGCATTGCCCTATTGATGTCGGATGGCAACGCAAAAGCCCACGCCAAATATAGTGCGAGAATTCCTGTTCGTCAAGAATCAGCGCGGATAAACGCTTTTATAAATGTGTAGTTGCAGGAGCATTTATGGTTGCTCTGCGACAGATGCCCACCCGCTTCGGCCCCTGACCGGGGCTTCTGAGAGTCGGTCTGCGGTTGCAAAGTTAGAAACTTTTTTCTGATTTGCAAAACTTTCTGCTTGAAAATTGGGGAGGGAGAGTGAGAAATTCGCTTTGGCTGCCACGCGCGGCGGACGCTCGAACCGTGCGTGCCTACCCCTGGGTCGGGCCATAGTTTGCTTATGTCGGCACGGCGGAGGCGAGGGCGCCTCCATTCCATGGCTACGCAGTATTGGCTCCTTTTCGTGGGGCAGTGCACTTAGGATCCTTGAATTTGGTGGTGTGCTGATTTTTTTGTATCTTTTGTCTACTTTTTGCGTCTATAGATTATTAAGGCGAGTAGGAGTAAGATGGCGAAGATTCCGGCTGCTATTAGCCATTTGGTGGTTGACGTCTGGGTGGACTCGGATGTTTGATCTTCTGATGCTGCGGGGGTTGCTGCTTCTGTGTCTTCAGAGAGTTCTTCTTGGGGCTCGAGGGCAGGAGTGGGAGCTTCGAGACCCGTGAGCTCGAAGATGTCAACGCAGTTGCCACCTGAGCCTTTGCGCCCCTGGGAAGTGGATATCAGCCAGCGCCCGTCGGGGGAGATGTCGAGGCCGACAGGGTAAGAGTCGGCTGGAATCTCTGCTATCTTATGCATGGTAGAGTCTACGATGCAGATCGCACTTCCGAAATTGCATGCCACGAATATGTAGTCGCCCATCGGCGAGAGCTCGAGAGTGCGAGCTCCAGGCTGTACTTTGGTCGACTCCCAACCATTGACTGTCGCATTGCGAGAGCCATCCATGCCAGCGATGGTATCAAGAAGTTTGGCAAGAGGTAGCCGCTGAACGTAGCCAGCCACGTTGATGCTGGCGTAGATATAATCACCCTTGATGACGAGGTGACGGACATTTGCCATCATACCAAACAACTTTCCAAGATATTTGCGTTCCTTGACATCGATGACCGCGATGCCGCCACCGCTCATGCAGCCCACGAGTAGGTAGCGCCCATCTGGAGTGAAGACGGACCCTCTCAGGGCCTCACCGGAATTTTTGTCGCGATCTACAGATTCCGTAAGGCTAAAATCATGGAAGAGCTGATGGCCGACAGCAATATTGTCGATATATTTCCACTCTTTAGGATTTTCGGAGGAAGAGTCGATTAGCCCAACTGTATTATCGCCCCAATGCGCAATGGCGACGGTGGCTCCGTCGGGGGAGACGGTGATCATCTTCGGAAGTACACCCGCCTCCATAATGCGCACGATGGTGTCGGCAGCCGCATCGATTACGGCCAATGCCGAGGGGTCTTGCGCGTTGAGGTCGAAAGACCTCCTATAATATGGCACCCAAAGATAGCGGCCGTCATGGCTGAAGGCACTCTCTACGGGTTTGCCGAGAAAGTTATTGACGTTGTTATGGTAATGCCGGAATTTGAAGAGACCTGAGGGGGGAGCCCAAAGGTGGGAGTGTGAGGCATCAAATCTATGGCTTATGACGGCCAGTTTTTTGAGATCTGGAAGAGAATACACTGCGGTCTTTCCTCCTTCAAGTGAGTTTACGTAGAATTTCTTTCCAGAAGGATGGATGTTGACACTTTTGGGTGAAAGAATGTCGGCATCCCGATTGGGAGCGCCATAATTTTGGATTTTTCCAGCAAGCCGGATACTGCAACCATCTCCGAAAGAGACGCTTTCCCCTATCGAAGGATGTACTGCCTTTGGCTGAACGTCGGTTTTTTTATTTGCCGGAATAGAATCCTGGGCGAGTGCCTCACCGGAATAGAATGCCAGTGACAGGAGGGTTATGATGGTTGTGTAGATTAATTTCATGGTTGGGATATGTTTAGTCTACAAAGTTAATCAAAAATTTTGATTACGTAGCAATAAGAATGTGAAGATTATTTTCGCAGGCTTAGGGGCACCCGTATGTGACACCGGCTTTCCATAGCGTTTCGAACAGAAGTGAGGGTGAGAGTGTTTTAACTTCAGATAATAATCATACTATAGAAACCTTTATTTTTTATGCTTGGATATATATCAATTGGAGTCTTTATCGACGGAGGATATTATGCGAAGGTGAACCGCGCACTCAAGAAGTCGGAAAACTCAATCATCCGCGTGAAGTCGCTCTTCGACTTCATTACTTTCCGTCTTGCCATGGAGGAAGACGTAGACCAATCAGACTGCCAGATTACTGAGGCACACTATTTCCGTGGTCGCTACCGCGTAAAGGAGGCTTATGACAAGAAGCTTCTCTACAACGAACGTAAGTTTGAGGATTCTCTAATAGAGAATGACGTAGTGTTCCACTACAAGCACCTCCGTGAGGTAGAGAAAGACGGAGTGGTGCAGGTAGTGGAGAAGGGTGTCGACGTATGGTTTGCCCTTGAAGCCTATGAGTTGGCGACCTTCCGCAAATTCGACTACGTGGTGCTTATAACTGGCGACGCTGACCATGAAATGCTCGTCAGGAAGCTGAAGGCCCTTAAGATAAAGACAGTGCTTCTGACTTGGAACCTTACCGATGTAGATGCAACTTCTCCGTTGCTTAAGGAAGAGGCTGGTCATCATTGGGAGCTCTCGCATATCGTCTACGACCATCCTGAGCTTCAGCATGAGTTGCTTTATAAACTGAAAGAGCCGGCAGCTAACTTAGGAGCTGAGTTCTGAAAGTTTCCAGACGCAAATGGCTTGCGGTATAAATATAAATTTTTAGGGCCTCCCTTTGGGAGGCCCTTCTCATATCAGATTAGCTAAATTGAATTATTTCTATCTTTATTTTTTGGGATCGCGGCGGAGTTTAATTAGGTCTCAAATTTCGATTTTCATAAAATCGTAAAAGGTTAGCAAAAGATTGTTTCAGGCGTTTCAGGTATAATGTTTAGGTATTGTATTATGGCCTCCGCCGCTCTATGGCCTTCACAGGTCCAGGTCCCATTAATTTCATGTATTAGGTTCGAATGTATTACGATATATCTTTCAAATCCATCTTGTCTCGTAAGACTCCTCCTAAGAAATCTCTCTTGATTTCGGTTACAAAGTTAATACATATTTTTCAGTTTTGCAAATATCTTTTTAACAGACAAATTAAGAATAGATTTCAAAAAGGTACAATATTTATTAAATTTATTGTAAAATATGGCAAAATGATATATTTTGCATTGATTTCACAAATATTTCATAAATGTTGCATAAAGTTACAAGTCTGTTTCATGTTAAGAAACATATTTTTAATATGAAATTTTTTGAAAAAAAGTTCGACTCCTTATGAGTCGAGGGAGAAGAGGGTAAGAAAATACCCCGGGCACAGCTCGGGGTAAACTATATTTTCAGCCCTCCGGGAGGATGGCAGTCTGATACGCAGGGAGGTTTATTCTGGCTGGTAGAGGAAGCGCTTGATGCTTCGCTTAGGAGTCTTCTCAAATTCCTTGTCGACAACTCTTATTTCTGAAATCTTGGAGTAGGCCGGAAGCATGGGGTTGAGTTTCTTGAGATCCTCATCCATGACGATGTCCACATCCTTATCATCTTTCTTGATGGCATCGAAATCCGGATAGACGAGTGCCACGAGTTTACCATGGTCGTCGATTACGACTGATTCGACTACGTATGGCAGGTTGTTGAGTTTCTGCTCTATTTCTTCCGGATATATATTTTGTCCGGAGGGCCCAAGTATCATGGTCTTTGAGCGACCCATGATTCGGATATTACCGTCGCGATCTCGAGTGACGAGGTCGCCGGTATTCATCCAGCCGTCGCGCTGCATCACTTCCTTGGTGGCCTCCTCATTTTTGTAGTAGCCCATCATCACGTTGTCGCCACGCACCCATAGATTGCCGGGGACTGTCTCAGGGTCGGGAGAGTCGATTTTTGCCTCCATGCGCTCCACAATCTTTCCTACGGTGCCTGGTTTTTCCTTATCAGGAGTCTCGTAGGTGATAAGCGGGCCGCACTCTGTCATGCCGTAGCCGACAGTCACGGGGAATTTAATCTTCATAAGGAATTCTCCTACTTCTGCATTCAGTGCCGCTCCTCCAATGATGACTTGGCGCACCTGGCCTCCGAGAGCCTTGACTAGCTGATCTTTGATCTTTCGATAGATGTAGGTGTTGATAAAAGGAATTTTCAACAGGAATTTCATCTTTGGCTCGTTGATGACGGGGAAGACCTTTGTCTTGACAATCTTCTCAAGCACCAAGGGGACCGTGATAATCAGCTTCGGCTGAACTTCTGCGAAAGCCGCGAGCAGGATAGCGGGTGAGGGTGTGCGCCCGAGGAATGTGCAATGGCATCCCTTGGCGAAGGGATGAAGCATCTCGATGACCATGCCGTAGAGGTGGGCGAGTGGAAGCATATTGAGCACGCCGTCGCCCGGACGGAGGAACGTGAGAAACTCCATACAGAACTTTATATTGCTCCATATAGAGCGGTAGGGGAGCATGACGCCCTTGCTCATGCCCGTAGAGCCTGAAGTGTAGTTGATGACCGCAAGGTCTTCTGGTTTGTCCTTATACCAATGGATATCTTTTGTAGAGAATCCATGCTGATATTTGTCTTTAAAGAAATTTTCAATATTGTTGTGCACCAGTGTGAGGTGTTCCGAACGTGAGTAAGGCATGCCGAACTCACTGATGTAGATGGCGCCTTGAAGCGAAGGGAATTCAAGTGCCTCAAGGTGTTTCCATATCCCTTCGTCGACGAAGAGAATCTTGGCATCTGAATGATTCACGAGATGATGGATTGTCTCAGGCTTGAACTCATGCAGGATTGGTACGGCTACAGCTCCATATGATAGGCAAGCTATGAAAGCAGTAGCCCATTTTGAGGAATTCTTACCGCAGAGAGCCACCTTGTCGCCTTGCTTGACTCCAGCGGCCTCAAATAGAATATGGAGTTTGGCTATCATTTCCGCAACTTCTGCAAAAGAGTAAGTGGCGCCTTTATAGTCTGAAAGGGAAGGACGCTCCCAATTGCGGCATACCGATGCCTCAAGGATGGCATTGAGCGAGTGGGGGATGTTTTTAAAAAACTGGTCGTTATCGGTTATCTCGACGGTAAATTCCGCCTGTCCGTCTTTTTTCATAGTGGATAGATTATAGTGGTTGATATTATTTATTTAGGTGCACAGAGTTAATATTTGTGTGCATTCTATATATTAAACAAAGAAAGGGCCCGCTTGTTTGCGGGCCCTTCGATATAATGATGATTTAAGATCAATCCTGATTGAGGTTTACACGCTTGAAGTCAACTACAACGCAACCCTTAACCTCGCCATTGAGGTATTGGCCTACGGTGAGTTTTGCATCGCGGTGGTATTCCTGCTCCATGAGGCAATTCTCCTTGAAGAACTTATTGAGACGACCGTTGGCGATGTTCTGGATCATAGCCTCGGGAAGATTGGCAGCCTTCTCTGCGCCTACCTTAGCAGCGATCTCAGCAGCCTTGTCAGCTTCCTCGCGAGTGAGCCAGCCCTTGGCGATGTTGCTCTCTACGTGGTCGGCGCTGTCTACGAGGTTGGGGTTGATGCCAGCCTTGCGGATGGCAGCCTCAACAGCCTTCTTCACCTGCTCTTCCTTAGTCTTCTCGATAGCTACAGTGAGCTCGCTTTCCACTACGTGAGCGTCTACGTGGTCGCGGTCGATAGCGAGGGGGTTCATAGCTGCAACCTGCATGCCGATTTCGCGACCGATAGCGTTGTCGACACCGGCAACGCTGAGGCCAACGATAGTAGCGAGCTTGTTGCCGAGGTGCTCGTAGGCTGCTACAGAGGGAGCCTCAACGCACTCGTAAGCGCCGAGTTCCATCTTCTCGCCAGTCTTGCCGATCTCATCAGTGATGAGTTCTGCCACTGTGCGGCCTTCGATGGGGAGAGCCTTGACCTCGTCGAGAGTCTTAGCGCCAGCTGCAACAGCTGCGTCAAGAATCTTCTTGGTGAGAGCGCGGAAAGACTCGTTCTTAGCTACGAAGTCGGTCTCGCACTTGAGAGCTACGATAGCAGCGAAGCCTTCCTTAGTGCCAGCGAGCACGCAGCCTTCAGCTGCCTCGCGGTCTTCGCGTTTAGCGGCAACGGCCTGTCCTTTTTTGCGGATGATTTCGATGGATGCCTCGATGTCGCCACCTGTCTCAGCAAGCGCATTCTTGCAGTCCATCATGCCTGCGCCAGTAAGAGTACGCAGTTTTTTGATATCTTCTATAGATACTGCCATTTTGTTTAATGGTTTAGAAGTTTAATAGTTTAAAAGATTCAAGCTCTTACTCAGCGGCGGGAGTTTCAGCCTCAGCAGCGGGAGCTTCAGCAGCAGGAGCCTCAGTATTGCGGTCGCTGCGGCGTACGCGACGACGCTTTCCGGGGTTGCCCTCTGCGCCTTCTTCCTTGTCGTCGGCGTCAGCTTTCTCTACGCTGCGTTCCTGAAGGCCTTCTGCCATTGCGGAGCAGAGAGCGTCAAGTACGATCTCGATAGAGCGGGATGCGTCATCATTTGCTGGGATGACGAAGTCGATGTTGCTGGGGTCAGAGTTAGTGTCGACCATAGCGAATACGGGGATACCAAGGCGGTTAGCCTCAGCTACAGCGATGTGCTCCTTCATTACGTCGACTACGAAGAGTGCGCTCGGGAGGCGGCCGAGGTCGGCGATAGAACCGAGGTTCTTCTCGAGCTTAGCGCGCTGGCGAGTGATCTGGAGTTTCTCACGCTTGCTAAGGTTGTCGAAAGTACCGTCTTTCTCCATCTTGTCGATGGTGGTCATTTTCTTTACAGCCTTACGGATAGTGGGGAAGTTGGTGAGCATACCGCCCGGCCAGCGTTCGATTACGTAAGGCATGCCGATAGCTCCTGCTTTCTCAGCGATAGCTTCCTTAGCCTGCTTCTTAGTGGCTACGAAGAGCACTTTCTTGCCGCTCTTGGCGATTTGCTTGAGAGCTGCTGCAGCCTCGTCGATCTTGGCTGCTGTCTTATAGAGGTCGATGATGTGGATTCCGTTGCGCTCCATGAAGATGTACGGCTCCATAGCCGGGTTCCATTTGCGCTTGAGGTGGCCGAAGTGGCATCCTGCTTCCAGGAGTTGTTCGAATGATGGTGTTGCCATTTTCTTAGTCTTGTTTGATTGTTTACTTTCTTTTTATGGATTTAATCCCAATCTTCCGGTAGGCACGTTCTTAGTGTGCGTGCATCCGGAAGATTTAGATACTAAACTCTAAGTTGCAGTTCTGAGAAGCGAGAAAAAATATTAACGCTTGGAGAACTGGAAGCGCTTGCGAGCTTTGGGCTGACCTGGTTTCTTACGCTCTACAGAACGTGGGTCGCGGGTCATGAAGCCTTCAGCGCGGA
>CAZIAX010000050.1:0-14352 GCA_964537745.1 uncultured Sangeribacter sp.
CGAGGGTGTTCGTTCCCGGTTGGAGCAGCTCTCCGATTTTGATAGTAAAGGGCACGCTCCATACTTTACCAGCATCCTTGCCGTTGACCTTCACTGAGGCGCTCTCGCGGAGGTCGCCGAGGTCAAGAAGCCACTCATCGGCCTTGACATCTTTCGGCAACTCAAACGAAACAGTGTAGCGGCCAGTTGCAGTGTTTACCTTTGCCTCATCCACAGGAAGATTGGTCCAAGCTGTCACTGTATCCGTCTCAAAAGTTCCCTCAATTGCCGGTTGACTTTCAAGGAAAGTGATGCTCCAACCCTTGTCGATGTTGACTGGTTCACCCTTCTCATAATAAGCCCAATCCTCAGCTACGATATCAGTGGGGAAGGTCTTCAGAAGAAGTGATTGCCCGGGTTCCACCTGAAGGAGAATCTCGGTGGTATCGTTCGGGCCTTTGCGGGTCTTTGCTTTTCCTTTCTTGCCTGTCAGCGGATCGAATATCATCACGCTTTCAGCCGGAGTTGCCAACGTTTCCCAACCGTCGATACTGTTGTCGTTGAGGAGTGCTAAGAAGTAGTTGTTGCCTCCGGCTTCATTGGTGCGACGCAGAAGCGATACCCCTTTGCTGCGCAAAGGTTCTGGAGTAGCGCCTGTCATGCGGATAGCAGTCTGGATATCTTTCACTGGAGAAGCCATGTCTTTCTTGAGTTCTGTAAGAGCGGCACGTCTTTCTTCAAGATTTCCCAGTCCCGGCACGTCGTTAGGCAAATGCTCTGTGAAGATTACGTTTCCTCCTTGAGCTTTCAAAGCCTTGAGAGCTGCGAGAGTCTCTACCGGCATGAAATTGACCGGAGGCACGATAATGGATTTGTATCTGTTGCCCCCTTTCGACACTATGCTTCCATCTTCCGCAACGCTGAGATCGGCAATTAGGGCATCTGAGAGATAGTCCGGGTCAAGACCAGCCTTCACAAGCTCGTTGACCATTGCCTTGACGTCGGGCATCTTCTTGTCCATGCTGTGGATATCAAACATCATGTATATTCCATCCTGTCGCTGCCAGATATCGTCGATAGGGAAGTAGAGGAGCACGTCGGAGTCTGGATTTCCTGCTGTGAGGAAAGCCTGGCAACGGGCAATATATTTGAAAAGAGCGTCAGCATCTTTCCAGATTGTATTGGTCGGCGACATATTGACCGAGGCATAGAAGAGCCAGCCAGGAAATTCCACACCTTTGGGTGAATACGTCGCGCCATGGAAGAAGACGTGGTTGACTCCTGATGCGAGCATCTGGTCTATTTCCGGTTTTGCTACAGAAAGAGATGTGTGGAAATGCTCAGTTAGCCATGTCAGAGTCTCAGCAGATACCAATGGTTTTCCTGCAATATGAGCGGCAGAAGATGCAAACTTCAAGACTGCTGGGTCTGCGTCACTGTGGCGCGAGTCGCCTGTAGGATGAAGTCCAGGGATGTTGAGGTCTGAACGACCGAAGGATTCGCATTCCGGAATGTCCACTATAGCGTAGAGGTCAATTATATTGGCAGGGCTGCCGTGGCTTTGGTTTCGTATTTGTGCGCCATGGCTGTGGGCCCAACGCGTCCATAGGTCGGTGAAGTTCTCGCGAAGCACACGCGCCAGCGTAGCTCTATAGTCTCTCACTATGCGTCCGCGAAGCTCGGTCTGATTTTTCTGGTCGGCAAACTCTGGTAGGTATTGCTCGAGTCTGTAGCCATGGTCTTTGGCAAATTCATCAAAGAGCCCGGCAGTCCAGTCTGAGCCATACACCTCATATGAGTCGTTGAACATCACCTTCGGGAATGTATCTTCTTTTCCAGCAAATGCACGGTCGAAACGGTCAAGATATTTCTTTACAGCCACGCTGTCGTAGTGGTTGACTACATATCCTTCTCCGCCAGGGGCTGCTCGCTTCACCTTCTGGAATGTCCTTCCTGCGAAGAGAGCATACACTTCCCAGTCCCCTTTCTTTGGAGCTGTCCAGTTTAGAGTGCCGTCTTTCTTGAGTTTATTGGTTATGTCGATTCGTGTGTCACCATTGACAGCCATAATTTTCTCTACGGTTGCAAATGGACGCTGGCGTTCATCCTGTGGCTCAATCTTGACAGTGAGTTTCTTCCCTGGTGCCACGTTCCACTTCTCGATGATAAGTTTCTGCGCACTCTCGGCCTCCGTCACTTCCGGACCACCGAAGGGCCAACCTGTGCCATTGTTCATCTCGGGTTGCAGTCCGAGACGCTGGCTCTCTGTGGTGACATGCTTCAGCATCTCCATCCATTTATCAGAGAGGTAAGGGATATCGTTTGCTTCATTGCCCTGAACCCCATAGATGGGAGTGATTTCAAATCCGCCCATTCCTTGACGCGCAAACTCCTCAAGATTAAAGGTCAGTCCCTCGGGGTCAACGGCACTGCCTTGCCACCACCAACGCACGAATGGCTTGTTGACAGTAGTCTCTGCATACCAGTCGGTCTTCGGGTCTTCTGCATGGGAGAAGAAGGTTGCGCTTCCAAGCAAGCAGACTCCAGCAAGAAATTTATATTTCGCTTTCATGGGTTAAGTTATATGTTGTCGGTTAAATTTTAAATTTTGCTGTTTGTCAATTTGTCAATTTGTCAATTTGTCAAAATGACCATTTCCTAAGTTGACGTTATTGACTTTTGTGGATTGCAAGGGTATCAAGCCTCACAATCCTGTATTGTTACGGTAAGGGCTTGATGCCTTCCCAGCGAACGTTCCAGGTTCCATCTTTCGGGAAACCAGGGTTATCAATCTCACAACCATCCCATCCTGCAGTCATCAATGCCACTGCTGTCAAGAGGCCACCGTTGCCAGGGAGATAGCAGCGCAGACGGTTGTCTTGGAAGTTGTGGCCATTGGGCAGGTAGGTGTTGGTGCGTTTGTCCATCAGAAGAGCGTTGATTGCCTTCTCTGGTTCACCTACGCGAACGGCGCACATCGCTGTTGTCGGGTAGTCCCAACCCCAGGTCTTGTCCCAGTTCCAGTTCTTGTAGACCCAGTCGAAAGTGTTGTCGAGAATCTTAGGGTCGGCAAGAGGAGATGCAGGAAGAATGCCGAGAGAGCCTAACACTGCCATATGGTCGGAAGTGAAGCGGATATCCTCATATGTCTGGGGAGCTGTCTCCGCAGCAAGATAGAGAGAGTCCTTTGCTGCGAGGTGTGAGAGCTGGCCAGTGATCTTGTCCCATTCAGGTTTTCTCTCGAGTCCCATTCTCTCTCTCCACTTCTGCGCTGTGTTGAGACCGAAGTGCCAATAAGAGAGCTCAAAGGGAGGATTGACAGTCTCGGATGCCTTAAGAGTTTCCTGAGCGGGAATGATTCCCTTGAGAATATAGCGTCCGTTTTCCTCATCCCAGTCAGCAAATGATGCCATGAACTCTGCTGTCTTGTCTACGAGTGGGTAATACTTGTTGAGCACTGCAGTATCGGGATTCGCGCGATAGAGAAGTTCTGCAAGATAGATGAGGTGAGGCTGCTGCCAGATGAGGAAGGAGCCTACTCCAGATGGAGCTTCGATAGAGGAAGGGTCGGTCATTTTCATCCAGCGTACCCCCTCGAAACCTTGGCGCTCTGCTATCTTCTTGGCATTAGGCTCTGCTTTCTCATACCATGGAAGAGTTCTGGCGAGAAGGTCTTCGTGTCCCCAAAGGGCAAACTGTGCCTGATGCCACCAAATCATCTCGAGATGGAACTTGCCAAACCATGAGTTGTAGGTGAGGCCTGTTTCCTGCGGTGGCGTGGTGCCTGCGCAGTTTGTGGCGAGAAGATACTGTGAGAGTACTACGCGACGTTCGAGTTCCTTGGCACGTGGGTCAGTACAGAGACTGAAGTCTACCACACCCCCCTTTTTCCAGAACTCCTGCCAGTATTCTGAAGCAGCCTTTATGGCTGAGTCAGCTGAAGGATTGTTGCCGTCGGTCATTTCCTCCGTAAACTGTGCGGTGATATTCCATTTGTCAGAATCCGGAGTTATGACTACTGTGTTGGCTGCGTCAAGTGATGCCTCCCCTTTGCCACTCCAGTTGAGAGTGATGTAGTAGGAAGTGCTGTCGAGGGTATGTTTCACCACAGCTTTGCCAGGCTCTGATAGCATGATTTGCGTGCTATGAAGCGAGTCTGCGTCCCAGTTGCAGGCGTCGTCGCTGTGCTTCCCTGTAGGATAAGGGAGTCTCAGTGCGATGCTGTGGCGCCCTTCGTCGTTGATTTCTGCAGCCACGAGGTCGAGATTCGGGTCAACAGAAGTCTTGACGGTTGCATTCTTGCCGTCTGCTTTGAAGGAGGAGTTGATGACACCGTTCCACATGTCGAGCGTCTGGTCGATATCCGTCAGAGATTCCGGAGCCATACCCTTGAATCCGAGTGCACCTAAGTGCAGTCGGTGGGGATTGACACGGTAGTAGTTGGCTGCGTCTTTCTGACGTCCGTCTTCTTTAAACTGTACGGAATAGAGTTCCTGGCGTCCACGTCCGAAATCGTATTCCTTAAGTGTCTCCTCAAAGCGATAGTTTTCTGTATTTGGAAAACTGTGCCAACCCCAGTCGCTCATAGTGCCAAGAGGTACGCCGTTGGTGTATGTCTCTGGGAAAGTCTGAAGTCCGGTGACGTCGGCTGTGAAGGCAAAACGTCCATTGCCTACTGTCAGAGAGGCCATAGTATCGATTGCCGTCACATGGGGATTGTTGCGCTCTACGAGTGCGTATCGGTCGATCTTGCTGCTTTTGTCGCTGCATCCGGATGCGATTGCCGTCGCGGTGAGTAGACTCGCCGCGACGGTAACCATTGTTGTTCCAGAGCAGAGTGTTCTGCCGAATGTTTTCATTTCCGATATCCTTATTTCAGATTGTCGTATTCGATTCCGGCTAAGATGAATGGGCCTACACCCTTTGCATCATTGTCGCGAATCGGCTCGCTGAGGTAATATTCGAAGCTGCCATCTCTTCTGCGTTTGTCGCCGCTGTCAAGGCCGGCAACTGCGCAGCAGTTGGTAAGGGATATGGTGCCGTCAGGATTTTCCTTGATGAAGGTCTCCACCATTCCTTCGTAGCCCTTCTTGGCTGGTGCGAGATATGACTGGTCGAGAAGTCCGAGACGTACGGCACGAAGGAGGTTGTAGGTGAACATCGCTGATGCGGTTGCCTCAAGATAGTTGCCTTCCTTGCCGGGTTCGTCCATCACTTGATACCATACTCCGCTCTTGGGGTCTTGATATTTCACTACTCCGTCGGCTACATTCTTGAGGAGCTGGATTAGTTCAGCGCGTTTCGGGTGATCGGCAGGCATCTTCTCGAGCACATCGGTTATGGCCCAGATATACCAGCCCATCGCGCGTCCCCATGCATGCTGTGACTGACCGGTCTTCTTGTCTGCCCAGAATTGTTTCTTCTTCTCGTCCCAAGCGTGGCGATAGAGGCCGGTTGCCGGGTCATAGGTCTTCTTGCCTACGGTAAGAAGCTGGTTGGCGATGTCGTTCCAAAGTTTCGGGTCTGAGTTGAGGAAACGGTTGACGTAGTCAGCATAGAAGGGCTGTCCCATGTAGAGACCGTCAAGCCATGCTTGCCAAGGATAAATCTGTTTGTGCCAGAAGTTCTTCGATTTGGTTCTTGGTTGCTCTTTGAGCTGAGCGTAGATGTTGTCCGCAGCTTTCTTGTATTTCTCATCGCCAGTGATGTCGTAGGCCTGGAGAATCTCGACGCCACCCTTCACATTGTCGATGTTGTATGAGTCTTTCTTGAATGCCTTGATAGTTCCGTCATCATTAACGAAGAAGTTGGTGTAGTTCAGCACGTAGTCGAGCATCTCCTGGTCGTTGTAGGCGCGGGCTGCTCCGAGGATACCTTCAAGTTCCACAGCTGCTGCATAGCTCCACTTCACACCCTTCACGTCGATAGTCTCGCTCTTAGGATTGCGTACCATCTCAGATTTTGCCATGCGGTAGGCGAGGGGCTTGCCGTAGGTGCTCTCCACTCCGTTGATCTTGAGATTGTCGAAGACTACATCTTTAACTTCTCCAGTGATGCTGTTGCCGTCGGCAACTCCGTTGAAGGAGCAGTCTTTCACTTCGATGTCATAGACATTGCATTTGTCGGCAAGGCCTACGATCATTACACCATATTTGCTCTTCTGGCAAGTGACATTTTCAAGATATACGTTGCGTACTGTCGGAGGATAGGCGCGTTTGCAGCGTTCTTTGGGTTCGTAGTCGAGGTTGATCTTGAGCACGGCTTCCTTGCATTGGCCTACTTCTACGTTGCGCACATAGATGTCTTCAATCACACCCCCGCGGCAAGTGTTGGTCTTGATGCGGATTACGCGGTCGAGCTCGGGGCTATCCATCTTGCAATTCTCTACGAAAAGGGTCTTGTAGCCGCCAGAAATCTCGCTGCCTACTACTACGCCACCGTGGCCATTCTTCATATAGCAGTTGCGCACGATGATGTTCTCGCTCGGCATGGCGCGCTTTAGGCCATCGCTGTTGCGGCCACTCTTGATAGCGATGCAGTCGTCGCCTGTATCGAAGAAGCAGTTCTCAATCAGCACGTCTTTACAAGATTCTGGGTCGCAACCGTCACCGTTGGGGCCATCGTTCTGCACGTGTACGCCGCGTACCGTTACGTTGTTACATTTCAGAGGGTGCATCACCCAGAAAGCAGAGCGGAGCATGGTTACGTCCTCGATAAGAACGTTTTTGCACTCCACTGGGTTGACGAGCTGCGGACGCATGCCCCAGCCTGAGCCGAGACGTCGCTCGAAGAGGTCAACTCCAGCCTCGTTCCATTCCTGGAGGATGACGCGCCCTTTGCGCTGGGATTCCTGACCTTCTTTCCAGCCCCAGCGTTCGTTGCCTACCATTCCCCACCAATTGTCGCGGCTTGCGCCGCCGTCAATGGTGCCTTTGCCTGTGATGGCTATGTTTTCCTGCTTGTAAGCGTAGACCATCGGACTCCAGTTCCAGCAGTCCATACCTTCCCATGCGGTAAGCACGAGCGGATAATACTGGTGGGTGTCTGTTGTGAAGAGAAGGGTAGCACCTTCCTGCAGATGGAGGTTGACGTTGCTGAGAAGTTTCACCGGACCTGTGAGCCAAGTGCCTGCCGGAATGATCACGCGGCCGCCTCCCTCTTTGCTACACTTCTCGATGGTTGAGTTGATGACGTCAGTGTAGAGGGTCTCTCCGTTTTTGTCTTTCTTGAGACTCTTTTTGTTTTTGGGCATGTAGGAGTTTATGTTGTAATCCTTGTCGCGGAAAGTCGGAGCTTTAATGCGGCTTTCCACTTGGGGATAAACATCCTTCCATGCCTTCTGTGCTCTTTCGACGATGCCTTCCGCTATCGCCGACCCAAAGCATAGTATAGCTGTCGCTAATGTGATAAGGGTTTTCTTCATGATGTTATAGTTTGTCGTATTCGTTTTCTTCCTGGAGATTCTGGCGTTCTGCTTCCGGGTTGAAGCTCTTGCCGTTCATGGTGACGTTCTTGAATTTCACCTCAGGATAAGCCACCACTGTGATTGATGGGTCTTTAGCTTGAACCTTGACATTCTCGAAGAGGATGTTGGATACCTGGTCGGCAGGGTTGCCCTGGATGTGGCAGAGTGTGCTGCAGTCTACGTCTACGTTCTTGATAGTGATGTCGCGCACGATTCCGTAGGGCTCTTCGTTGCTTCCTTCGAGAGTGAAGAATTGCTTCCAAGGCTTCATGTCCATTACTGTGCCGCAGGTGCCTGTGATGTTCTCGATGAGTACGTTCTCATATATCTGATATGTGTCGGGACGCATCTTGAGTCGGAGCACGGCTGCGTTGATGTCTACCTTGCAATTGCGCACTGTGACGTTCTTTGCATGTATACATTCGCTTCCGAGAGTGAGCACGCCGTGGAGATTGCGGCCGAATTCGCAGTTCTCTACGAGGATGTCTTCGCAGATGCCGTTGTCCATGGTGCGGTTGGAGTAGACTCCCTTGCCCCCCTTCAGGCATACGCCATCGTCATCGCAGTTGAGATAGCAGTTTCTGACTATTACGCGGCGGCAAGCATCGAGGTCGAGAGCGTCGCTGCTCGGTGCGCGCACCTCACCGCGTGGAGCTGTGATGCGGCAGTTTTCGATCACTACGTCGTCACACATATAGAGGTGAGTGGTCCAGAAGGGAGAGTTCTGAAGGTTGACTCCGGAAATCTTGAGGTCGTTACAGCCCCAGAGGAAGACGAGGCGTGGGCGGTGAGCTTCGAGATTAGTCCACTTGCGGCCGGCCTCTTTCGCACGGTCTCGGTTGTTCCAGAAGTCCATCCAGTAGTTGTAGCCGTTGCCGTCGATAGTGCCTTCGCCTGTTATCTCAAATCCCTTTACGAAGTAGGCATTGATAAGGGCGGCATAGTAGTAGATGCTCTTGCCTTCCATGCGTGAGGGGATAAGTGGGAAGTTGGCGATGTCGTCGCTGCCTTTTATCTTGGCGCCCTTCTCGAGGTGGAGGCGAGTGCCGGGTTTGAAGAAGAGTGCGCCGGTGAGATAGGTTCCTGCAGGGAAGATGATTTGGCCGCCACCGTTTGCTTCGGCTATGTCGATGATGTTCTGGATAGCCTCGGTCTGGAGCTGGGTGCTATCGTTGGTATACACTCCGAGCTCAGTCACTACATATTTCATCTCGCGTGCATTCTCCTGAGGGATGACGTATTTTGCAAGTTCCGGTACTCTCTTTGCGAGTGAGTCCGCAGCCAAGCGTGCGAGAACTGTTGCGCCGTAGATATTGAGGTGGGTGTTGTCGATCTTTCCTTTGGGGCAGAATTTATATTTCCCTTCTGGAATCCACATGAAGAGAGCTCTTGATTTCTCTCTGCCGAGATACTGCACAAGGTTGTGGGTGGAAGCGTTGAAGTCGATGAATGTGGCTTTCTGCTTCTTGGCTACGTTGCGTGGGCTCTCAAGATATGCTCCGTGAGTGTCTACGAGTCTTGTGCCTTCATCCTTGGGGTCAACCTTGGTAGGACCAGCCTCATGGTCGCTGACATCTTTAGTGTTGTCTACTGTCTCTGAGGGGAAATTGCGTCTTACGATGGAGTTCATGAGAATAGGAGTAGCTCCTTTTTTCTTCACGTCTTTCACCATCTTCGTAAGGTTGGCGTCAAAAGTAGTGCCGGCCGCAGCATATCTGTCAGGGCTCTGGCTCTTCTCGTCGTTGTGGCCGAACTGGATGATTACGTAGTCACCTTTCTTGACTCCGGCCATCATCGCGTCCCAGCGGCCACTGTCGATGCAGCTCTTGGTGCTCTGTCCGTTCTTAGCGTGATTGCTGACCTTGACGGGACCCTGCAGCATCATGGGAAGCATCTGTCCCCAGCCGCGTTCTTGCTTTTCATCATCGATGGGTTTGTCGGCCATCGTGGAGTCGCCGGCCATCCATATGGTGATGGTGTCGGTCTTCTCTTGTGCAAGAGCTCGCGTTGGCAGCATGGCTGCCAGCGCGAGCATCATTATTGATAGTTTCTTCATTATTTTGAGTAAATGAGTTCTAAAGATTATGCTGCCACTTCAATCTTCTTGTAGCGCGGTACGAGGAGCTTCATGATGCACCATCCTACGAGATATGCAACGCCGCAGATGCAGAATACGATAAAGTAGCCGGCAGGTTTGCCTGTGAAGCTGAACATTGACATCTGTGTCTCGGCAGCGTAGTCAAAGAGCACGCCTGAGCAGTAGTTGATGAGGAAGGAGCCGCATCCGCCAGCCATACCGCCGATACCGATGATGGTTGCGATAGTGCTCTTCGGGAACATGTCGCCTACTACTGAATAGATGTTGGCGCTCCATGACTGGTGGGCTGCACCTGCGATGCCTATGATGATGATAGGCATCCAGCGTGACACTTCAGCAAGAGGCTGAGCAAGGAGTGCAAGGAGGGGGAAGAGGGCGAAGATAAACATCGCCTTCATGCGGGCTGCATACGGATTGACGGTTATGCCTTTCTTGGCTGCATTGTCAATGAAGATTGTCGGTAACTTACCGCCATAGATAGAGAGCATGGTGATGAGATAGAGCACGAATATCATGAGCATACCTTCACCCTGTGAAGTGGAAAGACCAAACACGTCGGTGATGTAGGCGGGAGTCCAGAAAAGGAAGAACCACCATACGCCGTCGGTCAGGAACTTACCGAAGAATACTGCCCAAGTCTGTGGATACTTGAAGCACTGCCAGAAAGATATGGTAGCAGTCTCGCTGTCTTCGATTTCTGCTTTCTCTCTTGGAGTCTCATCAGGAGTGGTGTTATCCTGCTCTATATAGGCGAGTTCAGCTTCATTGACGCGGGGGTTCTGCGCCGGTTCCTTATAAAGGAATACCCAGAAGCCCATCCAGATGAAACCGAGGGCACCAATCACGATGAAGGCCATTTCCCAGCCGTTGCCCCAGCCGATGTTCTGGAAGAACTTGGCGAGAGGGCCGATGCTGAAAGGAGCGATGAGTGCGCCTACCGCAGATCCGGCGTTGAAGATAGAGGTGGCATATGCACGGTCACGCTTCGGGAAGTATTCGGCAGTCACCTTGATAGCGGCAGGGAAGTTACCGGCCTCACCAAGTGCGAGCACTGTGCGGGCCGCAAGGAAGAACCATACAGATACCGTAGCAATTGCAACGGCGATGTCGCCAGTTGCTTCAAGAAGAGCATGAGCGTCCTTGAGGTCAACACCTTTGAAAACTTCGAAATATGCCTCAGTGCCTACACCGCAAAGAGCGTGTGCGCAAGCACCTGCACTCCATACACCGATAGCCCAAAGATAACCTTTCTTTGTGCCCATCCAGTCGATGAAGCGACCTGCGATGAGGTTGGCGATAGCATAGACTATGGAGAAGACTGCGGTGATAAGTCCGTAGTTAGCGTCAGTCCAGTGGAATTCGGGGGAGATAAACTCCTTCCAAGTCAGAGAAAGCACCTGACGGTCCATATAGTTGACCGTGGTGGCTAAGAAGAGCAGCAGACAGATAGTCCAACGGAAGTTGGTCATCTTCTGATTGGCTGCTGCCAATGGGGAAGTGCTTGCCATAATCAGAACTTGAAGTAGTTTTTAGCGTTGTTGTAGCAAATATCTTCAATCATCTGGTTGACGCGCTTCTCTTCGTAGCCAGTATAAGGTACTTCGCCGTTTTCAATGTCTGTGCCCACGAGGTTGCAGAGAGTGCGGCGGAAATACTCATGGCGCGGATATGAGAGGAAGGAGCGGCTGTCGGTGAGCATACCCACGAAGCGGCTGAGAAGGCCGAGAAGTGAGAGGGCATTCATCTGCTTCTGCATGCCGTCTTTCTGATCGAGGAACCACCAGCCTGAACCGAGCTGAATCTTACCAGCTACGCTGCCATCCTGGAAGTTGCCGAGCATGGTGGCCATCACTTCATTGGCGCAGGGATTGAGGTTGTAGAGTATAGTCTTGGCGAGTTTGCCACGGCTGTTGAGTTTGTCGAGATATTTTGCACACTTCTTGGCTGTGTTGAATTCGCCGATTGAGTCGAAGCCGGTGTCAGGACCGAGAAGCTTGAACATCTTGGAGTTGTTGTCGCGGATAGCACCGTAGTGGAACTGCTGTGTCCAGCCGCTCTCATAGTCCATTTCGCCGAAGACGATCATCATTGCGCTCTTGAACTTCTCTACTTCTTCCGGAGTTAGAGAGCCGCCGTCCATCACCTTGGTGAACATTGCGTCGATCTCAGGCTGAGTGTATTCTTCTGCGTAGAACTCCTCGATGCCGTGGTCTGAAAGACGGCAACCCATTTCCTCGAAGAAGTCGTGGCGCTTCTGGAGTGCGTCTACGAGGTCGCTGAAAGTGCGGATTTCAATTCCTGCAGCCTCACCGAGTTTTGCGATATATTCGCGATATTCCTCAGGTTTGTCTACGGCCATAGCCTTGTCAGGACGCCATGTCGGGAGCATCTTCACTTCGAAACCGGAGTCTCTCACCTGCTTGTGGTATTCGAGTGAGTCAGCGGGGTCGTCGGTGGTGCAGACAGTCTCCACATTGTAGCGGCGCATGAGTCCGCGGGCTGTCATGTTGGGGTCATTGCGGAGCTTGTCGTTGCACTCGTCGAAAATCTCTTTTGCGGTCTCAGGGTTGAGGAGCTTGTCGATGCCGAAAGCGGTCTTCAGCTCGAGATGAGTCCAGTGGTAGAGTGGGTTGCGGAATGTGTAAGGCACAGTCTCAGCCCATTTCTGGAATTTCTCCCAGTCAGTAGTGTCTTTGCCAGTACAGAAGCGTTCGTCGACGCCGTTGCTGCGCATGGCGCGCCATTTATAGTGGTCGCCGCCGAGCCAAAGCTCGGTGATGGAGTTGAATTTGTGGTCGTCAGCCACCATCTTCGGGATCAGATGGCAGTGATAGTCGATAATCGGCATTTTAGCCGCATGCTCGTGATAGAGCTTCTGCGCAGTCTCATTCTGCAGCAGAAAATTTTCGTCCATGAAGGGTTTCATATGCAGTTAGTTTTAATATGTTTCAATTTCTAAATACTTAATACTAAATAAAAAATACTTAATACTTAATACTTAATACTTAATACTTTTCAAAGCGTCACTCCATTCTTAAAGATGGCAATCTCGTGGATTCCAGCCTTCTCGGAATGTACTTTCTTGCCACTTGCTACGTCGAGCACGAAATCAGCAAATTTCTTTGCCACTTCTTTCATGTCAGCGTCTTCCACAAGCACTCCGGCATTGAAGTCTATCCAGTCTGGCTTGCGGCGTGCAAGATTACTGTTGGTAGATATTTTAGCGGTAGGCACGAATGTGCCAAAGGGAGTGCCGCGACCAGTAGTGAAGAGCACTATCTGGCATCCTGAAGCTGCAAGGGCAGTTGAGGCCACAAGGTCATTGCCGGGAGCAGAGAGAAGGTTGAGACCGTGGTTGTGGATTCTTTCGCCGTATGCCAATACTCCTTTCACCTCACTCTTGCCGCTCTTCTGGGTGCAGCCGAGGGCTTTCTCTTCAAGCGTTGAGATGCCTCCTGCCTTGTTGCCCGGAGATGGATTCTCTCCTACGGGTTCGCCATGGCTGAGGAAGTATTCCTTGAAGTCGTTGATGAGTGTGATGGTATCTCCGAGCAGTTTGTCGTCGGCACATCTCTGCATGAGAATGGTCTCGGCGCCAAACATCTCGGGCACTTCAGTGAGAACAGTCGTGCCCCCTTGGCAATCGCAAAGGAAGTCGGAGAATTCACCGAGAAGGGGATTGGCTGTGATGCCTGAGAAGCCGTCACTGCCGCCACACTTCAGTCCGATGCGCAGTTTTGATGCGGGGAGGGTAGTGCGTTTGTCTTCTTTTGCCTTATTATAAAGGTCGCGGAGGATGTTCAGGCCATATTCCACTTCGTCGCCTTCCACTTCCTGGCAAACCATGAATTTTACACGGTCTTTGTTGTAGTCGCCGCAGAATTCCTCGAATACTTTTGGCTGGTTGTTTTCGCAGCCAAGTCCGACTACCAATACTCCTCCCGCATTGGGATGGAGCACCATGTCGCGAAGTATTTTCTTTGTGTTCTCATGGTCGTCGCCAAGCTGTGAGCAACCGTAGTTGTGTGGGAAGGAGAAGATTCCGTCTACACCCTCGGCGCCAGTCTCGGCATTGAGTTTGTCTACAATCTGCTTCGCGATTCCATTGACGCAGCCTACTGTAGGGATTACCCAAATCTCGTTTCTTACTCCTGCGTCGCCGTTAGGACGCAGATAACCCTCGAAAGTGCGTTCGCCTCCTTCGCAATGACATTTCTCGACAGGTTTGCGCTTTACGTCGGAATAGTCGAGTTGTCCGGCAAGGTTGGTCTTGATATCATGGTCATCGAGAAAAGAGCCTAAAGCTATGTCATGTTTTGCATGACCGATAGGGAAACCATATTTGATTATGTTTTCTCCTTCCTTGATGTCGGTGAGAGCAAACTTATGGCCTGCGGGAATGTCAGACTTCAGAATGAACGAAACTCCGTCGACATTCACTTCATTTCCCTTTTCCAATGCGGAGATTGCTACAGCCACATTGTCGGCAGGATTAATTTTAATATAATCTTTCATGTTGATTGTCAGCTGAAAATATTTTGAGTATTCTTGGCATTTTAAGATACTCGTATGCCCGGGAGGTGGAATTTCCTCCCGGGCATGTGAAAAGTTATGATTAGAGGATGCTCTCTACAGTAGCGAGCATGCCCTTGTCCTGGATGCTGTCGAGATACTCAACCACCATGTCGGTCAGGCCCGGAATCTCATTGAGGTTGCCGTGCTCTTTCCAGATGAGTTCGTCGGCTGCGAGCACTCCTTCAGCCACCTTGCGGGTGTCGCCGGTAGCCCAAAGTTCGGTGAGAAGATCCAT
>CAZIAX010000051.1:0-13075 GCA_964537745.1 uncultured Sangeribacter sp.
CGCAGTCTGCGACTAACTTCAAGCAGTGGCCTTCGCTGGGCTTGCGCCAAACAGCCAGGCAGCCAACACAGGCGTAGACCTAAGCAACGCGCTGATAAGCAGGCACAGCGCAATGACCAACGCGGAGATAGTCAGTCCGATAGTGAGCATAGCCAACACATTATTCCCTGCTCCGGTAGACAAAAAGCCCTTCAAAAAGGAAAGGTTGGGTATGAAGAAGTAATGAAGATAATATATGTCGAGTGTCCGCGACCCCACAAACGACATACAGTTGCTTACTGCTGTATCCTTGTCAAACCAATCACGGTAGCTTCGAAACCCGATGATGACCGTCATAAGGCCAGAAAAACGCATGGCACTGACCACAAAGTCCCACTTCAGGGAGTATTTGTGTTGGCAACCATAGAAAAAGACAAGCGCAAAAAATCCGACTATCATCAGAGCCTTGAAATACTTGTTGTCAATCGTCTTCCATGTGAAAAACTCGAATCTGCGGGCGAAGATCCCCATCATGAAGTATGGCCAGTAGTTAAGCGTATGCCAAGCCTGGATTGCTCTCACCCAGCGTGGTAGAGTGACGCCTTCCGTGAAATAATTGAACACGAAGGGGGCCACGAAAGCCACCCCAAGCAGAATGTAGAGTGGGGCATTGGAATGCGTCTTCTTCACTATCAGTGCCGTACCGAGATAGACCACAAACATCTCGAAGAGCGCAATCGTAAACCAATAAGGATTCGACGTCCAGAAAAAATGAAATCTCCACCCATTCATCAAAGCCCCGAAAAGGAAAGAGAAGACAGCCAGTCCGCAGATCTGGGCCTGGAATTTCTTTGTCATGACGCGCCTCACCATTGGCCCTGTCCACTTGTCGGCCATGCGGAAAGCAAAAAATCCGGAGACGAAGAAGAAGAGCGGCATGCGAAACATCGTCATCATGTAGTAGACACCGGAGAAGGATGCGTTGGATATAGGCATCTTCACGTAGGCGTTGGTCACATGAGAGAACACGACGAGGAGGATAGCGAGCCCTCGCATCGCATCTATATATCTCAGTCGCTTTGGCTTTAATTCACAATTCATACCGCAAAATTAATATTTTTTTTGTAATTTTGCGCTATGAAACAGGAAAAGGCTTTTATAGATAAGAATAAACTGGGGCTCACCGGACTGGTGGCCCTTGTCTTTGGTATGATGGTGGGGAGCGGCATCTTCAACATTCCGCAGAATATGGCCGCTGGAGCCGGCCTCGGTGCTGTCATGATAGGATGGGCCATAACCGCCACCGGCATGCTGATGCTCGTAAGCACCTTCAAGATGCTCAGCGACCGCCATCCCGAACTCAACGAAGGTATCTACCTATACGCCGAGAAAGGTTTCGGACGCTTCACAGGTTTCAACATAGCCTGGGGCTACTGGCTCTGCGCCTGCTTCGCCAATGTGGCCTACGCCGTGATGCTCAACGACACTTTCGGTGCCTTTTTCCCTGGGTTGCTTAATCATGGAGTGCCAACCATCATTTTCTGCTCCGCACTCATATGGGTGATGTATTTCCTAATCAAGTCTGGCATGCGCACCTCCTCAATCATCGCTACGGCTGCCGCCACCTTGAAACTAAGTGTGATCGCCCTCATCATCATACTACTGGCTCTCAACATTAAATATGATATACTGAAAGCCGACATATGGTGTCTCGGTACTGGCATCGGAGGCATCATATCGCAGGTGAAGAGCACGATGCTGGTCACCCTTTGGTGCTTCATCGGCATCGAGGGAGCGGTCGTGATGTCTGGGCGAGCCCGTAGGCAAAGTGATGTGGGAAAGGCCGGAGTGTTGGGATTCTTGGCAGCCTGGATTCTCTATGTGTTGGTGTCGGTATTCTGCTTCGGTATCATGTCGCGTGCCCAGCTCGCCGGATTGGAAGACCCGTCTGTGGCATATGCCTTGCGAAGCATCTGCGGCGAATGGGCCTACTGGCTTGTGATTGTAGCGGTAATTATTTCGATTACTGGCGGCTGGTTTGCATGGACTATTGTGACGGCTGAGCAACCCTATTCCGCTGCCCATCATGGCATTTTCCCGAAGTTCCTGCTGAAGAAAGACGGCAGCGATTCTCTGCAACCGGCCCTGTTGGCCTCAAGCGTCATAATGCAATGTTTCCTGTTTTTGGTTGTGATGGCTGAAGATGTATATCTGTATGCACTCAATATCACTGGTCTGATGGTGCTCCCGGCCTATCTCTTCAGCGGACTCTTTTTAGTGAAGATAGCCCGTAAGGACTACAAGTGCGGGCTATTGTCTCAGCATGCTAAGCGGGGGTATGCCTACGGACTCGGGATAGGCATTGCATGCACCATCTTCTGCATCTGGATGCTCTATGCTGCCGGTCTCAACCTCCTTTTGCAGGCCATCGCCTTTTACCTGGTCGGTTTACCCCTATATAGAAAGAAAAAATCATGATATACTATTTTTCAGGAACCAGAAATTCCCGTTATGCCGCTATCCGCATAGCATCTCTGATTGGAGAGGAAGTGCGCTTCATACCCTCTATTGATGCATATAAACAGAAATTGACCCCCTCTGCCGACAAATCCGTGGGCTTCGTCTTTCCAGTCTATGCATGGGGAGTCCCTCCAATCGTGATCGATTTCATCGCAAAGTTGCCTGAGGCTTTTATAGAGACTGTCAAAGAGAAGCAGGTGCCGGTGTGGTGCGTAGCCACGTGTGGCGATGAGACGGGGATGGCTGTAGAGATGCTGAGGAAAAGTCTTGAAAAGCGAGGGATTCAACTTGCCGGGACGTGGAGCCTGATTATGCCAAACGTATATGTATTGCTTCCGGGCTTCGGAACCGACTCGAAGGAAGTGGAGGAGCGGAAACTCTCGGAAGCGGTAGGGCGCATAGAGGAAATCTCCACACATATCAAAGAAGGGGAGTGGGAAGAAAAAGTCCACCTTGGCCCATGGCCGAGAGTCAAGACATCGCTCGTCTATCCCCTATTCAAGCGCTGGGGCGTAAATACAAAGAAATGGCATTTTACCGATGCTTGCATCGGATGCGGCAAATGCTCAAAGGCATGTCCCGTAGGCAATATCGCCATGCATGATGGTCATCCAGTCTGGGGTACAGACTGCACCAGCTGTTGCGCCTGCTACCACGTCTGCCCGACCCGCGCCGCACAATACGGTGCCATTACCAAAAATGCCGGCCAATTCTATAATAACTCCAAATGACCCTTTGGTAGGGACGCACGGTTCGTGCGTCCGCGAGCTGTCCCTGTTCAACTTTTTTTGCCTGTCTAAAAGTTTTTTCATAACTTTGTATTTCCTATAGAAAAACCGCAAATTACCATGCTGAAAAATCTACTCCTATCCTGTTTTCTCATCCCCACCGCACTCTCAGCCACAGCTGCCGCAGACTCTTCTGTGACTTTCACCTACGCCGGCTCTGAGTTCACCTCCTGGGGCAAGGCAAAGTCGGAAATCTACGACATAGCCATACGAATAGATGATCCTGCACTCGTGGGAAAGAAAATCACCGGTATCCGCGCCCTTATTAACGCATATGAGGGAGTGGAGTCTACTTCCCTTTGGCTCTCAAAAGAGCTAACCCTCGTGAAAGAAGGAAGCGTAAAGGTGACGGTGCCCGACGTGTATTCTGCCTCATCCCAGCCTGAGAAGGTCGTTGTCGAAGGTTACGACGATACACCCTTCGGGCAGATGTCGGTATCTCTGGATACTCCCTATGTCATTACAGAAGAAGGCATATATGTGGGCTATAGCCTGACAGTCCCGGCTGTAGAAACAGGCTCTTCTCTGGCCGAAGGGCAGAAATACCCCGTGCTCCTTTCTCCAAGCGAGAATCCCAATTCGCTTTATGTCCGTGCGTCAAAGGATTTCTTGAAGTGGCTTCCCTATAATGACCGTCTCGGTGGGGCTGCCGCTATTTATGTGACGCTCGAAGGAGACGTGGCCGAATACAGCGTCGGTATCAAGTCGCTCTCCGATGCAAAAGTGGCAGCGAACCAGAATTTTGCCGTCAAGGCTAAGTTGGCCAACATTGGTGAGGCAAGCTTCACTTCTCTTGGCTACACCTATACGATTGCTGGTAAGACTCTCGAGGGTGACCTCGATTTCGCGACTCCGGTGGCTCCAAACCTCTCCGGCGAGATCTCTGTGGAGTTGCCGATTGAGAAGGTGGCCGAACTTGGCGATTTCGATCTCACGGTCACTGTAGATAAAGTGAATGGCCAGCCCAACGATAATCCTCTTGCTTCAGCCACGTGTCAGGTTTCGGTGCTTCCCTTCGTGCCCGTACATCGCCCCATGCTTGAGGAGTTCACCGGCACATGGTGTGGCTGGTGTCCCAGAGGATATATTGCCCTCGAGATCCTCGGTGAGGAGTATGGCGATGATATCGTCCTCGCTGCCTACCATGATGGCGATCCTATGCAGGCCGCTGCTTTCCCTGTCACCGGGGAGAAGATAGGTTTTCCTGCCGCAATCCTCAACCGAGGGGCTGTGGAAGATCCTTATTTTGGCACCGGCTCCAAAGGCTTCGGGATGCGGGCTGAAGTGAAGGCTTCTGCCGAGGAGCCGGTCCTGGCCGATATTCAGGTCGATGCCTATTGGGCTGATGCGGAGAAGACCAAGATTGAGGCCACTGCAAAGGCCACATTCCTCAAAGACAAGGAGAATGCCGGATATAAGGTAGGCTTCCTGCTCATCAGCGATGGCCTTGTTGGAAGGGATGCAAGCTGGTTCCAATCAAACTATTTCTCTGGCCAGACGGGCTACAATGGCACCGAACTGGAAGTCCTTACCACATGGCCAGGCAAAGTCCCCGGCCTCGTCTTCAATGACGTGGTGGTGGATACTGATGGCTTGGAAGGTGTCGAGGGTTCTGTGCCCGACAATGTTGTCTACAATGAGACTTACCCGGTTGTATTCTCCTACGACATCGACCGCAACTCCCTCATCCAGGACAAGGATAAGCTGAAGGTAGCGGCCTTCATCATCAATCCCGACGGCACCATCCTCAACTCCAATAAGTCGAAGATTGGTATCTCCGACTCGGTCGATGCTACAGCTTTAGAAGCCACAATCCTCTCCACCGAATACTACTCCCTCTCTGGAGCACGCATCACGGCTCCTCAGCCTGGCGTGACACTCCAGCTCTCCCGCCTCTCCGACGGTTCCCTCCGCACAACAAAAGTCCTCAAATAATATATTTTCTTATGAAAAAAACATTACTCGCGCTCGGATCAGCCCTGATAGCTATCTCCGCGTCGGCTTCGCCAGCGAAGATTGCCCCAGGCCTGACCTCTGCCTCCGACGTCATCACCTCCGTAGAAGGTGAGACAGTCGACGTCACCCTGACCCTCAGCGGCATTACTATGTCTGGTTTTGGTTTTCAGGAATTTACCGACCAGGTGTCTGGCTCCCATATCGTATATGGCGACAACAATGAGGTGTATCTCTACGAGATTTTCCCAGATCTCCCTACCAAGTCTTATATCAAGGGTGTCAAAGACGGCGACAAGATAGTCTTCGATCTTCCACAACCGATTTTTTATGAGTTCGCTCCCGATTTGGGCTTCCCCGAGGCTTACTATCTCGACATCCTTAAGATGGACGAGGAGATGGGATGGTATATGCCCGAAGAGAAAGCTGCCCTTACCCTCGACATCGCTGAGGATGGCACTATGACTGCCGAAGGACTCGACCGGAATACAATCGTAGGCGTGGCCGACAGCGATGACGGCACGTGGATTGGCCTCGGTGCTTGGGCCATGTCAATCTCCATTTTCGATGAGAACCCGGTCCAGCTTCCCGAGGGACTGGCGGTTGCGGAAAACTATTGGACTGCCGTTGGCAACGAATATGGATGGCAGGTCAACTTTGCCCAGAATGGCGACGAAGTCTATTTCCAGGGGCTCGCTGAGCGGCTGCCCGAAGGATGGGTGAAAGCCAATGTGAAAAAGGATGGAGGAAAGACTATAGTGTCTATTCCGCAAGACCAGTATGTAGGAGACTACAACGGCTACCATATCTTCACAAAGGTGGTCCGCACTTCTACCGACGATGACGGCTACGTCTTCTTGGAGAATTTCATGCCATCTTCCTATGAGTTCCAGCTCGAATGGGATGAGGAAGGAAAGACGATGAAGGCAACCAACAAAAATGTGCTTTTAGTCTTCAATGTCTCAAAAGGGGATATCAAGTTACTCAACGACCTGATGGACATGAGACTCATCAATCAGACGGAGTTTGACGGCACACCTGCCAATCCGACCGACCTGGTGTTTGAGGATGCTATGCAGGAAGAGGGATTCTCCCTGTTCTCATTCAATCTCCCTGCAGTCTCTGCAAATGACCGCTATCTTCTGCTTGATGACCTGAGTTATATTATCTATGTGGATGGTGAACCTTGGACATTTGAGTCTGAGGATTACAGTGACATGGACGAGTCGCTTGAGGAGATACCTTGGACATATGACAAATACTGGATTTGCAAAGACTATGAGTCGCCCGTCCACCATGTGGCGTTCTTCGTAGAGGGCATCACGACACTTGGAGTCCAGAGCGTCTACCGTTACAATGGAGTAGAGACCCGCAGCGAAATAGTGACCATCAATGTCGACGAAATAGAAGCCGTAGAGACCATCGACGCCGACCAAGCGTCTGAAAACGCAACCTACTACGACCTCTCCGGGCGCCAAGTATCCAATCCCGGCAAAGGCATCTACCTGAAAGTGACTAAAAACTCCGACGGCACCACCAAGACCCAAAAACTCTTACATCAGTAACTTCACAGCTCGGAGAGCTGTCATTGTGACGAAACCCCAGGCTTAAGCCTGGGGTTTCGTCACAAGTTCAGTAGCCTCGGAGAGGCGATTTGTGGCTATCAAATTCTCAATTCTCAATTCTCAATTCTCAATTCTCATCTCCTTCCCCAAAGTAATTTATCCCGAAGCGAAGTCGCAAACGTATCATCGCGCGGCGACAGCAGATTCACTACATAGGGGGCAGCCTTAAGCACAAGGCTGCTCCCTTCTTTCATCGTCACGCTATACCCATCCACACTAAGCCGGTAGGACTTCGTCCTCGATGTCATATACAGTCGCATCACCGCACTGCCGGCCACCACGATAGGCCGCAACGTAAGAGAGTGGGGCGCCACGGGCGCCAGCACCATGCAGTCAAGCTCCGGCTGCATAATCGGTCCCCCGACCGACATGTTGTAGGCTGTGCTGCCGGTAGCCGTCGAGACTATGAGTCCATCCGCCCGGTAATCGGCAAGGAAGAATCCGTCAAGCTCAACATTGACGTTTATCATCGATGCCGAGTCATCTTTCAGCACCGCTATCTCATTGAGAGCGCAGCAAAGGAAGTCGTCGGGTATACCGTCGCCCGACACCTGGATCAGACGCCGAGGTTGCACCTTCAGCGTTTTGTTGAGTATGCCGTCAAGAAGTTCACCGCTCTCATCGAGAGTGAAATGGGCCAAGTATCCCAAAGTGCCGGTATTGATTCCCGCTATCGGTATCTCCGTGTTGCCAAGGCGGCGTGCCGTGCGCAGGAAAGTACCGTCTCCACCGAAACTGATGGCCACATCAGCATCTGGAATCCCCGAGAAGACCGGCGGTATAAAATCGGGATTCTCACCGAATCTGGAGAGATAAGCAGCAAACTTTTCATGACACAAAAGGCCGAAACCCCGTCTCCGGGCTTCGGCCATAAAATTCATTATCCCTGTCAGATTCTCATCCTGACGGGACTTACCATACAGCGCTAAAGTCTTCCTTCTCATAAGCTCCTAACCTTATAACCTCCTAACCTTATAACCTTCAACATTTGCCCTAAAGAGGCGAAAGTTGAGTCATACATTCAGCATCATCTGCACCTCCAGCAGCCTCTCAGTCGCTATCATAGCATCCGAATACTGATTGCCCTCAGCCTCAGCCACCTCATAACCGTATCTCTCAAGATTATGTATTGCCGGGGTAGGGTCATCGCAGCGCAGCCGGAGCGTCACGCGGATGCTTCGTTCATCTGCCGGCTGGGTGAGAAGGTCTACTACCGGAGCCCCCGCATCCTCGCATGCATGTGTCAGGATGCTGGCACTATAGTCGGCCGGAGCGCATTCAAGCGTCACCAGGCTGCAGTCGTCGCGTTGTATGAGTGTATCTTGTGTCGTCAATGTTTTCTCCTTTTTATTTTGGTGGTTTCAATGTTTTTGATTAACTTTGCCTTAGATATAACAAATATTATGCCGAATTTGATTTATTGTCATTTTTTGTGCATAATATCCCCATGTTATATAACCTTATAACCTATTAACTTTATAACCCTCAACTTTCGTATGCGAAAGTTGAGTTATATAATTATAACAATAGAAACGAAAAAATGACAAGACTAAGTGTCAATATCAATAAAGTTGCCACTATCCGCAACGCCCGAGGCGAGAACAATCCCGACCTCGTGCGTTTCGCTTTGGCTTGCGAGGCAGCTGGAGCCCAAGGCATCACAATCCATCCTCGCCCTGATGAGCGTCATATCCGCCGCTCAGACGTGCCTCTGTTGAAACAGGCTGTCACTACCGAGCTCAATATAGAAGGATATCCATCCGAAGACTTTATCCGCCTCGTGCTTGAGACAAAACCGGCACAGGTGACGCTCGTACCCGACGCTCCTGGCCAGCTTACATCCAACCATGGCTGGGATGTGATCGCAAATTTCGACATGCTCTCCGCCATCATCAAGCGCTTCAAGGAGGCAGGAATCCGTGTTTCGGTATTCGTAGACCCGGACTCTGTCCAGGTGCTTGAGGCAAAGATTGCCGGTGCCGACCGTGTGGAACTATATACCAAGGCATACGCCGATAACTACGCCATCAATCGGGAGGCTGCCATAGCTCCCTTCGTGGAGGCTGCCTCGGCAGCCCGAGTATGTGGAATAGGACTCAATGCAGGCCACGACCTGAGCCTCGAGAATCTCAAGTATTACCATGAGATGATTCCTTGGACCGACGAAGTCAGCATAGGCCACGCCCTAATCTGCGATGCCCTTTACCTCGGCATCGACGCCACCATCAAAGCCTACCTCGCCTGCCTCAAATAACTCTGACTGCGTAGCCATGGAACGGAGGCGTCCTCGCCTCCGCCGTGCCGACAAAAGCTAACTATGGCAAGTCAATTCTCAATTCTCAATTCTCAATTCTCAATTCTCAATTCTCAATTCTCAATTCAATAAATGGAAACCCTCAGCCTATGGTCGCTCGTGATGGACGGCGGCTACATAATGATTCCTCTCGCGCTGATGCTCATTGTCAGCATTTACATATTCATAGAGCGTTGCTTCGCTATCTCTCGCGCCAGCAAGGAAGACAGTTCCTTTATGCAGCGCATACGCGACTACGTCCATGAAGGCGACCTCGACAGTGCCCGTCAACTCTGTAAGAAGACCGACACTCCATATGCGCGTCTCATCCTTAAAGGTGTCACCCGCATCGGTCGCCCTATGCAGGATGTACTCGTGGCTATCGAGAATACCGGCAACATTGAGGTCGCAAAACTTGGCAAAGGTTTCACCTGGCTTTCCACCACTGCCGCAGGTGCTCCGATGCTCGGGTTCCTCGGCACCGTCACCGGTATGATCGAGGCATTCTATGCTCTCGCCATGGCTGGCACCGGCGCAAACATCATAGTGCTTTCCAGCGGTATCTATCAGGCACTCGTCACTACTGTTGCCGGTCTCGTAGTAGGCATCATAGCCCTCTTCGCCTACAACTTCCTCGTCAGTCGTGTCAACCGTGTGATGACCGGACTCGAGACCAAAACCATGGAGTTTATGGACCTTCTGAACGAACCCGCCTAATAACTAAAATCCTTGGTTCTGGACTCTTGGTTCTTGACTCTTAACTCTTGACCCTTTGCCGAATGCACTTGGTTCTTGACTCTTCACTCTTGACACTTAAAAGACATGGCCCTAAAACGCTCATTCCAAAGTCTCGACACATTCTCCATGTCGTCGATGACGGACGTGATATTCCTTCTCCTCATCTTCTTCATGGTCACTTCGACCCTGATCTTTCCGGCGGCGATTGATGTCAATCTCCCACAAAGCTCCGAGCAGACTTCCAACAAACCCCTCACCGAGGTATACGTGGATTCTCTGTCGCAGTTCTATATCGTTATGGACCGCACCGATTCTATTCCCGGCAACTCCACCCCAAAGGCCGTGACCCGCGATGAGCTTGTGTCGGCCCTTACTCTAATACAGCAGCAGGATTCCACCCGAGGCATCGCTCTCTATGCCGACGAGAAGGTGGAATATGGTAAGATTGTGGAATTGCTCGACATGGCTGCACGCCGCCATATGAAAATGGTACTCGCTACCCGCGCCACTCAGGAAACACCTGCAGCTCAGTCTCAAACCGCCCAATGATAGTTATGAAACGCAGTGACAGAGATTCCGTTTTTGCAGGACTCATCACCATGCTGGTGGTGGGGCTGATGCTCGTGTGGCTTCTCGTGGCATCTCTGCACTATGATGAGCGAATGGCCAAAAATTCGGAAAATCCCCAGCTTGAGGAAGATGAGATCTTTCTTGACCCTGAACTCCTCCTTGAGCAAAATAAGAGTATAGGCGAGCAGGATGCTGTAGTAGAGGATGCTCCAGCTCCGGAAATCAAAGGTGAACCCAAACCGGCTCCGGTGGAGCAACCTCATACTGTTGTTTCCGCTGAGAATCCTAAGCCCTCTCCAGAGCAGACTCTGGTGTCGACGCCAAAGGAAAGCCCCGTCCAGACAGCTCCTGCCGATAAGAAGAAGGAAGATGAGAAGGTAGCCTCATCCATGGCTGGTAAGTTTAATAGCAAGCCAGGTTCGGTGGCCGGTAAGTTTGACTCTCCAGGAGGTAGTGAGGGTGCCGCTTCGGGTGTCTCCGGTAAGATGTCGGGGCGTCAGTTCCTGGGTTGCCCTCTTCCCGACGTATCCCTCTCTCACAAGACTACTGTCACTGTCTCCATCACAGTAGATGCTGAAGGCAAGGTCATGACAGCCACAGCCTCTGGGGCTGCCACGCGCGAGATACGCAAGAAATGCGAGGCAGCCGCCATGCAAGCCCGTTGGAGCGCAAAAAAAGGCGCCACGTCGACACGCGGCACCATAACCTTCACCATCATCCCCAAATAATTATAAATTATAAATGATTAATGATAAATTTTTTTACCATATGATACTCATCAGCTTTGGTAATTTTAAAACCCTATTATTAATTTATCATTTATAATTAATCATTTATCATTAATTAGGTACGCAGAGACATGTCCTAACGGCAGCTTCCCTTTGATCTCAAGCGGTATCCGCTTGCCATCTTTCGATATCCAAGCATCCAAGTCATCGCTCGTCTTCTTCCCTCCTTTAGAGGTGAAGGTGAAGCGTATATGCCATGCCTGCTGCTTTGTGCCATTGCGCATCTTGATTGTCTCTTCGCCTACCTTCCATATCTTCACCGTCTCCTCATGCGAACCAGAGAATAGGGTAGCGGTCACCTTCTGTCCAATCGGCAGAGTCGACGGGTCGATAGAGCGCAACCAGTAGAAGACGCTCAGCATGTCGAATGTATCTCCATCTGCCGCCAAGTCAATGTTGCTGGTGCTTATCTTCCCCTTCTTCTCGCGATACTTGGTGGCTTTTCCAGTGACGTGGTTTCCTGAATATGAATACACTATATCGTCCTTTGAGTATTTACCACCTTCATGCGCCACCTTGGTGTAGGAGATGGGGCGAAACTTATCCTTGTCCATGACTGAAATCAGGGTGTCTCTAACACGAAACATCCCGTCGGCCCACGGACGAGTCTTTCCCGTAAGCTTTATATAGTATTTGTTCCCTTGGTTCCTGAGCGACAGTGTAGCATCGCCAGAATCCTTGGTGATCAGTCCCCACTTATAAGTGATGACATACTTCAGAGTCTCGTCGGCAAACTTGGTGTCTGCCGACGCCTTACCGCCAGCCAATGCCAAGCAAAGCCCCGCGATCAAATACCTAATCATTCCTTTCATACTCCCATAGACAAAGTAATTGTAGAAAAGTTAAAATTACCGAGGTCGGAGACCTCTAATTGTGTCGAAACCCCAGGCTTAAGCCTGGGGTAAGCCAAACGACTCAGTAGCCTCGGAGAGGCGATTTGTGGTTTCTGCGTCCCAACACTGCGTAGCCACTTGGTTCTTGACTCTTGGTTCTTGACTCTTAATAAGGCATCCACACCGAATTCCGGGTAAACACTTGTCCCGGATCAGTCAGCTCCGCTGCTTCCAGCGCGCTCAGTTTCTTGTGCCAACCTACACGCTCCGTGCTCTTCGCACCAGGTCCTTTACAATTATACTCCCCGTAACGGGCTGTCTTCTCATTCTCGGCATTACCCCAGTTGTGCCAACCCTTCGGGTTGATATTCTCTGGAAGCTCACAATTGATGAAATGCGTAGAGGCATAAGGGCGCCAAGGGCGACCCAAATACACGTTCTTAGCCTCTGGATCAGCAGTCACTTTGCACTTGTCGAATACATATCCCACCTTATTCTCCTTCGGAGTAGATGCAGCGGTGAGATATCCATCTCGTTTGGCATGAAGATGGCAGTTGCGGAAGAGGGCAGTAGCTGCTCCGAAGATGAAGTCAACGGTACCTTCGATATAGCAATTGTCAAAGAGGTCGCGTGCGTTGTGCCCCGTCGCGTAGAGAGTGTCTTGATTGCCAAGGATATCGCAATCTATCACGTGGATTTTATCTCCGGTAGTATGGAGTGCCACAGCCTGTCCCACATGCCCTGCCGTATTCTCGATTGTAAGGTTTTTGAGAGTGATGTCATCGCCATCGATTCGCATCGTATAGCTGCCTGAAGTGCCCATATTGTTGAGTGAGGCGTAGTCGCCGTTAGAGATGACGGTACCTTTCCGGCTTTCCCCTTCGATAGTCACATTCTTAAGGGTATTGTTGAGGAGCACCTTCTCATGATACACTCCATCCTTAACGAAGATCCTCACCGGTTCCTCCACATCACCTCGCAGTTTCTT
>CAZIAX010000051.1:13175-14349 GCA_964537745.1 uncultured Sangeribacter sp.
GTCCTCTTAAAGTAAAGATAATAAAGCAAAGCTGCCGCAAACAGCGCAAACGAGAAGCTATAATACACCCCGACATTCCCCATATCCAAACCAGTTGCCAAACAGAACATTGCGGGCACACCGATTAATATATACGCTATCAAGGATACCCAAAGAAACGGCTTCACATTTCCAGTTCCGCGAAGACCGTTGGCAAACGTCAGCTGTATCGCATCACCATATTGATACAGCACCAACGGCAATATCAACATTCCCGCCGAGGCCAGCACCTCCTCATCAGGAGAGAAGAACCCCGTCAGCGTATGGCCGCAGAAATAAAAGAGAGCCGAAGCGGCAGTAGCCAGTATCAGGTTCAGATGAAGCCCGGCAAGTGTGATGCGTCTCACTCCCGCCATGTCTCCGACACCAGTATAATTCGCCGAACGAATAGAAACAGCTATTCCGAAACTCATGAATATCATGAATCCCAACTGAGAGATAGTGTTAATCACCTGGTATGCCGCCAACTGTATCTTGCCAAACCATCCCGTCACGATCGCTCCCAACGACCAGAGGCCGCATTCCACACCCGACTGTATCATGATCGGCCACGAAGTGTTCCATACAACCCTGCGGATGTGTCCCACATGGCTCGAACCGATTGCCTCCTTTTTGTAAGGTCTATAGCGGCGCGTGGTCATGAAAACGGCAAATATCCCGATGGTCGATAGCCAACGTGCCGTCAAAGTCGATATGCCCGCACCGTTCAGCCCCAACTCCGGACAACCGAACTTTCCGAATATCAGCAGGTAATTGCCGAAGATATTCACCACATTGGCCGAAAGGATAATCCACATCGGGGTAGCTGTATCCGTCACGGCATTCGCCGTCTGTTGCGAGCAGTTGAAAAGCGCCATCGGGAAGAGCGACGCAAGGATGATGAGGTAATACTGTCGGATGAGCGGAAGCAGTTCCTCAGGCTGTCCAAAACGGTCGAGAAAGAAGTAGAGGATACCCATCAGCACCGTAAGGCCGATGGAAAGGAAGGCGTTCACCTGCATTCCAGCACGAAGCGTACGTCCGGCTGCCGCATGGTCATCGCGTCCGAAAAGCGCACCTATAAGCGGTGTGATACCCGACGCAAAACCGATCTGCATCACCACCGGAATCATAAACATCGAATTGACGAAAGCCG
>CAZIAX010000052.1:0-14177 GCA_964537745.1 uncultured Sangeribacter sp.
CACGCATACCGATACCGCCTCGCTGACGCTCGAGGTGAGTCCACATTCGGGTCAGTCGTGGCAGCAGATACTGATATTGTGCCAGCTCCACCTGCGTGCGCGCAGTGGCCGTCTGAGCTCGTTTGGCAAATATATCAAGGATAAGGCTCGTGCGGTCGAGAATCTTGACCTTCAGCTCCTTCTCAATATTGAGCACCTGCTTCGATGAGAGGTCATCGTCGAATATTACGAGGCCTATCTCGTGGTCTTCCACATACTTGCGTATTTCCTCAAGCTTGCCTGTGCCTACGTATGTGCGCGGATTGGGGTAGTCGAGTTTCTGGATGAAACGTTTCTCCGGCTCCGCGCCAGCTGTCTTGGCAAGAAACTCCAGCTCATCAAGATATTCGTTGACCTTGGCCTCGTTCTGCTTTTGAGTTACGAGACCCACCAACACAGTCCTTTCGTTTTCTTCTTTATTTATAATGTTATCTTCTATCATAAGATGTGTATTCTTTCTATCGTGTATATTAGATAAACATTTCACGCCCCCCGCTGGTTGTGCGGAGGGCGCATATATTAATGTAAATTGGAATTCTCAATTCTCAATTCGCTAAGCGGCGAAGCAGGTCGGTAAGGAATTTCCAATATTCCTCTACAGAAGGAATGTAAGCCTTTTCGTTAGGACTATGGATATCCTTCAGAGTCGGACCGAAAGAAATCATATCCATTCCAGGCATCTTCTCAAGGAAAATTCCGCATTCGAGTCCGGCATGGAGTGCCTCCACTTTAGGTTCATATCCGAAAAGATCCTTGAAACTTTCTTCTGCAGTCTTCAGCACCTTGCTGTCAGGGTTGGGAGCCCAGCCTACACTCGGGTCATTGGTCACTACCACACATCCGATGTTCTCATAGAGAGCCGTGATGCGGTCGGTGATTTCCTCTCGCTTGCTGTCTACCGACGAACGCTGATGAGTGGTGATGACTACTTTGTCGTCGCCCTCTTTGTGTACGCTCGCCAGGTTGGATGAAGTCTCCACGAGTCCTGGTACTGCGAGGCTCATTCCCTGCACTCCGTTGGGAGTGCCGAAGATGGTGGAGATAAGAGGACTTACGTATTCCTCAGCAATCATCTTGGCAGGGCGCTCACGCATTGATACAGTGAAAGTGAATGTGTCTCCTTCAGCCAGACGCAGCTCATCGTGAATAGTGGCATTGTAGATTTCTGCCATTTTTTCGAAAGCTTCTTCGTTGCCTGCCGGGATACCGATGAGAGCTTTTGCCTCGCGTGGAATTGCATTGGGAAGGCCCCCGCCCTGGAAGTCGCTCAGCATTACAATTCCGAATTCATCGTCGACGAGCCAAAGGAAGCGGGCAAGAAGCTGGTTGGCATTGCCTCGGCCGAGGTGAATCTCCATGCCGGAGTGTCCACCTTTAAGATGGTCGATATGCACTTCATACCAGTCGAAACCTTCCGGTGCGTCAACTTCTTCCATCGGATAGGTGGCAATAGTGCACATCGAGCCGGCGCATCCGATGACGATCATCCCATGTTCCTCAGAGTCGAGGTTGAGCAGGATGCGGCCGCTGATGAGGCTTGCATCCAGTCCGTTGGCTCCGGTCAGTCCCTGCTCTTCGTCTACTGTGAAGAGGGCTTCGAGCGGCCCATGCACCAGGTCTGGGTCGATCATGGCTGCCATTGCTGAGGCGCAGCCAAGTCCGTTGTCAGCTCCGAGCGTTGTCCCCTCAGCGCGTACCCAGTCTCCTTCCACTACAGTCTTTATCGGATCTGTGAGGAAATTATGCTCTACGTCGCCGCGCTTTTCAGCTACCATGTCCTGGTGGCCTTGTAGCACTACGGTAGGAGCGTTCTCGTGTCCCGGAGTGGCGGGGCAATACATCACTACGTTGCCTACCTCGTCGGTGGCATACTTCAGGCCGTGCTTTTCTGCCCAACCTACGAGAAAATCTTTCATCTTGTCGAGATGATGGGTGGGGCGAGGCACTTTTGTTATTTCGTCGAAGCATTCCCAGACGAGCTTCGGCTTAAGGTCTGTTATTTTCATTTTTTATCACTGGTTTTCATTTCGTTTTTATAGCGCGCATATTCCTTCGCCATGCGGGTGTGATAGCCACGCTTGGCATACGATGGTCCGTTGTATTTCCTTGCGAAGGTGGCCCAATCCTTTTTGCGCAGGGCGTCAAGCATCCCGGAATTGCGGATGAAGACGGCAAAGAGCTCCAATTGGCTGAGTTCTGACTCGCTCATCTTCTCCACCATCTCCTCCACGCTCTCGCAGCCACAGAGCTTATAGTTGAATCCCCCAATCTGGAACATACCCCAGTATGTACCCATGTCGGCCGCATCGGCATTGTTCTTCCGGGCATTGGTGAGGGCAGTCCATTCTTTGAGCGCATACCCGCTAAGGCCTGAGGGCACTTTCGCATCTTTTAGTTTGCGGCCTTTTGACTTGCTGCCATATTTGTGATAGAGCGACTGTACAAAGTTGGCTACAGGCACTCCCGGAGCCCAGAAACCCTCAAGCGAAGAACCTGCCTCGATTCTTACCACAGCCTTGATTGCTGCAACTTCCACTCCAAGTTCGTCGGCCACCATCTGAAAGTTATCCTCCGTAAGGGTGTCATACTTGCTTTTGTTGTTACTTTCCAATGTGTCGGTCAGCACAAGCGATACCATCTCAGTGATGTCACCATCGATAGGGGTGGTGTCTGATGGGTGCTGAGCTCTCCCCACGCAAGCGGCGGAGAGGCTCAGGATAGCTGCTGTGGCGAAGGGAAGCAGACGCTTCATAACTTCGCTACTTTTTCAAGTGTCAGGCAGAGGTGGCGCCAGAATTTGTCTACGGTCGGTATAAGGAGTTGCTCGTCGGGTGAGTGCACGCCTGTCATAGTCGGGCCGAAGCTCACCATGTCGAGGTGGGGATATTTGTCAAGGAAGAGTCCGCATTCAAGGCCTGCGTGAATTGCCTTGATGGCGGGTTTTACTCCGAAAAGTTCCTCATAAGCCTCTGCAGATATTTTCATTATAGGAGAGTTCATATTGGGAGCCCATCCTGGATATCCGTCTGAGTGGTCGATTTTCGCTCCTGCGAGCTGGAAGTGTGCTTCCACCTGGCCTGCTATGTCGTATTTGCGGCTTTCTACGCTCGAGCGTTGTGAGGTAGTCACTTTTATCTTGTTGTCTTCTACCATCTTTACTGCAGCGAGGTTAGTCGATGTCTCTACAAGTCCTTCAAGGTCGCGGCTCATTGATATGACACCGTGCGGTGCGCTGTAGAGTGCCCTTACGAGTGCGAATGAGGTTGTTTGATCGATGCTGTATTCGGGCTTTTCGGTCTCTTCTATCTTTAGGCATATGCTGGGCTCGATGCCTGCATACTCGTTTGTGATCTCAAGAGAGTAGGCTTCGAGAGCCGCCTTAACTTCCTCGGCAAGTTTGGTCTCAATTCCGAAGATGGCGTGCGCCTCGCGTGGGATGGCATTGCGGAGATTACCTCCGTCAAACTCCACGAGTTCAAGATTCCACTTCTGAGAGCAGTTCCAGAGGAAACGGGCCACGAGTTTGTTGGCGTTGGCGCGTCCGAGATGGATGTCGCCGCCGGAATGGCCACCGAGCAGACCGCTTACGCTGACTTTCATATAAGTGAAATGATCAGGTGCGAGTGACCGCTTGTACTCAAACCATGCGGTGGTGTCGATGCCGCCGGCGCAACCAACGAATATCTCGCCGTCGTCTTCTGAGTCAAGGTTGATAAGGATATTCCCTCCGAGCATGTCCTCGCCCAAGTTTTGGGCTCCTTCAAGCCCGATTTCTTCATTGACTGTGAAGAGAGCTTCTACCGGTCCATGCTTGAGCGTGGGGTCGATCATGACAGCCATAGCGGCTGCGATGCCAATGCCGTTGTCTGCCCCAAGTGTGGTGCCGCGGGCTTTCACCCAGTCTCCGTCTACGTATGTGTCGATGGGGTCTTTCATGAAATCATGTTCTACGCCACCATTTTTTTCTGCCACCATGTCCATGTGTGCCTGCAGTATCACTGTTGGAGCATTCTCAAGGCCAGCTGTGGCATCTTTGTGCATCAGTACGTTGCCGCATTCGTCGGTCTTTACTGCCACGCCATGCTTTTTGGCGAAATCGATGAGAAACTTTCTGATCTGCTCTTCATGGCAGGAGGGACGCGGAACCTTTGTCACTTCGTCGAAGCACTTCCAGATTAGTTCCGGCTTAAGGTCTTTTACTTCCATTTTCTTTTGGGTTTTTATGCTATTTTTATTGGTTTTCTATGGTAGGTTGTCGTTTTCAGACTCCAAAGATATTAAATTTATTTCATTTTAACAAATCTTTTGCATTTCTTAATGCTCTAATCGCGAATTTTTATTAATTTTGCATTCGGATTGCGCTCTCCCTCGGGAGGGGCAGCTTATAGCTACATAGTATCATCAAACACAAAAGCAATATATGAAGAAAAATCTTTACACAGTCCTTGGGCTTGCGATTGCTATGGCAGTGGGTGGCGGTATGTCTTCCTGCAATGGCTCAAAGGAGGAGAAGGCGGCTCCCGTAAAAAAGGTGGCCGCTGCCGATAGCGTGGCGCTTCCCAACTACCGCTACGTAGACATGGACACACTTCTTACTCGCTATATCCTTGCGAAAGACTACAATGAGGAGATGATCCGCATGCAGAATAATCTCGAAAGTGAGACCAAGAAGCATCAGACTTCTCTCCAGTCGCTCGCTGCGCAGATTCAAAACAAGGTGAATAATAATTCATATCTTTCTCAGGAAAGTTTCGACACCGACCAGCAAAAGCTTGCATCAATGCAAAGCAATGCAGAGCGCAGCGTGGGCATGATGCAGCAGAAATATGCCGAGGCTGCTGCCAAGGCTCAGCAGGCTGTGGCTGACTCTGTGACTGCTTTCATTGAGATGTATAATAAGAAGCATGGCTACGACGCTATCTTCAACAAAGCAGCTGCCCTTCACTTCAATCCGGCTCTCGATATCACCGATGAGATTGTTGAGGGTCTCAACGCTCGCTATAATAAGGTAAAGAAATAATAATATGACAAGACGTCTACGCATATTAATGACGACGGCGATGCTTATGGTCGCTGTCTTTATTCCATCACTTTGCGATGCCAAAGGGTGGGAGATTGTGCGTGTCGACGTCTCGGGCCTGAACTCCGTTGCGAAAGACAATGATGTGGAGATTCGCGTGTCACCGGGCCAGTTAGTGGTGGTGACATCTCAACCGGTCCAGATAAAGGTATTCACCATTCTTGGGCAGGTGGTCAGCAATGAGTCTCTTGCTGCAGGCACAAGCCGTTTGCAACTCTCGCATGGAGTGTATATAGTTAAGGTAGGCGATCTCACGTGCAAGATAGCCGTCTAAAAATCTATTCATATAATTTGTCAATTTGTCAATTGACAAGTTGACATTTTGTCAACCTAACAACCCTAATGACATGGAAGCAATAGATTGGAAAAACCTTCCGTTCGGATATATTCCGACCAATTATAATGTCCGCTGCACTTTCAGCGACGGAAAGTGGGGCCCGATCGAGGTCTCAGACTCTGAATATATCCCCCTCCATATGGCTGCCGCATGCCTTCACTACGGCCAGGAGTCGTTTGAAGGTCTCAAAGCTTTCCGCGGCGCCGATGGTAAAATCCGCGTCTTCCGTATGGATGAGAACGCAAAGCGTTTCATCCGTTCTGCTGAAGGAATCATGATGGAGCCACTCCCCGAAGATATCTTCTGCGAGATGGTGCGTAAGGTAGTGGCGCTCAACGCTGAATTCGTGCCTCCTTACGGTACTGGTGCAAGCCTCTATATCCGTCCTCTTGAGATTGGTATTTCTCCGCAAGTAGGCGTAAAGCCTTCCAAAGACTATATGGTGGTGATGTTTGTCACTCCCGTTGGCCCATATTTCAAGACAGGTTTCAGCCCTACGAAAGTCTGCCTCAGCCGCAATTATGACCGTGTGGCTCCTCTTGGCACCGGTGCTTTCAAAATTGGTGGCAACTACGCAGCTTCTCTCAAAGCTGGCGAAATAGCCCACGATATGGGATATTCTGTGATGCTTTATCTTGACCCGAAAGAAAAGAAATATCTTGATGAGTGCGGAGCAGCCAACTTCTTTGGCATCAAGGGCAACAGCTACGTGACTCCCGCTTCCGACTCCATTCTTCCTTCCATCACCAACAAGAGCATCTGCCAGCTTGCTGAAGATCTCGGCATGACTGTTGAACGTCGCCACATTCCCGTTGAGGAACTCGATTCATTTGAGGAAGTAGGCGCTTGCGGCACAGCTGCTGTGATTTCTCCAATCGGAGTCATCGATGACATTGACACCGGCAAGAGCTACACTTACGGCAACGGAACTCCTGGAGAGAAGTCGACAGTGCTCTATAATAAGCTCCGTGGCATACAGCTTGGCGAAGAACCCGACACGCACGGCTGGGTAGAGATCATCGAAGAAAAATAATTATGCACTACGATACAGTTATTCGCAAATACTACGAGGAGGGCTCTGCCCTCCTCGATTTGCTTCTGACCCACTCTGAGATGGTAGCCCGTAAGGCTCTCGCTGTGGCAGATGATGCTCATCTTGATGTCGACCCTGATTTCGTGTATGATGCAGCGATGCTCCACGACATAGGTATCTTCCGTTGTGACGCCTCTGGCATCTATTGTTATGGCGACCAGCCCTATATCCGCCACGGAGTCATAGGCGCGGATATACTGCGCCATGAAGGCGTCGGCGAAGCGTATGCAAGGGTGTGCGAGCGGCATACGGGCTCTGGACTGACAGCAAAAGAAATAGCGGAAACGGGTATGCCGCTTCCGCTTAAGGATTTTCTTCCAGAAACATTAGAGGAGAAACTTATCTGCTATGCCGATAAGTTTTATAGCAAATCAGGCAATCCGAAGGAGGAAAAGTCATTGGAGAGGGTGCGCAAATCGATGGCCAAATTCGGCCCCGATTCCCTCGCCCGCTTCGACGCTCTCCACGCTTTGTTTAATGATAAATGATTAATGATAAATGATTAATGATTAAGGTGCTCGGATATTGTGACATTTTTGAGGCATCTACTCAGCTCGGAGAGCTGTTATTGTGACGAAACCCCAGGCTTCAGCCTGGGGTCTGTACCAAAATCCAGTAGCCTCGGAGAGGCGATTTGTGAGATAGTCTAATTTAATTTTTTAGCATACGAGGCGCACCAGTCAGCAATCATACATTCCGAGCATTTCGGACTGCGGGCTGTGCATACGTAGCGGCCATGGAGTATCAGCCAGTGGTGTGCATCGCGGAGCTTTTCTTCCGGGATATTTTTCACAAGCTCTTTTTCCGTGGCCAGTGGAGTAGGGGAGTCTTTTGTGAAGCCAATGCGGTTGCATACCCGGAAGACGTGGGTATCCACCGGCATAGCAGCCTGACCCCAGACCACGTTGAGCATTACGTTGGCTGTCTTTCTTCCTACCCCTGGAAGCTTCATCAGATTGTCTATGTCTGAGGGCATCTCCGAATTGAATTCCTCCACAAGCATACGCGCCGCCTTCAGAAGGTGGCGCGTCTTGTTGTTGGGGTATGTGACACTCTTTATGTAGGGATACACTTCCTCTTCCGTAGCCTTTGCAAGCGATTCTGGATTCGGATAGGCTTCGAAGAGAGCCGGAGTGACCATATTGACGCGCTTGTCGGTGCATTGCGCCGAGAGTATCACGGCTAAGAGCAGATGAAACGGAGAGTCATAGTGTAGCTCCGTCTTGGGCTCGGGCATTATCTCCTCAAATGTAGAGATAACTCTCTCATACCTCTCTTTCTTCCTCATCAGTGAGCAGCAACAAATTCGTCGAGGAATCGCACATCATTCTCGCTGAAGAGGCGAAGGTCCTTGACAAGATATTTCAGGTTGGCGATACGCTCAACGCCCATACCGAACGCATAACCGGAGTATATCTCAGGGTCAATGCCACAAGCCTTAAGCACGTTGGGGTCTACCATGCCGCAACCGAGAATCTCTACCCAGCCGGTGCCTTTGCACATCGCACAACCCTTGCCTCCGCAGATGCCGCAGCTGATGTCCATCTCTGCGCTGGGTTCGGTGAAGGGAAAATAACTCGGACGGAGACGGATGCGTGTCTCTGGACCGAACATCTGCTGAGCGAATTCGAGAAGTACCTGCTTCAGGTCGGCAAAGCTGACGTTCTTGTCGATGTACAGACCTTCCACCTGATGGAAGAAGCAGTGGGCGCGTGCTGAAATTGCCTCGTTGCGATATACTCGACCTGGGCAAACGATACGGATTGGAGGTTGTGTATGCTCCATTGTGCGCGTCTGGACGCTTGAGGTATGCGTACGCAGTAGGATGTCATCTTTTCCGTCGCGTTGGATGAAGAATGTGTCCTGCATGTCGCGTGCGGGATGGTCGGCTGGAAAGTTGAGTGAGCTGAATACGTGCCAGTCATCTTCAATCTCCGGACCCTCAGCAATGGTGAATCCCATGTTGCCGAAGATTGTGATAATCTCGTTCTTGACGAGTGAGAGGGGATGGCGTGTGCCCAAGGGCAGCGGGGTAGCAGTGCGCGTAAGGTCGATATTTCCTTTTTCCTTGTCTGCATTGTCTGCCAGTGCCTCTTTCAAGGCAGCGAGCTTTTCAGTTGCAACATTCTTTAGTTCATTGAGTTTCTGACCGAGCTCACGCTTCTGTTCGGCTGGAACGTTGCGAAATTCGTTCATAAGCGCAGATATCTCTCCCTTCTTGCTCAGATATTTGATGCGGAGTTGCTCCACAGCCTCTGCCGTGGTGGCCTGAAGCGCAGAGATCTCGGCTTTAAGTTGTTCTATTTTCGAAATCATAACGTATATGTGATGATGTTTTGCTGTTTCAATCGGCAAAGATACAAAAAAATATCCACATACCCAAATCAAAAAATATAAGGAGGTTTTTTAGAAAATTATTAAATTCCTTGGTCAACTGATAATTTTGCATTAATTTTGCACAATAAGGCTAATCTTAAAGGAATATATCATGAAAACTAAAATACTTTGTGCCCTGGCGCTCATTGGCGTTGTAGCTCCTCATGTGGGCTTGGCGGAAGAAAGCACTTCCTCGGGTGGCCACAATTATAATATTCTCAAGATATATCCGGAAGCAGGCAATGTAGATAGCCTGACTCAAATATCTATATCATTAGACAATCCCAAGAAATACGGGGCTTTTGTCTATATGCCTTCTTTGTATTCTATAAACGACGACGGTAGCTTAGGCGCTGAGGTGAGTGCTTGTGAGTTGATTGAAGAGTCTGCGAGAGGAAAGGAGATGTTGAGGTTTAAAATCTTGAATCCTCCTTCTTATTCTGGTAATTATGCCTTATTGATTAAAAATAATTCGTTCTCTCTTCTGCCTGTAGGTGAAGATGAGGTAGATTTCGGCTCCCAAGAAGATGTGGAGTCAGACATGCCACAAAAGGTTGCTCCTTTGGCTTCTCGTGGAAGATTTGTAAATTATCCAATCAATCTAAATAGCGATACACTGCGTATATTGCATATCAGTAATAGCTATGGAGGCAACCTCCTCCAATATGTTGATGCTCTCGCAAGGGCGGCTGATTTGGATCTCAGTAAGGTACTCGTTGAGAGGTTGATGTATTCAGGAGCTTCTTTTAAAAACTGGTGTGATGTGGAGCAGGATAAAAACGACAAGAGTTATTCTTTTTATAAAATGGCTGGCGACCTGACAGCCAATGTGGCTGGCAGTGAGGCCGAGAAGTATGATGGTTCTAAATTCCGGAAGATGATGAGCGAGAATCACTGGGATTTGATTTTCATCAATCAGGCCAGCTTATATGCCCCATATTGCGAAAAATGGGATTCGGCCGGGCTTGGAGGATTTCTCCCGGAACTCTTGGACATCATACGCAAGTATCAACCAGAGGTTCCCATTGGTGCACTGCTCATCCATTCCTATGCGGAGTGGTATGAAAGCAACTCACCCCGTTGGTCTACGACACAGCGTTGGGAAAAAATTCGAGATAGTGTGGAGTGGCTCAAGGATGCTTATGATATAGATTTTGTCGTTCCCTATGGGACTGCAATTCAAAACCTGAGGCTTACCGGATATAACAATATTTTCGACCTAACGGGAGATGGCACTCACTTAGCTAGTGGTCTGCCGCAATATGCAGCAGGATGCTGCTATTTTGAGACCATCTTTGGTCCTCGTTACATGCAAACCGTATGGGGCAACCCCTTGCGAATGCCCGAACCCGAGTGGCAATTTCAAGATAAATATGCGGGATGTGTGATTCCTGTAGATGATGAGGCCGCAGAGACAGCCCAGAAAGCGGCTTTTCTTGCTGCCCACAATATGTTTGAGCTTAGAAATCCAGATTTGGCTGATTTGTCAGAATACGTCTATGGCGAACCTCTCAACCGCAATGAATATATGTTTGCTTTCAATCTGACTACAGATTCAGTCTTGAGACCTAATTCCCATCGCTTATCTTCCATTTATACTCCCACGGGAATATTGATAGGCAAAGATATGACTGAAGAAGAGTGGCAGCGCCTTCCCAAAGGCCTATATATCCGCAACGGTGAAAAAATCTACAAGAGCTATTGATATATCCATCTGTGCGCCGCCAACTCTCCCAGCGTGCACCCCCATATTGTAGCAAAATGATAAATTTTTTTAAAAGAGAGCATTGTATATTCAAAAAAATAATGTAATTTTGCAGGTGGAAACCATAATGTCTTTTGCATTATTTGGTATCCAATCCTTAAATGACTAATATGCATTGATCTAATCTGATTAGAAATGAAAAATATACTTGTCATAGGCAGCACAGGCCAGATAGGCAGTGAGCTCACGATGAAGTTGCGCGGTCTCTATCCGGAAGGCAACGTTGTTGCAGGTTATATCCCTGGAGCAGAACCTAAAGGTGCCCTCCTCGAATCCGGACCTTCGGCGATTGTGGATATCACAAATTCTGGCCAGATAGCCGATGCCGTCAATAAATACAAAATCGACACCATCTACAATCTTGCAGCCCTTTTGAGCGCAGTGGCTGAAGTGAAACCACAGCTCGCTTGGAAGATTGGTCTCGGAGGTCTTTTCAATACTCTTGAGGTGGCTCGCGAGAAAGGATGCGCAGTCTTCACCCCAAGCTCCATCGGAAGCTTCGGCAATTCCACACCACATACCAAGACCCCACAGGACACTATCCAGCGTCCCGAGACTATGTATGGTGTCACCAAGGTGTCTGGTGAGCTTCTCAGCGACTATTACGCAAAGCGTTTTGGAGTTGACACCCGCTCAGTGCGTTTCCCTGGACTTATCAGCTATGTTGCCCCACCCGGAGGTGGCACTACAGACTATGCTGTAGACATCTACTACTATGCAGTCAATGGTGAGACCTTCAAGTGTCCCCTCAAGCCAGGTACTCTTATGGATATGATGTATATGCCCGATGCTCTGCGTGCTGCTGTGGAGATAATGGAGGCTGACCCATCCCGCCTGAAGCACAGAAATTCCTTCAATATCGCCTCCATGAGTTTCGACCCGGAAGAGATTTATGCCAAAATCAAGGAATACGTGCCTGACTTCAAGATGGAATACGAGCTTGACCCGCTGCGACAAAGCATCGCAGACTCCTGGCCCGACAGCCTCGACGATTCCTGCGCACGCGAGGAGTGGGACTGGAAGCCCGAATACGACCTTGACGCCATGACCCGAGACATGCTCAAAAACCTCCGCATCAAATTAGGCAAAGCATAAAGCGTAAAAATTTCCTATAAATTGGTCAAAAATGCCGAATCAATGTTTGATATCGGCGTTTTTTTATTATCTTTGTGCTATCTTTTTCAGATGCAGGTATATTAATCGATTTTAATTTAAAAATCAATAAGTTAAACTACAATAACATACAAATCCTACAATGACTATCCGAAAACAACGACTGACGTTGCTTCTCGCCGGACTCCTTGCCTTTGGATTCCCCTCATTTGCTCAAAATGAGGAGGCTGCAGCCATCATTATGGGTGTGTTGGGCGTCAATCCGGATTCTATTCCGATTAGCCGGGAAGAATGCATCGACATCGCTCTCAGCCAGAGTCCCACTATCAGGATTGCAGACCTAGAAGTGAAACGAGTCAATTATTCGAAACGGGAGACCATCGGCAACCTCTTGCCGCAAATCGGTTTCTCTCTATCCTACCAGCGCAGCATCGAACTGCAGACTATCCGAATGAACATGGGCGGAGAAAGCACCAAGCTCAAGATGGGTTCTGATAATACTTGGAACACTGGCTTCTCTCTTCAACTCCCGATCATCGCTCCGACTCTCTGGAAGGCTATCTCTATTTCCGACACTCAGATTGCTCAGAATCTTGAGAGTGCACGCTCAAGCCGTCTGGAACTCGTCAATCAGGTCAACAAAGCCTACTATGCGCTGATGCTTGCCCTCTCCTCCAAAGAGGTTATCAAGCAGAACTACGACGTGGCTAAATATACTGCCGAGGTATATCGCAAGCAGTTCGAGCAGGGTACGGCTTCTGAATATGATGTGCTCCGTTCCGAAGTGCAGGTGCGCAATATCGAGCCTTCCCTTCTTGACGCAGATATCTCAGTGAAGCAATGCCAGCTCTCGCTCAATGTGCTGATGGGTATCGACGATGCTCTCAACCTTTATCCCAATGTCACGATGGAGGATATGCAGCAGGATATGTATGCCTACCTCCTCGACTCCAAAACCATTGCGGGCAACTCTTCCCTCCGCTCTCTGGAGCTGCAGCAGAAGATGGCTGGTCAGAACGTGTCTATGAAGAAACTTGCTTGGCTCCCAACTCTTGGTGTAAGCTTCAATGTCAACTGGCTCTCGCTCAGCAACGGCCCGATGTTTAAAGATGTGGACTTCTCTCCCTATTCTTCTCTGGGAGTGAGTCTTTCTTTGCCTATTTTCTCAGGAGGAACCAAATGGTATCAGATGAAGCAGGCACAGGTCCAGCAGAAGGAACTCGAGTTTCAGAGAGAGAATCTTGTAAATAGCCTCAATATGCAGGTTGACCTTGCGCTCGACAACATCAACCGTCAGGCAAAGCAGATTGATTCTTCGAAGGAGGGTGTACGCCAGGCAAAGAAAGCCCACGACATCATGCTCAAGAGTTTCCAGATTGGAGCCGCCTCCTATCTGCAGCTTCAAGACAGTGAGCTTGCAAACTCAAGCGCGCAGCTTTCCTACCTGCAGTCAATCTACAATTATCTCGTATCAACAAGCGAACTCGACCTTCTTCTTGGTCGCGACAACTACATAAATGCAAATCAGACAAAATGAAAACCTTTAGATACTTATCATCAGCCCTGGTGCTTGCTCTTGCCATGGGCTCATGCGGCAAAGACAAAGCCGCAAACGAGAGTGAGGAAAAGGAAGACATTCCCGTAGTGAAGACCATGAAGGTAAGCGAGCAGGATGTCGACCAGCTTAATGTGTACACGGCAAGCGTTGAGCCTGAAGTAATCAACAATATCTCTGCCCAGATGGCCAATAGAATCAAGGCAATATATGTAGATGAGGGCGTCAGGGTCGCCAAAGGTCAGAAACTCGTGCTTCTTGATGATGTCAACACCACCCAGTATCAGCTGGCTGTAGATAATGCAAAGGCTGCCCTGCGTAATGCCCAGACCAACTACGATCGTGCTGTCGAACTTCTCAAAATCGGTGGTGGCACTCAGCAGTCGGTCGACCAGATGGAAGTGACTCTCATCAATGCCAAGAACGCTGTTGCGCAGGCTGAGCGTACACTCGCCAACGCCCGCGAGAACACAGTGCTAACTTCCCCAATCAGCGGAGTGGTGACTGCCCGCAACTATGATCCGGGCGATATGACCGGAGCACTCCCCATCCTTACAGTTGCTCAGGTTAATCCGGTGAAGGTTGTCATCAATGTCAATGAGTCGCAGCTTGCCAGCATCAATAAAGGTATGCCCGTCGACCTCACTTTCAATACCTATGGCGACGAGATTTTCAAGGGCACTGTGTCTCTCGTTATGCCTACAGTCGATGCTGCCAGCCGCACTGTAGGAGTTGAGATTACTCTCCCGAATACCGATGGCCGTGTGCTCCCCGGAATGTTCGGTCGCGCTACTGTATCGCACGGCACCTCTTCACATG
>CAZIAX010000053.1:0-13696 GCA_964537745.1 uncultured Sangeribacter sp.
CTCAGATTCGGTAAGTCTCAGCAGACCTGCTGAGTTGCCAAACCATATATGACCCCTCTGGTCGGAGATTGGCTGCCCTTGAAGGAATGATGGTGAGGGCAACCCTGATGCAAGACCAAAACGCACTAGGTGTCCATGTTGATCCACTCGGAATATACCTCTATTGGTGGAAATCCATATGTTTCCCGTGTTATCCTCCACCACACCCTTCGCATCTAATCCGTCAAGAAGAGGATGGGTAAAAGTTTTAAGCTCAGACAGATCCAGTTTAGAAGAGATAACCATACCTTGCTCTGGAACGAAATAGAGTCTGTTGCTACTGTCTTCGTAGACTGTACGGAAGCGCGTGTTTCTCGGGAAAGTTGATGGGAAAAGGTCAGTACGCAGTTTATCCTGACGAGGATCATAGACACAAAGTCCAGACTCCGTACAGATCCATCCTTTACCTTCCGAATCAAAGAAAATACCATACACGTTTCCTTCAGGAAGGCCACTGTTGGAGGATGTATACCTCGTCATCTCCCCGTTTTTGGCAAGTTTAAAAAGTCCGTAGTTGGTTCCGCCCCATAAATTACCATTCTTGTCTGCAGCCAGCGAAAATATATGTCCTGATTTGAATACTGAATGCGGACCATCCATTGAAATATTGCTTACAGTCCGAGTGAGCGGGTCAAGAATCTGCAATCCACCGCCGTAAGTTCCAATATATGTTTTTCCATTATGATCCAGTAATGAAATAATCATTTCCGAACGCAATACAGGGCTCTTCACACTCCAAGCGGTAGTGCAATTTTGGTCAAAAACAGTTATCCCTTCTCTGGTGCCTATAGTTATGCGCCCGTCGGATATACTTAAAGCCCTTACAGGAACTCCCCGAGTGTTAAACACTTGCGGATCATCTATAAGTTCAAACGGACCTGTCCACGACGGGGTATAGTCCACACCATTCTGGTAATACCCTATCCATAAATGATCTCCCTTGTCAGTGAATAATGTATACACTTGGTTACTTGAAGGGCTGATGGGGTCTGTAGCCACATGACGTGCATTGCCGATGATTTTTTCTGACGCTACGTCAATTTTGGTGATACCACCACCATCTGTACCGACATATAGGATGGATTCGTCATGGTTCAGCTTCATGGAAGTGACCACATTTCCTTTCGAAAATCCAAAAGCCTCACTGACATTTCCTGTCAATAGGTCTATCCGCCAAATGCCATTGCCTGATGTGCCAATATAGATATTTTTATCGGTCGCTGCGATAGAAGTGCCACTTAAAGTCTCAACAAGAGCCGAGTCTCCGACAGGACTGACCTTCATATTGTCCGCATTCAGAAAGAATACTCCACCATGGGTCAAAAGATAGACTCCACCATTACCTGCTGCTACGTCTACGACCTTGTTTGATAGGTCAAGAACATCTTTTCCTACCATAATTCGATGTGATTTCCCATCAGGAGTAAACGCAACGATTCCCTCGTCGCCACCGACAAGGGAAAGTTTATCCGGAACCCATAGTGCGCAGTTTGCGGGAAAAACCGCACCGTCAAGAAGCAGTTTTATGGAGTGACCTTTTCCTGAAGTTTCTATCAGGAACAATCCTGAGGATGTAGCTGCGATCAATCCTCCGCCTAAATCCGGAGCCAACGCTTTTACAACAGGTCCTCCTGAATCGGTGTGCGGCAAATCTATCCTCAAGCTATGCTCACCGTCAAATCTTATCAGGCCGTGGTCGGTAGCAAACCAAATGAATCCATCTCCCGTACGCGTTATGTCGTAGGTAGTGAATCCGTTGGATTCCATGCCGTCAGCAAGGGGAACGCGCTTATACAGGCGTCCCTCAGCATATGCAGGTAATGCCGTCAGCAGAACCGACAGCATTACCGACACAATATATCTTATATATTCAACTCTCGCCATAAGTGGGAGCTATTAATGTCCGTCATCGATGATAGTATAGCACTACTTTTTCAACGGAGCAATGGTTGTTAATATTGCTGAATTCGAATTATTTCCGTCAATATCCCTCAATCGGTTTAATGCCTCTATATAATAATAGTCTGCATATATGATGGAATAATCTATCTCGCTTCCTGCCGGATGATGCCCGGTGGAGTGCAACAGGAAGGAGTTGTTCCTGTCGCCAGACTGATATCTCTCACTGCTTAAAGAAGACAGCATTGCAAGAGCCTCTTCTTTATATCGATCGCTTTTCTCCTTGTCGACATAACCGCTTAATTCCAGTAGGGCGGATGCCACCACGCATGCGGCTGAGGCATCACGAGGAGTCTCGGGGATTTCCGGATCATTGAAATCCCAATATGGGATTCGGTCAGCGGGCAGACGGTCAAGGTAGACATCTGTGACCTTCTGCGCAAAGTCAAGAAACTTAGGATCTTTAGTCTCCCTATACACCATAGTATAACCATAGATAGCCCACGCCTGGCCTCTTGCCCACATCGAGTCATCATCGTAGCCCTGGTGAGTGCATCCACGCAAGAACGCTCCTGTCTCAGGATCATATACAGCTACATGATAGGAAGTATAGTCTGGGCGGAAATGATGCTCCATAGTGGTCTCCGCATGCTTCACAGCAATGTCGTGAAGATAAGGATTTCCTCCATGATTAGCTGCCCAAAAAAGCATCTCAAGATTTATCATGTTGTCCATGATGGTATTGTGCCCCCCGAGCATCTCTACATTGCGGGGCCATGAGAGTATCGTGCCTACCGTAGGATTGAACAGGGTGGCGAGCGAATCTGCGGCAGCGAGTATCACCTGCCTGTAGTCGTCACGGCCGGTCAGTCGATAACCGTTGCCATAACTGCAATGTATCAAAAAACCAAGGTCATGGTCAAACACAGGGGCATCAACCACTGTCTTCAATGATTGGGTGAAACGGTCAGCCTCGGCGAGCACTGCAGTGTCGCCGGTGGCCTCGTAGTCGTACCATAGCACTCCGGGCCAGAAACCACTGCACCATTCCTCTGCACATGTAGGTCGGCATTCCCAGTTATGAGCTTCCGGAGCCACATTGCGTGGCATCATCATATGATCGATCTCTCCATGCCCTGATTCTCTAAGCTCCGCCAACGTCGAGAGCACATGACTGTGACAATAGTTGAGCTGTGACGTTGTATTGATGTCAGAAATACCGCTATGGGAGCCGCAGGAGCCCATAAGCGCCGCGAACGTCGTCAGGCATACCAATGTCTTTAAAGATGTCTTTACAGGATTCATTTGTATTTCTTGTATTTGCTAATTTCTTTTTTATCGATTGGAGTCAGGCGCACAGCGGTGCCCCCTTTAGGTTGCAAATCAAATTTGAGTGCCGTTGAAGGGGTGACAACATAACTTTCGCACCTTACTTTAGTAGCCGTTTCCACTTCAGGGTCATCGGTATAGACCTGAGCCAGCCATGTAGTTCCCTTTGGAAGGAAATCAAGTGAGATTTCTTCGCGACGAGCTTCGTTGTTTGTCATAGCGGCAAGAAACCATGTGTCTCCTTTTCTTCTCGCCATTACGATGTCACGTCCCGGATATCCGGAAAGCACCTTGGTGTCGTCGAATGTTGTCTCAAGATTCTCAAACCAATCAATCTCCGGCTCTCCATGATATCGGTCCGGGGTGTCATACCAGAGTATAGTCTGCAGCGGACTATAAAATATCAAGGATGCAGCCAACTGATGAGCATGAGTGTTCTTCAGTCGCTTGTCAAAGTAGCATATGGTGTAGTCCGCTGCTCCGTTGAGCATTCGAGTGAATGGAAGCGTTACGTTGTGGGTTGCATCAGGCCATTCTTCATTGCCATGTATTCCCTCCTGAGTAAGAAGATTGGGATAGGTGCGCGAGAATCCAGATGGACGGTATTCATCGTGAATGTTCATCATCAATCCATTGTCGGCAGCCTTGCGTACCATATCGTGGAGCCACGTGGCCCAACGGTGGGAAGCATACTGAACAAAACCCGACTTTACACCAACAACACCCCATTCTTTCAGAAGAGGGAAAAGTTCATCCATCTGCTTCATAAGGGCATGCTGGTTGACATAGAGCCATATGCCTACACCTTTCTGCTTGCCATATTCCACTATCTTCTGCATGTCGAGCTTGTCGATAACCTTAGTGGCGTCGCCATCATGACTTGTGCAGGGTACGTACCAGAGCCAGTCGAAAAGCATATAAGGAATGTTGTGTTCGGCACAAAAATCGATGTTCTTCATTCCTGCCTCTGTAGTAAGAGTTGTACATCTCATGATTTTTCCCGGAACAACCCATGAGAAATCACCTTTTGCAGGAGGATTGAGGTTGTTGACGATATCGTTGTTTTCCAACAATTGTGTCGGACTGTCAGCGGTCATGATTATCTTCCAAGGAGTGGCATAATATGTCACTATGTCTACAGGAGAATACATCACTGATTCGAGAGTACCTTCATGTCCTTGGCGATGCCGCAGCTTTGTGAGGCACCAATCGTCATTGTCCGCATCAAGGATTGCGACCCATTGTCCATTGGGGAGCTCCATGGTCAATGCCCTTTCTACCGGAATCGATATGCTATCGATTGGCTGGTAAGCAAAAGGAGCCTGCGCCCACTCTTCGCTCCAAGCCATAGTCCCTTCCGGAAGGGTAAAGTCGGTGAGGTCATCCACTACCTTATGAAATATAGCTGCCGGATGCTCCGGGAAGAAATATCGGAAAGCTATTCCCTCGTCGTATGCCCTTACCTCGACGTCAAGCCGGTAGTTGCTTTTGTCTTTGCGCGACATATGAAGTGTAGCCTGATTGTATCTGTCGCGGACCTCGGACCGCTCACCGTATAGAGGTTTCCACACCGTATCTACTGAAGCTCCGACACTGACACTGTCTACCGTCAGCAGTTCCATCCAGGAATCAGGCTGGGCAAGATCACGCTTGCCGAGAGCCATCTCCCATGTGCGGTTGTCCACCTCCAGACCCGCTCTCGAAGGGAGTATCACTTCTTTGCCATCTGCCTTTACAGAATATGTCAGTTCTTTGCCCGGCTTTTCAAATCTCACCTCTCTCCTACCGTCTGGAGACTTTAGAGTAAGCACCGGAGTTGCGGCGGACATAGAGGCAGCCACACATATACACGTTATCGTCTGAAAGATTACTCTTGATGTCATGTTATTGATTATTAGAAAAAGGAAGTAATCCTTTTCTGGTCTTACTTCCTTTTATTCGTTACATATTCGTTTTTTACTTACTCTTAATTACATTTTTTCTTTCCAATAGACCCCGTATCTTTCCCGATGGATATCATATAATGGCTCAATGGTCAAGCCATCTACGGTAACGAAGGTCAAAGGCCCGGTCTTTTTCAAGTTTTTGATATCAATCTCGTCAGGCAGACCAGCTGGGATGTGATAGTCGTAGGTATAGTAATCGTTGTAAAGAGAGGGATTACTATACGGCGCAGGCGATTCCATACCCTCCGTTCCAAGGCGTGCCGCCATGACAATAGGACCGTAGACCAATGCTCCCAGTCCGGAACCATCGGGAGTGGGTTCAAATATCAGATTCATATTGAAATCCACTTCAATCTGGTCTCCGTCTTTCCATATACGGTCTATCATCGCATACCCACTGCTTGTATTGGTAGGATTAATCTTCTTTCCGTTTACCTTAATTGCCAACATTTTGCTCCATGCCGGGATGCGAATACCAATTTTACTCTTTGTCGGGTTTTCCGTCTCAATCTTCAACTTTGTAGAAGAAGACGCTGGAAAATCGGTGAGTTGGGTCACCTTGATTCCTTTGTCGCTCCAATCAAGCTGCGAAGGGATAAAAAGATTCACGAGCAGCCCATCACCTGTCTTACTATAAATCTGCTCTCCATATTTTGAATGATTCTCAAACCCGCTCCCTACGCAACACCAGAATGAATTCTCAGGTGTTGAGTACACCCGGTGAGTACCGGTTGCAAGCGGCAAGAAGTAAGCCACCATACCTGTCTCCGGATCTTGCTGACCAAGGATATGGTTGTAGAGCGCACGTTCGTAGTAGTCCATCACACGCGAGTCCGGATTATTGCAGAACATATGGCGAGATAGTTTAAGCATGTTGTAGGTGCAACAAGTCTCTCCTGTATATCCTGATATGTGCTTTGAAAATTCTTCCGGCTTGAAATAGTGTTCCTTATCGCTTGAGCATCCAGGAGCAAAGGTATGGTGCGCAAGCATCTCGTCCCAGAAGAAACGGCTCAGATTCAAAGACTCCTCGTCGCCGGTCAGTTCATATCGACGCATCTCGCCAAGCACTTTCGGGATAAAAGTGTTTGTATGCTTTGTACCTAAGTCAGCATTCCCCCTCTTCAGCGGGTCAATGACATCGGGATGATAGAAAAATTCGGCTACTGAAAGGAAATCCGGATCTGCAGTGATGGAATAAAGGTTATAGAATGCCTCATTTATTCCTCCAAATTCATTGCGTAGCATCTTCAAGCGTGTCGGCTCATCTATGTCCTTCAATTTGGCAGAAGCCCACTTTCCCATGTCGGTCGCCACTTCAAGAGCCTCTTGATTATCAGCATAGATATACTGGTCAATCAGACCGGAAAGTATCTTATGAAGTGTATACCATGGGGCCCATACTGAAGTTCCCTTTATATTTCTATTGATTAGCTCTTCTGGAAAAGCACTGATATATCCATTGCCATGAGCTTCTTGCACTACACGCAATCCTTTTACGATACTATCTCCTTTGGCTTTCATGAGAAGGTCGCCAGTAGCGGCATACATTTGGGCGAGTGCCGACATCACGTGTCCGGTAGTATGTCCACGTAACTCACAGTCGAGCGATTCCCATCCGCCAAGTTTCTTCACAGTCATGTAGCCTCCTTCGCGTCCTGCAGGCACTCCAGCTGTAGTTCGGAAAGAATGCAGCAGGCGGTCAGTACTGAGCGAAGCCAACCAAGCTGAATCGCGACGCATATTGTCGTGGAAACGGCTGTCGAGAAGCCTCACATCCTTGAGATTGAAACTCTCAGCCTTCACATCTCCTTTTATCGGAAGCTTGATCTTCTCCTGAGCGATACCTGGATATATCGACTGAGCATAGCCACACACTCCACTTGATAAAATTGACAATAATGCCAATGCTTTTAAATATTTCATATCCTATAATCAGTATTATTTGAACACCACGTCTTCCACATGCTCTCCAATGAATATACGGGCGAAATCACTCGTCTTATACCATTTCGGTTTTTCCGGCATGTCATCGTAGATATGCCTGCCATTAATAACAAGATTGTCGAAAGTGACTCCTTTTATCTTTCTGCTTTCGTCATATCCTATCATCAGCGACAATTCAGACCTGTCGCCATTATAAAATATATCCTTGAAAAGGACATTCTCTATGCATGAGCCTGGAGCTGCACAATACTTTTTATTCCAGGCAATACGCATATCTATGAGTTTGCCTTTGCGGAAATTCTCAACCCTTATATTGTCGAAAACAATGTCTTTGACTATATTATTGTCACCGGCAACTATAGCGAACACACCTTGATAATCAATCTGATTCTCATTCATGTCGATGACATCTATGTCTCGATAGACGATATCCGAAATAGTGTCGGCAGGAGCTTCTGTACCCAATTCCATAGCACTGCCGTGCAGACCGATCATGAATGGATGAGCGACATCTGCCCACAACACAGCATCCTCCGTAAGAATATTCCTGCACCCTCCTTTGAATCCTTTCCTGGTTGCGTAAACCGTGGTGCAGTCGTCGGAAGTGCGGGCAAAGATATGCTTATAGCTAACATTATTGGAGGCAAAAACATTGAAGCCATCGCCCCAGCCATATGAGCTCATAACTTTTACATTCTCTACCTTGACATTGTCAGAACCCCCGACGGCACATTGGGTTGTGAAAATACCATTTACCTCCACATTTCGGCTTTCACTGACCATCACTCCTATATTTCGTGCCGGGTAGATCATGCCTCTACCAATAACCTTCACGCCATCAGCATTCTTTATCTCAACATTACCATCCAGCACAGCACCCCCAGCCACATACATAGTCTCGCCGCTACCGAGAGTAATAGTACCTACATTGTAGTATCCGGGTCCAAAATAATGAAATTTCTTGTCCTTCTTTAATCTCTTCAGTTCCTTATCAGATGGTCTGTTTTCATCAAATGGGTTAGCGAAGAGTTGGAGATTATTAAAAATCTCTCCATTCACTTCTACCGAAAGGGTTCTGGGGGTATCAAGGGAAAAGGTAAAGGAATTGCCGTCTCTTGAAACGGGAATATTATATGAAAGTGGACGCACCTTGGCTTCCTTGACCTGAATACCATTTGATGTCACCCTCACTTGGACTTCTCCATCAAAGTCAAAATAAGCCATAGAGACTGTGGCTACGGTATGCTTAGCTCCTACAGTCTCATCTACTTTTACTGCATATACATCCAGTGGCCTCCACTCAGCATCGCCGCTCTGTCTCACTTCCACACTGAACGTCTTATTGAGTATCGCACCCTCCGGAGCGGGATAAGTCACTACAGTCGCTTCCGCAGCAAATCCACAAACTCCGCTGATGAGCATCGCAACTCCAATCCTGCAAAAATTTTTCATATTATAGTCGCATTTACCGTTTCTATAGTATTCGTATTGACCTATAATATTACTTAATTCATTATGTGTTAATTTTCAAAACTTCTTCAGCCGATACGTTTTTCGCCATCCATCGGATGCTTCTATACGACCATCTTAAGATAATCCGACGTCCGATATAGTGCAACGAAAGCGGTCGTGTCGGCGCTGTCAGGGTCGATATGTTGGGATAAATTTCGGATACATCTACACCTCTACATCTATTTTAATATGTTAAAACTTAGTACTTTATCAAATTTAGTTCGGATAAATTGGGATAAATTTTTAGTTTTAACGTTTCTTTAACAGTTGGTTTATCCGAACTCATCCGATAAAGTCCAAAGTTTACCTTTAGCTGATTTCACCTTGCCCGTTCTTCTTAAAGCAGCAAGCAGGTTCTTAACTCTACTTGTCTTCTGCACATCAGTTAATAAATCAGGTAATTTGTCAAATAAAAGCTCTTTAAAGAATCCAATTTTTTGAGGGCCGTGTTGTTGTAAAGCTGAAATGATCAAGCTTTTGTAGTAATTGTCATCAAGACCTTTCATTTTAGTGTACTGGGCTTCCGAATGGGTTATCTTGGCTATCTGGCGACTTATATGATAGTTAGGTTTTCGTCCTTCAATTAGCTTCATTTTCCGAAGAAGAAGGACTGCTTCATCTGAGATTGGTTGATGTTTTTGAACCCTATCCAAGAGGTATACTGTGGTTAAATCTAAAGAAGTAGCATTCATTAACATAAGGCTATAAGCAATATCAATCACATAACCCTGTATAGTCAATTTTACACTATTACTAAGAGACTTGTCATATTCAGGCATGGGAAGATAACTTTTACGTTGACGCTGGAACATCCAGTGAATACCCAATCCCCTGGTATCAATCATTTTAATATTAACCATTGCATTCGCAAGAAATGGATTACGGTATTTCTTAGGTGTAACTTCCCCTTCTATATAGTCTTCATAATCACCTTCATAGAATGAACCTCCATTTTCAAAAGTAAGTACATTATCTTTTTCGGTGACTATAATCCTCTCATTTCTAAAGTAATCCTGATGTGCTATGCAATTATGAAGGCCTTCAAGAATATTACGATTGTCATACTTCCAAACTTCAGCTGGAATCAAGACATTATCTGGATAAATCTTGAACTGATAGTTACGGATCTTACCGCGGAGTGCTGTCGTAGCCAGAATGAATGGGATGGTGAAAATCTCACCCGCCGCCTCATTGCTGGTATGAAGTTTCCAAACAATCTGAGCATTGTGGTCAAGTTTATGAGAAGACTCGGATTTCCCGAGAAGCAACATAGCAGTACGCGTTATTCTACCGCCAAGAGTAATCTTTGCACGGTCGAGAAATGTTGAATCTTTCCAATTATCTACCTCTTCAGCCAAATCTGGATTACGTTCTTTATAACCTATTCTTGCTACTCTTATAGCATCCGGATCCAAATCATCAATAGTGGCATCTTCAATAATTTCACGACTCCAATCTACTGAAGAGTTATAAATTTGTCTCATCCAATCCACATACGGCCTTAGTTCTGTCACACTACTGTCCACTCTTATGTATGGATTATTCATGAAGTTAGTTGGCTCACCCTTGGCAGCTGGTATTTCGAACATGACCACACGGCTTCCATTATTAGCCTTGAATTCCTGGATTGAAAAGTTTATTTTCGGAGTCACATACTGCCTTAAAAATAATTCAAGAGGCTGTTTAGATTTAGCGTTCTCCTTATTGGAAACCATTGTCGAAGAAGCATCAAAAGAGGTGCCTTTAACTTCGAGGGTGTTATCATCTACCCCAAAATACAGATAAGCATACTCTTCATTATTGAGGGTTGCCCCGTTAGAAAGAGCAGAAATATACTTACCGAGTCTATAGGCATCTTGATAATTGCTTTTGAACTCGATAAATTGATTCTCTTTGCCATATTCAGCGATAGTGCTGTCAAGCCTATCGGCATATTGTTTATCTGTCATAAAATTATAATCTTAACTATATTAGAGGGTCAATATATTTTAAATTTGAGTTTGTATGCGTAATATTGCATTTCCTTCTCGACTTTTTTCTCCAGCATAACAGAACTCATATTTTTTTTATGAGTCAAAAGATACATAAGCCATAATTCAAAAAGGAAACTGTCATGGAATTTTACAGACTTCGAATATCCAGTCACCAAGTTTGCTCCTGTTGAAAGTTTGAAGTCATCTATTACATACTTACGCACCTTTAACGTACTACAAGCACCAATATGCACACTCCTTCCTTCGAAAATCCCATGATAATCTTGAGCAATTTCCCGAAGGCTTATACTTTCTCCATTGGCAAACCACATTCTTTCACTGCTTCCATGAAAGCACAGATATACGGTATCAAATCTTTGGTAGGTAGCTCTCAGAAGATGCTCAAGATAGTATTTAAACTCGGCAAGGGTAGCCACTTGTCTAAACACATATTCAATCCCCAGGGTATTAAGATATTGCAAAAGAGGACGCACGGATGAGTCCTTCTTCATATCGTGAATGGATTGATCCCATTCCGTTTCTAAACAAAAGATACTGCTCATTAGTAGGTGAGATTTCAGGTAAGTTTCGAAGGAGACGGTCCAGGTATCGGTTGCGCAACAGATATGGGGAGTCCTTCAGCAACTCGTAAATGCCATAGCAGAAGCCTTCGGCCTTTTGGACGAAGAAATCTACGATGTTGTCATCAACCAGTCTGAGAATGCTCATATCTGTGAATTTTACAATCTGAAATCAGCAAGTTGAACTTGCGAAACTTAAATAAATTATATGCAACATCCGATGGCCGGCCAAAGTCTGTAACGACTACAAGGATGTTCCCAAAGTTTTCCGACTTTCGCCGTATTTTTTGATTTTATTCCCTGGTCAAATTCAGATTGGCGTTATTGATTGCAAAGATAATAATTTTTTTGGAAAAGTGCAATAGATTTACATTAAAGACTTGATTGTAGTTGGTCACGCACTTGTGAGCGCTCTCCATAGAGTGGGGTCCACAGGGTATCAACCAGCGCGCCTACAGTGACACTATCTACAGTAAGCAGATCCATCCAAGACTCCGGCTGAGCGAGATCTCGCTTGCCTTATCAGGGAATCTGCAAAGATTCTGCGAAGACTCCGAGGCTACTGAGCTTTAGCCCCTTACCCCAGCTGAAGCCTGGGGTTTCGTCACAATAACAGCTCGCCGAGCTGAGAAGGCAGTAACAAAGAAATGGTGCTTCTTACTGGACACTCTATTAATTTGACTTAAAAATTCCCCTAAAAACGGTCGTGGCACTCTCTCGCATGGGAAAGGGGGGCGTTTTCTTGTGGGGAAAGGAATTTTTGATTAATTTTGCAGACCAATATACCCATCATTCCACTATTATGACTCATCTTTCTACTACGGCTGCTGCATCGACAGAGCTTATACTCATTAATATATCCGGGGCAGATCATCCCGGCGTCACTTGCGCACTGACTGAAATCCTTGCCCGCTATGACGCGGCAATCCTTGATATCGGCCAGGCTGACATCCATCATACCCTCTCGCTCGGTTTTCTTATAAAAACCAATGCGGATGTGTCAGGCAATATTATGAAGGAGCTCCTTTTTAAGGCCACTGAGCTGAATGTCTCCATACGATTCTCTCCCATCTCCATCAAAGAATATGAGGAGTGGGTAGGGCGTCAGGGTAAGAATCGTTGGATTATTACTTTGTTGGGACGCCGGCTGACTGCACGCCAGATTGCAGAAGTGTCGCGTGAGGTCTTTCGGCAGGGGATGAACATCGATGGCATCCAGCGTCTTACTGGCCGAATGCCACTTACCGAGACCGAGCAACCACTTTCCAAATCGTGTGTGGAATTTTCGGTCAGAGGCACTCCGACTGATTTCGAAGCCATGCAGGCTGCGTTTATGCGACTCTCGCAAGAAGAGGGGTTTGACATTTCCCTTCAGCAAGACACGCTCTATCGCCGCTGCCGTCGCCTTATATGCTTTGATATGGATTCCACTCTCATCCGCACTGAGGTGATCGATGAGCTCGCTGAGCGGGCTGGAGTGGGCGCTGAGGTAAGAGCCATCACTGAGAGCGCAATGCGCGGCGAGATAGATTTCTGCGAGAGCTTCAAGCGCCGAGTAGAGCTGCTGAAGGGTCTCGACGAGAGCGTAATGGAAGACATCGCCAAAAACCTCCCCATAACGGAGGGGGTAGACCGTATGATGCAGGTGCTGAAGAGAGCTGGATATAAGACAGCAATCTTATCTGGCGGATTCACTTATTTCGGCAATTATCTTAAACAGCGTTTCGGTTTTGACTATGTCTATGCCAACGATCTGGAAATCGTAGACGGACATCTCACCGGACGATATTTAGGCGATATAGTCGATGGCAGGCGAAAGGCTGAGTTACTGCGACTTCTCGCACAAGTGGAAAACGTCGACATTGCTCAGACAATTGCCGTCGGCGATGGAGCCAACGACCTTCCTATGCTTACTACTGCCGGCCTTGGTATAGCTTTCCATGCCAAACCAAAAGTAAAAGCCAATGCTCCCCAGGCCATCTCCACCATCGGCATCGACGGAGTGCTCTATTTCCTTGGGTTTAAAGACTCCTTTATCTAAGTTGAGGGAGTTTAGGAGGTTTAGGGGGGTTAAGGTGCATGGGGACGTGATAACGACCTATCACAAATCGCCTCTCCGAGGCTACTGGGCACTTAGTACTGACCCCAGGCTGAAGCCTGGGGTTTCGTCACAATAACAGCTCTCCGAGCTGGGTAGTCACATCAAAAAATATTACTCGGAACTGAATACCCCGCTTATGGGGTTAGGAGGTGGCTGAGAGGAGGGTGGCTTTGCCTTTTAGGGTTACGTTGCGGAGGGCTGCCGGGAGCATCAGGGTTTCTCCTGTCTTCATTTCAGTCGTTCCCCCTTCGTAGTCTAAAGTGGCGCTTCCTTCTATACACATCAGGACTGTAAAGGAGGAGCCGCTGAATCCAAGACTCATTTCGCCCTCGAGCAATATGCGACTTACCGTAAAATGGTCGCATTTGG
>CAZIAX010000054.1:0-13645 GCA_964537745.1 uncultured Sangeribacter sp.
ACCAGATTAAGGATTTTTGTAGATTTTTGGTTTATATTTGCACTTTAGATAAAAAGAATAAGTACAAACAATCAAAAATCCACAAGAATGCTTATGAGGAATTTACTACTTACCCTTGCCGCTGCCGCATTGACAATGTCGGCATCTGCGGGTCTGAAAGTTACGGAAAAACACAGTGCATCCATCACTCCGGGCATACCCGGCGCTACCACTAAAACTTATGGAGCACTGAAAAATTCTCCTGTCATCGAAAGAGCAAAGATGGCAAAAGCTGCCACTCTCACCCGTTCAGACGAGAGCAATGGAGAATTAATCACAGAAGCCCCGGCTGGCACTACCAAGACTATGCTTGGTTCTTCCAATACCTTCTATCTTTACTACGACGAAGTCTCGATGGACGAGACCTTTGGAATTGCCTATGAAGGAGTATGGACTGATGATGGAGAGGTCTATCTTAAGAATCCCGTCAGTATGCTCGAGTGGGACACTTACATCAAAGGTAAAGTTACCGACGAGGGTCTGCTCTTCGAATTTCCTCAGGTGATCTATCGTGCTGAAGATGAGGAGGGAACTTTTGATCTATTGGTTGATGTCCTGGAATATGCTGAGGTGCAGTCGCCTTATGATCCCGACGACTATTACACCACATTCATCCCTGCTGAAGAAACGAGAAGTATTCTCTTCACAAAGATGGATGATGGCAGCTATGGCATGGAAGATGATTATATGCTGGGCGTGACGTTTGAAGGCGCATGGCAAGGATATGGTGAAATGTATCTCAACCTTCTTCCATTTGAAGCGACTCCAGCAAAAATTCCTGATGGCATAAAGTACGACTATTCATATGTGCTTGCAGATGAACTTACCGGGTGGGACCATACCGTGATGCGCCAGATTGGTATCGGTGAACTCGACGGTGTCACTTATATTGCCGGTCTAGCAAGCGGAATGCCCGATGCTGTAGTCTATGGCACTTTCGATAAAGAAAACAACACTCTCTCAATCCCATCCGACCAGTTCCTCGGAAAGTATTACAACCACTACATCTTTATGATGGCAGGTATTGGCCGCTCCTGGTATGACGAATGGTGGGGACAGGATATGTATTCATTCGAGATTGTCGACACTCCATTGGTGCTGAACTATGATCCAGAGAAAAATGAATTCCGACCAGTGTTGGAAGAAGGATACGACTATGCATATGTAATCTTCAATTTCGGAAACGTCGAGACGTATCCATGTGAATATTATGCTATCGACCGCATCTACTCTCAAGGAGCCATCACTGATTACGCTCCTATTGCTCCGGAAATTTTAGATATCTATGATATCAGTTTCATGGACCCTGACTATTCTTACGCTTTCGAATTCAATATCTATGGCGACAACAAAGAAGGCCAGATACTTCTCGACAATAATATCTACTACAATATCTATGTCAATGGTGAACTCTTCACATTCACTGCAGAGGAATATCCTTCTCTTCTTGAGGAAGGCGTTCAGGAAATCACTGATATTCCGGTATTCTTCAACGCTGGCGACGACATCTTCAGTTCTGGCAACTATCATGGCGTAGCCTTCAAGCGCCAAGGTATCCACACTTTAGGTGTTCGCGCACTCTACATCGACGGCGACATCCGTGCTGAAAGCGAGATTGTCTCACTCTCCAACCCTGACGATCCTTCTTCAGTCGACTTGTCGCAGGCCGCCTCTGCAGTCAAGACAGAACTCTTCGACATCAACGGACGTAAAGTCACAGGCAAGACAAACGGCGTCATAATTAAGCGCATCACCCTTAGCGACGGAACGATACACACTGGAAAGCTCATCAAAAAATAAAATCTGTTGAAATAAGAAATCAACACACTCGTTAAAGAAAGACTTCCGACCTCGGAGGTCTTTCTTTTTGCCAGTTTTCACTCACCATATACTCCAATTTTTTGATATGTTGCAAAACACACAATAAATAATTAGAGTGATTTAATGATTTTTAAATAATTTTTTTGTAAATTTGCATCATGAAAAGTATTTTCGGATTCAGCATATCGCGTAAGAGCCTGATTTTTGACTATGTTATGATCATAGTCGGCATTTTCATGTATGCTTTCGGATTCTGCGCTTTCATTCTTCCCCACAAGATAGTGATGGGAGGACTGACTGGTGTCGGCACTCTCGTGTATTTCGCTACAAACGAGACTATTCCCGTTGCCGTAACCCAATATGTACTCAACCTTGTGCTTCTTGCATTCGCTTTCAAAATCGTTGGAAAGACTTTCGTTATCCGCACTATTTTCGGCGCTTCGATAGTGTCGCTTTCTATCGGTGTCGGTGAGACTTTCTTCATGGGTCTTGGTCATCCTATACTCGAGGATATGTCGCTCAGTGCCATCCTTGGAGCTATCATTTGCGGTCTCGGCGTAGGCACAGTGCTTATTCACAATGGATCTACGGGAGGCACCGATATCGTGGCTTCTATGGTCAACAAACTGAGCAACGTAAGCATAGGCCGCGCCATGGTGATAACAGACATGGTGATCGTCACAAGCAGTATATTCCTTCCTTTTGATGGAACTTTCGGCGAGCGACTCGAAGCCAGAATCCCCATCATAGTCTACGGCTACGTCGTGACTTTTGTTGCCTCCTACTGCGCCGACATGATCGTGGTCGGCAACCGGCAAGCCGTTCAATTCATCATCTTCAGCCGCGAATGGCAAAAAATCGCTGATGCAGTCAACAATGAGGCTAAACGTGGAGTGACAGTTCTTGATGGAGAAGGATGGTATAGCAAGAAACCCATCAAAATCCTGATGGTATGGTGCAGAAAGATTGAAGCTCCCGGCATAATGCGTCTTGTAAAAGGTATCGACGATGATGCTTTCATTACCCAAGGAGCTGTAAATGGTGTCTTCGGTAAGGGTTTTGATATGTATAAGGTGAAAATCAAATCAAAGAAAAACCAGACCACCAAACTTGAGCAGCCCCCAACCCCAAAAAACGCTTAAACCCTTAAACAACTAAACGATTAACAATCAAACAACATAAACCAATAACAACTAAAAACTATGAAGAGACTGTTTCTCTTATCCGCCCTCATGGTGTTGTGCTCAACTGCATGGGCCAACTACGTTTGCCGCGGATCCGTTTTTGACAAGCAGGGTGAACCCCTGATTGGAGCGACTGTCGCAGTGCCCGGCACATCGACGGCTACAGCCGCCGACATCGACGGCAATTTCTCGCTCTCAGTTCCCGACAATACGAAGGAGCTCAAGATCTCCTACGTAGGCTTTCAGGACAAGACAGTAAAAGCTCAGCCCGAAGTAGGACGCGTGGTGCTCGACCCAGAGACCACTATGCTTCAGGACGTGGTGGTAACTCAGTCTGTGGCTAAGACTCGTAAGACCCCTGTTGCAGTTTCTACTGTTGATGCTCCATTCATTGAGGCTAAGCTCGGCGGTCAGGAATTTCCAGAGGTTCTCAAGACAACTCCTGGCGTCTGGGCTACTAAAGACGGCGGTGGCTATGGCGACGCTAAGATCAACATGCGTGGTTTTAAGAGCGCCAACGTGGCTCAGCTCGTCAACGGTATTCCTGTCAACGATATGGAATGGGGTGGCGTGTATTGGTCAAACTGGTCTGGTCTCAGCGATGTGACTTCATCTATGCAGACTCAACGTGGTCTTGGCGCAGCAATCATCTCAACTCCTTCTGTGGGCGGTACGCTCAATATCACTACCAAGAGCCTTGATGCTAAAAAGGGAGGCACAATCTTCTATGGTATGGGCAACGACAACATGAACCACATAGGATTCTCCGCTTCCACCGGCCTTATGAAGAATGGCTGGGCTATCACAATCATGGGTAGCCGCAAGTGGGGCGACGGATACATCCAGGGTACTCGTTTCGACGCATTCACATGGTTTGTCAATGTCTCTAAGAAAATCAACGACAAACATCAACTCAGCCTCACCGCATTCGGTTCTCCCCAAGATCACTGGAAACGTGACTCAAACAACGGTCTTACTGTAGAAGGATGGCAGAATGTGAAAAACTACATGGACGGCGAAAGCATGTATCGCTACAACCCTACTTTCGGTTATCGTCTCAACGGACAGCAATACGTCTCCAACCAGAACCATTTCCACAAGCCTCAGATCTCTCTTAACCATATTTGGCAAATCAACTATAAGTCAAGTCTCTCTACCGCTGTCTACCTCTCTATCGCCAATGGCTACGGCAGCAGCGGCCAGGGTCGTACTTCCGACTACCGCAGCCAGTGGTATGGCGCAAGCAACGGCGTCCTCTCTGACACTTGGCGCTGCGCCGATGGCACTTTTGACTATGCTGCCATCGAAGAGATGAACGCTGCTTCTACCACAGGCTCAAATATGGTAATGGCTCAGTCTATCAACAACCACACTTGGGTCGGCCTTGTTTCAACCTATAAGAATGAGCTCATCGAAAATCACCTCAACCTCCTCGTGGGTCTTGACGTTCGCTACTATGCAGGCCTTCACCAGACTAAGATTAGCGACCTCTTCAACGGACAGTATTATATCGACGACTCTTCACGTAAAAGCGTACTTCCCGCCAACAACATTGCAGCTGCAGATCCAAACTGGCAGTATCAGAAACTTGGTGTAGGCGACATAGTATATCGTAACTATACTGGATATGTAGCACAGGAAGGTCTTTATGCTCAGCTCGAATACAGCTGTCTCGAAGACAACAAACTCAATGTCTTCCTCGGAGGTTCTGTCAACAATAACTCCGACTGGCTCGTCAACCGTTTCTACTACGACAAAGAGCACCAACGCTCTGAGACTTTGAACTTCCTCGCAGGCAATGTAAAGGCCGGTATCAACTATAATATCGACCGCCACAACAACGTATTCGCAAATGGTGGCTACATCAGCCGTGCTCCGTTCATGTCAGCTGCTTTCCTTTCAAGAGAGGTTTCTAACGCAGCCAACCCCAACGCACTCAACGAAAAGTGTGTGTCTGCTGAAATTGGCTATGAGTTCCACTCTCCGAAATTCACCGCTCAGGTCAATGGTTACTTCACCCGCTGGATGGACCAGACTATGGTTAAGAGCAATACTATGCAAGACGGTACTCGCTACGTAATGAACATGAGCGGCGTTGCTTCACGCCACATGGGCGTTGAGGTGGCAGCCACCTACAAGCCTTTCCAGTGGCTTGAGTTCTCAGGTATGTTCTCTTATGGCGACTGGGTCAACGACTCTAACACCATCGGATACTTCTATAATTCAGAGTCTCAGCCTCTCGCCAACCTCAGCACTGGTGCTGTTGCATCTGGCATCATGGCTGAAGACCACCTTTGGGCTAAACTTAATACAAAAGGCCGCAAGGTCGGTGGTTCCGCTCAGTCTACAGGCTCTCTCAGCATGACAGTGAAGCCCCTCAAGGGGTGGCGAATCGGAGTAGACTGGGTTGCTTCAGCTCGCAACTATTCTGATTACACTATCACTGGTAGCAACCTTAGCACTGGCCAGACTCTCGAACTCGGCGAGCCTTGGAAAATTCCATGGGGCAACCAGCTCGATCTCAGCGCAAGCTACTCCTTCAAGCTCGGAGGCATGAACGCTACCGTTTACGGCAACGTCAACAACCTTTGCAACTACAACTACATAATGGACGCCTACACATCGGCTACCAGCAATGGCACATGGCAGAACGCTTACCGAGTATTCTACAGCTTCGGCCGCACTTATTCACTTCGTCTCAAACTCACATTCTAAGACTACGATATGAAGATTTCAGTTAACAACATATTTTTCGCCTTAGGAGCGACTGCAATGTTGGCTTCCTGTAGCGAAAACTCATGGAACGACCATTTAGACGGATTCGAGGGCGGCGTCAACTACGACAAGGCCATCGAGGCAGAGTTCACTATGTCTGGAGCCGACTACACTGCGGTTGCTTCCAACTCTACTAACAAAGCTCTCGCAGAGGCTGCCGGACTGAGCAATGCCTTGAAGGCTGTCGGCAACAACGGACTCTTCTCCGCAGAGATCCCTGCCAAAGAGTATCTCCCGGCTTTCCTCGCTTCAAGCAGCGCTCCCTACTTCCTTGCTTCTGAAGGTTCGAAGGTCAACGTCACTTATCAAGAGACCGGCCTCACCGACCCAATCATCGCCCAGGTGGCCGGTGCCCAAAAGTACACTATAAGCAAAGACGACTATATCTCAGCATGGGGCAGCGACAAGGATTATATCAATGCTTTCGCTCCTATGACTCCTGCCGAGAATAAGATTCCGGCATTCCTCAAGAACGCATATCCCGATGCAGCCGATGGTGAACTTGCTATCGTAAGCTACAACGAGAGTGCTACTAACCCTATTTTCATTTCAGATTCTGAGACAGAGGAATTCGCTGGAGGCACATTCTTCCTCGTTGCCGATGGGTCAAACGGTGCAGGTCCGATAGCTGGGAAAGGTTATGGATATCTGCCTTTAGTGGAAATGTCTGTTTCAAACGGAACAGTGAGTGCAAGCGAAGTTAACGCTTTCACATTCATTCCTACTGCCGGAGGCTACAATATTAAGGATGTATATGGTCGCTATGTATACCAATCTGGCACGTACAATAGCTTTAACTTCTCTGCAACACTTCCAGAAAGCGGTGCAGTTTGGACTGTTGACGTTGCATCCAACGGACAGGCTACCATCACCAACACTACTGTCGGCAAATGGATTCAGTATGATGGTGGCTACAGCAGCTGGGGCTCTTATGCTGATGCCAAGGGATCCCTCCCCGTTCTCTACAAAGCTCCCGCTCCTAAATTCTATCTCGTGACCGAGGATGGACACGGAGCTGGCCCGGTTGCTGAAAGCAAGACTTATGGTTATCTCTCAAGCGTAGACATGACTGTAGAAAACGGTGCGGTTGTTTCTGCCGATCCAACAAATGCATTCACATTTGAAGTGACCAACGGCGGTTTCTATATCAAAGACTCTTATGGACGCTACGTTTATCAGACTGGTACCTACAATAACTTCAATTTCTCTGCCGACCTCCCCGAGACTGGTGCTGTCTGGACATTGACCGATGGTGCAGATGGGTCTGTCACCATCACTAATACTGAAGTTGGAAAATGGATTCAGTATGACGGCTCATACAATAGCTGGGGCTCATACGATAGCGAAAAAGGCAGTCTACCCAAAATGTACAATGCAGCTCTGTCTGCTCAAGCTTCCGCTATCTCGGCTAAGAAAGTCGTAGCTGGCACTCCTGTTTCGACAACCATGAACGCTGTCTATAAATTTGACGGAAGCAAGTGGGCTCCCGCAGAGGGCGTCGTGGCTCTCGATGCGGCAGACTACACTGCTATGGGCTTCGCTGCCAACAAGCTTGAAGATGCTGATATATATCTGCCACTCTTCCTGAAGAACAACTATCCTTACGCTGTGACTGGCGACACCATGGCTGTTGTCTACAACGGAGCTGCATGTGCTGTACTCGTGTTTGATGGTTCGAACTGGACTGTAAACAACAACGACCTCCAGACTAAGACCGCTCAATTCATCAAGAAAGACGGCAAATGGAATTTTGTGAAATATGTTGGCAAGGCTTACTTCAACTACACTACCGAGTTGATTCTCGACCGCGCATATCTCCTCGTTGCCGAAGGTATCTGTGCTATTCCAACTGCAGCTTCTAAGAACTATGGATATATGTACACTTCTCCTGTCAAGATCACTGGAACTGTAATTGAAGAGAAGAATGAGGTCAATGCCTTTACATTTGCAAGCACTGCTGTCGTTGGCGACAAGGAATACAAACTCGGTGAAGGCCAGTTCTTCATCGTAGACTCCAATGGTCGCTACAGCTACATGTCTGGCACATATACATCATTCAATCTGAATGACGCACCTGCTGTCACTGACGGAGCAATTGATCCAAGCTATATATTTACTGCTTCCTGCAACAGTGAAGGTCTCTGGACTATCACCAATGTCGGAAGTGGCAAGTGGATTCAGTATTCAATTTCCTACGCTTCCTTCGGATGCTACGACACTGAGCAAGCTAATTCAGTTCTCCCCTCTCTTTATATGCTCGCTGCTGAATAATACATTCCAAGCATACTACTTCCCGGCGGCCGCTTTCCCACGAAAGCGGCCGTCTCTTCTTTTCACAAATTAAAATAATTGTGCAATTCGTTGGTCAAATTAAAAAAAATGTATATTTTTGCAAAACAAATAGGAAATACGTATAATCAACAACAAAGACAGGTAACATATGAACGAACTTATGCAACTCGCCGAGCGACTCAAAGGTCTCCGCGACTCCCTTGACCTTACGGTGGAGGAAATGGCGGCAGACTGCGGCGTGACACCAGAGACGCTGATCAAATACGAGAGTGGCGACTATGATATACCCGTGAGCTTCCTTCAGCGCCTTGCAAGCCGCAACGGTGTGGAACTCACTGCTCTTCTGTTCGGAGAAGAACCTAAGATGAATACATATTACGTCAACCGTAAGGGGAAAGGTGTCAAGGTTGAGCGCCGCGCCGCTTACTCCTACGAAGACCTCGCTTCCGGATTCCGCCAGCGTAATATGATTCCTTTCATGGTGACAATATCTCCCGACCACACTGCTGGCACAGTCCACTCCCCCAACACTCATGAGGGCCAGGAATTCAACTATGTGGTGGAAGGAGAATTAGAGATTACAATCGGCAAAAAGACCACTATCCTTCGTCCCGGCGACAGCATAATGTTCGACGCTACGATGCCACATGCGCTCCGCGCTATTGGCGACAAGGAAGCAAAAATGATAGCAATCATCAATTAAGAATGGAGAATTGAGAATTGAGAATGTGGAATGGAGAAATAATTCCAACAAATAATAATATGCCAAATGCATTATAATTCTCAATTCTAAATTCTCAATTCTAAATTCGAATACAGGTAAAAAATATGTTAGGTAAATTCTTGGATAAGACTCAATTCGAGTCTTATGATGACTTTATGGCCAATTTCAAAGTAAACGTGCCTGAAAATTTCAACTTTGGATATGACGTAGTCGATGCCTGGGCCGAAAAAGAACCCGACAAAGAGGCTCTTCTCTGGACCAACGACAAGGGTGAGGAACGACACTTCACATTTGCAGACATCAAACGCGAATCTGACAAGACAGCATCTTTTTTCCAATCAATTGGAATCGGTCGCGGTGATAAAGTGATGCTCATTCTAAAACGTCATTATCAGTTCTGGTTTTCTATCGTGGCTCTCCACAAACTCGGCGCCACCGTCATCCCAGCCACTCATCTTCTTACCCCGAAAGACATCGTATATCGCTGCGAGATGGCCGACATAAAGGCTATCGTTTGTGCAGGCGACAAGGTGATTGTTGACCATATTGAAAAGGCTCTTCCAAAATGTCCATCTGTGAAAGCAGTGGTGTCTACCGGTCCGGTAGTTCCTGAAGGATGGTACGATTTCAATTCTTCTATCGAAAAGGCGTCTCCTTTCGTGCGCCCGGAACTCGCCAATACCAACGACGACGTCAGCCTGCTCTATTTCACTTCTGGCACTACAGGAGAACCCAAGATGGTGGCCCATGACTTTACCTATCCTCTCGGCCATATCATAACTGCAGCTTATTGGCACAATCTCCATGAAGACAGCCTTCACCTCACGCTTGCCGATACCGGCTGGGGTAAGGCAGTATGGGGCAAACTTTATGGACAATGGATTGCCGGAGCTGATGTGTTTGTATATGATTTCGACAAGTTCGAACCAGTGGACGTGCTCCACAAAATCCATGATTACAACATCACTTCGCTTTGTGCACCTCCTACTATCTTCCGTTTCCTCATACGTGAAGACCTCTCAAAATTCAACCTCTCTTCTCTAAAATATTGCACCATCGCCGGTGAGGCTCTCAACCCAAGTGTATTCGACGAGTGGAAGAAACTGACAGGCCTCAAACTTATGGAAGGTTTCGGCCAGACAGAGACTACCCTCACTGTCGCCACTTATCCTTGGTGCGAACCCAAACCTGGCTCAATGGGACTCAAGGGCCCTGAATACGACATCGATCTTGTCGACGACAACGGCGAACCGGTGGAAGACGGTGTCCACGGTGAGATTGTTGTACGTCTGCACCCAGGCAAAAAACCACTGGGTCTCTTCAAGGAATACCTCAACGACCCTGAGCTCACCGAAGAAGCCGTGCACGATGGGCTATATCATACGGGCGACGTGGCTTGGCGCGACGAAGACGGTTATTACTGGTTTGTCGGTCGCAAAGACGACGTCATCAAGTCTTCCGGCTACCGTATCGGCCCGTTCGAGGTGGAAAGTGCCCTTATGACTCACCCTGCAGTAGTGGAGTGTGCCATCACAGGTGTGCCGGATGAGGTGCGCGGTCAGATAGTGAAAGCCACTGTAGTCCTCGCCAACGATTATAAGGGCAAAGAGGGTCCTGAACTAATCAAAGACATCCAGGCCCACGTGAAGCGCGTCACTGCCCCCTACAAATACCCTCGCATCGTGGAGTTTGTCGATGAGCTCCCCAAGACTATCTCCGGCAAAATCCGCCGAGTAGCCATCCGCAAAGATGAATAACTTCAGTCAGTGAGGCGTTGCCGAAATTTCAACAGACTCAAGTTGGGGAGGGCTCATTCACATACCGAATGACTCAGGTCGGAGACCTGATAATCGTGTCGAAACCCCAGGCTTAAGCCTGGGGTAGATGAAAATGCACAGCAGCCTCGGAGAGGCGATTCGTGGGGTCCGCAAAGTTAAAGAACCCATTTCTTTTGGAAAATCAAAAAAAAATGATTAACTTTGCACCAAGTTTTCATTTTAAGAAATTAACACCGAAACATGTCCATTTTCAGTAAGCAAAGACACCGTCATAAGCATCAGTCATCCAGCCGATTGCATCGTTGCAACAAGGCCTTGGCACAAGTGTGTGGACTCGAAGTCATGATGTGTCGTGCAGTTTCGGATTATCACGCATAGGATAGAACGCGTTCCGACCTCTCGGAATGCGTTCTCTGCATTTATAATAACACAATGACAGCAATGAAAATCGGTATTGTAATGGGTTCCGCTTCCGATTGGCCCGTAATGAAAGGAAGTGCTGAGATTCTCGACGAATTCGGCGTAGACTACGACAAGAAAGTGCTTAGCGCACACCGTACTCCCCATGAGCTCGAAGCATGGGTATCCGGTGCCCGCGAGGCAGGATATGCCGCCATCATCGCAGCTGCAGGTGGAGCTGCTCACCTCGCAGGAGTCTGCGCTGCCTTCACCACTCTCCCGGTGATCGGTGTCCCCATCAAGGCCCGCACTCTCGATGGACTCGACTCTCTCCTCTCAATGGTGCAGATGCCATCAGGAATCCCGGTGGCTACTGTCAGCATCGACGGTGCAAAAAACGCTGCGCTACTTGCAGTGGAGATTATGGCCGTCACCGACAAAGCCCTCGAAGAGAAAATGGCTGCCTTCCGCAAAAAACAAGCCGAAAAAGTCCTCGCAAGCGAACTAAATTAACACACAACATATGAAGGAAAACAAAAGAATTTTCGTGGAGAAGAGCGGCTCCTACCGCGTAGAAGCCGACAGTCTCCGTCGGGAACTCAATGAAAACCTCGGTCTCAACATCAAAGACCTGCGTCTGATATGCGTCTACGACGTCTTCAACGCTGACACAGCTCTGGTGGAAGAGGCGAAATACCGTGTCTTCGGCGAACCCGCCACCGACACCGTAGTTGAGGATTTTGATCTTACAGGTAAAAAATATCTTGCCGTGGAGTGCCTTCCAGGCCAGTTTGACCAACGAGCATCTTCTGCCGAAGATTGCGTCAAGCTCATCGACCCTACTTCTGAGGCTGAGATCCGCAGCGCAAAACTGATGATCTTCGACGATGCCGTCTCCGACGCCGACCTCGAGAAGATCGCTCACTACACCATCAATGCCGTTGAGTCACGCCGCAAGGATATGTCGGTGCTTTGCCCTCCTGAGCGCGCCGTGGCTTCTCCGGTGAAACTCCTCGAGGGTTTCCGCGACATCACTCTTGAGAAGGCCCCGGAGTTCATCAAGGAAATGGGTCTCGCCATGAATGACGCCGACCTAATGACAGTAGTCGAGTATTTCAAGAAAGAGGGCCGTGACCCACGCGAGACTGAGCTCCGCATCCTCGACACATATTGGAGCGACCACTGCCGCCACACTACTTTCATGACCGAGCTTACCGATATCAACGTGGAGGATAGCCCGGTGGCAGACGACATCAAGGCATCTCTCGACCTCTACAAGCAGATGCGTAAGGACCTTGGCCGTGAGGAGAAGCGCATTTGCCTGATGGATCTTGCCTGCATCGGTGCTCGCTGGCTCAAGGCAAAGGGTATACTCGACGATCAGGAGGAGAGCGAGGAGAACAACGCTTGCTCCATCGTGATCGACGTCGACACAGAGAATGGAGAGAAAGAAAAATGGTTGCTGATGTTCAAGAATGAGACTCACAACCATCCTACAGAGATAGAACCCTTCGGCGGTGCTTCCACTTGCCTCGGCGGCGCAATCCGAGACCCGCTGAGTGGCCGAAGCTACGTATATCAGGCTATGCGCGTGACTGGCGCCGGAGATATCTACAAGCCGGTTAGCGAGACCATGAAGGGCAAACTCCCGCAGCGCGTCATTTCCAAACGTGCAGCCGCCGGCTACAGCAGCTATGGCAACCAGATAGGTCTCGCCACAACCCACGTGCGCGAGATATTCCACCCCAACTATGTCGCTAAGCGTCTTGAGGTTGGTGCTGTGGTAGGTGCGGTGAAGCAGGCCGACGTTCGTCGTGAGCGTCCTGCTGCCGGCGACGTTATCCTGATGTTCGGTGGCCGCACAGGCCGCGATGGCATTGGCGGAGCTACCGGCTCAAGCAAGGAGCACAACGTAAGCTCGCTCGAGCAGTGCGGCAGCGAGGTGCAGAAAGGTAATGCTCCTGAGGAGCGCAAGATCGAGCGTCTCTTCCACCGTCCTGAGGTGACTCGCCTCATCAAGAAGTCGAACGACTTCGGTGCTGGAGGTGTCAGTGTGGCAATCGGCGAACTTGCCGATGGCCTTGACATATATCTCGACCGCGTACCAGTGAAGTACAGCGGCCTTAATGCCACTGAGCTTGCCATCAGCGAAAGCCAGGAGCGCATGAGTGTGGTGGTTGAGAAGAAAGACATGGAGGAATTCATCAAGTATTGCCAGGAGGAAAACCTTGAGGTGACACATGTAGCTGACGTCACAGACCGTGGCCGCATGCGCATGATGATGAATGGCGAGGTCGTGGCCGACCTAAGCCGCGAGTTTATCGACTCAGCAGGCGCTACCCGCAAGGCTACCGTGACTATCGGTGCTGTTGAGTCAGAGATGCCTCACAAGTCTCCCGCTTCTTTCGAAGAGATGCTCGCCGACGAGAATGTGACTTCTCAGAAGGGCCTCATCGAGATGTTTGACTCTACCATCGGTGCATCTACAGTGCTTATGCCATTCGGCGGCAAGACTCAGGGCACCGAGACTCAGGTGAGCGTGCAGAAACTCCCTACAGGTGGCTACACCAACACCGCCAGCATGATGGCCTACGGTTTCAACCCCTTCATCAGCGAGTGGAGTCCTTACCACG
>CAZIAX010000055.1:0-13603 GCA_964537745.1 uncultured Sangeribacter sp.
GCTATATAGGCCCACATATTGCGAGGAAAGTCAGCGCATATGAATCTATTGACCGACTGAAAGAATGTGGCATGGTCTGGAGCCACGCTTGTCTTCTTTCCACGCAGCTCTGCGCGGTTGGAATCTTCAACCTTCGACGAGAAATATTCAAGATTGTTCTTAATCGCCTTATTGGTTGGAGCCAAACGATTGGCGCGGGAATAGTAAAGGATTGCGCTACCCAAGTCACCAACCTGCGCATAAGAATTAGCAAGATTGAACAAAAGTTCCGGAGAGTCACCGTCTACCTTAGCCACAGCGAGGTAGGCCTCTGCAGCCTTTGCATATTCCCCACGCTCATAGAGAGTGTCGGCCATTGCTACGGGAGACAATTCTGCTGCCATTGTATAAGAAGAACCAAGTACCACCACAATGGTCAGCATTATCAAAGATAATGTCTTCACTGAAAAGGGTAAAATATGTGTCAGTCTCATATCTTTCAATTTTTTTGCGATCCAGTAAGTTTGGCATCCTCGAGGGCGTTGATTACGTCAGCTCCTCGTTGATAAACAGTTTTCAGCTCATCATCCCCTGACCCAGGTGCATATTTTGCGAACTCACAGTCGTCAAGCACGCCCACAAACTGGTCAACAATCTCTTGGGAAGCTCCAGCATCAGTAAGCCGTTGCGCTACATTCTGACGATTAAGCTCAGATGTGGGTATATTCAGCTTCGCTCCGACGTAGCCCCAAAGAGCCACGAGCATCTCATCGTAGAATTTCTCTCTATCACCCGTCTTCATGCAAGCTGCTGCTTTCTTGAGGCGTCGAGCCGCGACCTTTCCGGCCTTACGCATGCGAGTGCCGACAATATCAGCCGCACTCTTGAGATGACGACGATAGATTATTACAATTACGACAAGTGCTACGGTCGGGATAATGAACCAGAGCCAATATCCAAATTTATAAATAAGAGGCACACGCTGCTTAGCAAGCTTACCTACAGGCATCAGCTCCTCCTGGAATTTGAGTCTATTCTTAGTCTGAGATTTATCTGAGAGCGCTCCTTTGTCGACTTCCACAGTATATCCTTTGGCCACTGCCTTTTCATATTTTCCAGTGACCGGGTCAAAATAGACGAGTGAAACCTCTGGAATCTGATATGTACCCATCTCCAGTGGTGTGAAGGAATAATCAAACTTTACGCTACCAGTCACAGTTGAGCCCTTGGCAACGGCCTCCACACTCGTGTTAGGACTGAAGACCTCAAGCTGTTTAGGATAAAGCGCATTCAGATCTGGCAACTTGACATACTTGATATTGCCACTACCCTTCACATCATAAACTATAGAGGCAGCCTGATTGGTCTTCAAAGAAGCCGAAGGAAGAGAAGAAGAGATAGAAAACTGACCAACCCCCCCTGAGAAATCAGCTGGCTGAGGAGTTGGAAGAGCCTTTACATCTATTACAAGGTCATTCGGAGTCACATTAAGCTGAATTGGCCTACGTACGGTCAACATCCGGAAATATGGATCGTCGTAATATTCCTGCTCATCAGTGCTGACAGTATATGTGTTACCTTTGACAGTAAGTTTTCCTGTCATCTGAGGGAAGATGATGTAGCGGGCTATGATAGCAGTTGCATACTCATGGCCATTGTAAGTCTCATAGTGTAAAGACTTTGACGTCTCATCCGACTCTTCAACTACGAATCCATCGAACTTGGGGGCTTCCGTAGCCCCAATAAACTTTATCGGAGCATAGGAAGAATAAAGCTTAACAGTATAAACGAGAGCTTCCTGCTCATAAGCGGTAGTCTTTGATACAGAAGCTTTCAAGAAAAGTTTCTCATTACCCTTTCCAATAAATTTCGGCCCCTCATTCTCGTCACGATCTTGAGGCTGAACGCCTTGCTGAGCAGCTGCCTGCTGTTGCTGCTGACGCTGCTGTTGGCGGGAAAGAGATCCAGACCCAGACTTGACTATCTTATAAGACACCTTGTTGCTATGCACACCATCGACTGTGAAAGGTCCGATAGAAAAAGAACCCTCTTTGGAAGCGGAGCAAGTAGCCACATAGGTTCTGGAGCTTGAACGGGTCATCTTACCATTGATAGTGGTGATTGATGAAGATTGACTGCTGAGAGTGAAATACTTCACCTTTGCACCCGGCACATCAGGAGTGGAGGGTTCGCCATCAATGTTGTCAAGCTTCATGTAGACGTAAAACTGCTCGCCTACCTCGATATCATCGTCACCCGTCTGAGTTGATACAGATACCTGAAACTTCCCAGCGGCATAGGAAGACACCGAGAGGAGCAAAAGGAGAAGCGTCAATATATAAAGTCTATAATGGGTCATACAAAAAGAATTGAGAATTTAGAATTGAGAATTTAGAATTGAGAATCGGCCGCTACCAGCGCTTGGTGTTGCGTCCACGTCCAGCTGCTTCCTGGCCATTGTTGGATTTATTCACGCGTGCACGAGTCTGATTCTCCTTATTCTCAAGAGCCTGAAGAATCTGCTCGGCAGCCTGCGGATTTATCTCAGGCTCTTGCTTCTGATCCTTGTTTTGCTGATTTTGGTTCTGCTGGTCTTGATTTTGCTCTTGATTCTGGTCTTGATTCTGCTCCTTGTTTTGCTCTTGATCTTTGTTTTGGTCTTGATCTTTGTTCTTATCCTTATTTTGATCTTGATTCTGATCTTGATTCTGCTGGAGTTTCTTCTGGGCAATGCGGAGATTTCGACGTGTCTTCTCATCTTCTGGCCGGATGCGCAGTGATTGCTTATACATAGCCACTGCCTGAGCGTAATCCTCAGCATTGAAGGCTAAGTTGCCAAGATTGAAAATAGCATCGGCAGCAAGATTTGGTTTTTCCTTCACAGCCTGGGCAACAGCCTGCATTGCCTCAGCACCGGCCTTGGCCAATTGCTGACGCAAAGAATCAGACTGGGCTGCTGAAGCGCGGCGAATATACGTAAGACCAAGATTGTAGAGAGCCTCCTTAGAACCAGGCTCAATCTTCAAAGCCTGCTGATACATCTCTCCAGCCTCAAGATAATTTCCATTGCGGAAATAAGAATTACCCTTGTCCACAAGTTTACGCTCCTTACGGTTGGTAGTAGCCGCCATATCGAAAGCAGACATGAGCACCACAACCAAAGAAAGGAGAAGAGTCAGGACTTTTATATTTTTAAAAAATGATCTTTTCATAACTTCACTTACATTATTTAGCCTCTTTCTTGAAGAAGGTGATCTTATCGAGCCAACTGATCTTTCTGTCAAGAATGAAAACGTCGATAATCAAAAGGGCGAGAGCGACCCAACAGAAAATGCTGAAAAGCTCATCGTGGACAGCATATGCATTAGTCTGCAACGCCGACTTCTTCACAGTATCCATCTGCTTCTCTAGCTCGTTGAGGGCATCAGGATTGGAAGCGTTGACATAGATGCCATCGCCGGCACCAGCTATCTTAGCCGCAAGATTCTCATCGAGAGCAGTCTCAACGGGCATGCCAGTCTCAGGGTTGATCATCGGTCCGGAAGAAGTAGGAATCTGGACGGGAGATGGAGAACCAACACCTACTACATTGAGCTGGATATGATTCTTCTTAGCACGTTTAGCTGCCTCAAGAGCCCCGGCCTCGTCTTCGAGTTCCTCGGCATCGGTGATAAGTACAATCGACTTTCCGATATTCTCATCAGCACTAAACGACTTGATGGCGCGGTCGATGGCTACTCCGATGTTGGTGCCCTGATTGTCGTATTGAGAAGGATCGATAGAATTAAGGAAGAGTTTTGCAGAGACATAGTCGCTCGTCACAGGTATAAGCGTATATGACTCATTTGCGTATACAATAAGGCCGACACGGTCATTGTCAAGGCGATTGATAAGCTTCTCAAGCACAAGTTTAGAAGCGCGCATTCTTGAGGGGCCAGAGTTCTCGGAAGTGGAGGAAGCCAGCATAGAATTAGAAACATCGACAGCAATCACTACCTCAATACCTTCCTTTTCTGTTTTTGAAGAATGCACACCACCCCAAGGGCGACAAAGCCCAATTACAAGTAAAGCGAGAGCTGTCGCCTCGAGTGCGATTTTCAATGGGGGTTTATACTTAGAGACCTCCGGCATAAGGTCTTTCAGAGCATCCATATTGCCAAACCTCGCAAGTTTTTTCTTTCTTGCAAGGCGTGCTAACAGGTATAGCGCCAAGACAAATGGCACTGCAAGAAGCAGAATGAGTAAAGCCGGATATGCAAACGTAAACATTACGGTATTCTTCTAATAATTGTGTAACGTAGGAGGAGTGAGAGAGCAAGGGCAGCGAAAGCGAGCCATAGCCAGGGCATGAATTCCTCCTGAGTAAGAGTGACCGAATTGACATCGATACTGGACTTCTCCAAAGAGTCAATCTCTTCAAACACCTGCTTGAGCATACGCTCATCCTTGGCACGAAAATACTTTCCACCAGTGAGCTTGGCCATGTTCTGCAGAAGCGGTTCATCAATCTTTGTCTCGAGAGTAGTGGAGGAGAATCCGTAGGGGTCAGCTATCTGCATCTTGCCATTTGTGCCGACACCGATGGTATAAATCTTTATACCCTTCTGCTTAGCAATCTGAGCGGCGGTCACCGGAGGGACATCGCCTGCATTGTTGCTACCGTCGGTCAACAAAATAATACTTTTGGACTTGGCTTTCCCTTGCGAAATACGGTTGATTGCACTTGTCAGTCCATCACCAATGGCGGTTCCATCGTTAAGGTCGCCCATTTCTACATTAGCAATAGCATTTACCAGGGCCGCGCGGTCGTTGGTCAGAGGCATCAAAGACAAAGACTCGCCAGCAAACACCACGAGACCCATGTTGTCGTTGGGGCGTGAATTTACAAATGAAGTAGCCACATCCTTTGCGGCGATGAAACGATTGGGCTTAAAGTCGGTAGCCGACATAGATCCGGAGATATCCATCGCAAGAACGATATCTGTGCCGAGCACGCGGGAATTCTTAAGGCTGTCGTGAGACTGAGGGCGTGCAAGGGCCACTATAATAGCCGCTATGCAGAGCAAACGCAAAGGAAAGCATAGATGCATTATCCATACTTTCCAAGAGTTTCCAAACTTAAGGAAAGGCTGCAGAGTAGAGACTCCAATAGATGGATTGGCATTTCGATGCTTTATGACATACCATACGACAAGAGGCACCAAAAGAAGCAAGAGCCAAAGCAAACCAGGATGAAGAAATTTCATCGGTCACCTCCTTTCTTTCCAGATACAGGGGGAATTGAAGGAGGGACGTCCTTACGAGACGCATCAGGAGTGGCGTTAGGATCTGGCTCCTGCTCAATGGTTTCATTGACGAAGTTGACGGCGTTTTCTAACGCCTCAACATTGTCGGCCGGCAATGGACGCACCTTAGCAAACTTCACGAAATCGGCTACATCAAGAATCTTGCGGACGTAACCGCGCTTTTCCTTGACATCAGCCTGGTCAGCAAGTTTCTGCATAATCTGGCGCGATGTCATTTCCATTGCATTGATACCAAATCGGGCTGAGAGATAATCACGTAGGATATCGGTAAGTTCGGTGAAGTATTCCTTCTCTTGACCGTTTTCCCATAAGTTCTTGGCTTTCAAGCTCTCAAGACGCTGCAAAGCAACCGTCCAAGGTTTGGGCTGGGGCTTCTCAGGAAGAGTGATAAACTTACCGGTCTTCTTATATTTGCTGCCAAAGTAGATAGCAGCGGCAACGGCCACGATAAGGAGAATCCAGAGCCACCAGAGTTCGTAAAGCCAATCGGGCATCCAATCCCAGAAAGAACGGTCGGAAGGATCGGCAATGTCGCGGAAATCCGAAATAGCATCATTCTCACCTACCTTGACAGGCACCACAGTGAGCTCCACCTCATTCGAGCCAACTGAATCATTGGCAGTCAGATAGATAAAAGGAGGAAGGCGGTAGAAACCGGAATCAAATACCTGTACCGGCACGCGCAGGCGCTCAATAATACGCCCACCTTCTTGATTCACTGTATCGATAGTGGGAGCCCCCAGCTCAACGGTATCGTTAAAGAGAGTGACGTAGCCACCAGGAGCGACTTTATTGAAAATAGGGAACACGCCTTGAGTGGCAGCCTCCCTGTCTACAATCAGACGGAGAGTATCAATTCTGCCCATCATAATCTTGGCAGAATCAAGCGAAGCCGTCACCTTCACCGAGGCAACGGCTGGCAATGAGAATGCCAATACGATTAAGGCAAGTGCCAGATATTTGCGAAATGACTGAATCATAAATTTCTAAATCTAAAAATCAACCGCGTCGGCGGAACAGAGCTATCAAAGCCTTCACATAGTCTTCATCTGTAGCTACGGATACGGAATCCACACCGCAGCGAGCTGTGGTAGCCGAAAAGAACTGCTGGCGTTCATACCAAGCCTTGTCATAGGCTTTTCTGACGCTTTTAGAAGAAGTATCGAGCCAGATGTCGCGTCCCGTCTCCAAATCCTGGAGGCGCACAAGCCCGACGTCGGGCATCTTCGCATCCCTTTTGTCATAGACCTGAATAGCCGCAACATCGTGCTTATGGTTGGCGATGGAAAGGGATTTGAAATAGTCGTGATAGTCGATAAAATCGCTAAGAAGGAAGGCAGAGCAGCGTTTCTTCAATGCATTTGTCATGAATACGAGCGGAGCATTGATATCAGTGGCGCGATGTTCAGGCTTAAAATCAATGATTTCTCTAATAATAAAGAGAATATGTTTTCTCCCTTTCTGAGGAGGAATAAATTTTTCAACCTTATCACTGAAAAAAATCACACCGACCTTATCGTTGTTCTGGATTGAGGAGAAAGCGAGGGTAGCTGCTATCTCAGCGATGAACTCGCGCTTGACTTGGCCCACAGCCCCGAAATCGCGACTTCCACTGACATCTACGAGAAGCATCACAGTCAGCTCACGCTCCTCCTCATACACCTTAACGTATGGTTTGTTGTGGCGAGCAGTAACGTTCCAATCGATATCACGCACATCGTCGCCAGGCTGATATTCCCTGACTTCGGAAAACATCATGCCTCTGCCCTTGAAAGCAGTGTGATACTCTCCAGCAAAAATATTGTTGGAGAGTCCACGCGACTTAATTTCTATTTTCCTTACTTTCTTGAGAAGTTCCTTTGCATCCAAAACGATTAAGTGAGAAGAGTTAAGTGTTAAGAGTTAAGTGTTAAGAGTTAAGAGTCAAGTGTTAAGAGTTAAGAGTCAAGAGTCAAGAACCAAGTGATTCTTTAGGGTACCTGAACTTTGTCGAGGATGCTCGAGATGATCTCGTCGGCAGAGATATTGTTGGCTTCCGCCTCATATGTAAGCCCGATACGATGACGCATCACGTCGTGGCAAACAGCACGAACATCTTCCGGAATCACGTATCCCCTACCCTGCAGGAAAGCATATGCTCTGGAAGCGAGGGCAAGCGAGATAGAAGCACGAGGAGAAGCTCCGTAAGCGATGATACCCTCAAGGTCTTTCAACCCTGCGGCAGCCGGATTACGAGTAGCGAACACTATATCCACGATATAATTCTCAATCTTCTCGTCGATATAGATCTCACGAACAAGTTTCTGAATCTCGAGCACATCCATTGTAGACACCACAGCTCTGACCTCATCGAGAGCACCGCGAATGTTCTGGCGAATGATCATCTTCTCCTCCTGCTTGTTGGGATAACCGATGACTACTTTGAGGAGGAAACGGTCGGTCTGTGCTTCAGGAAGGGGATATGTACCCTCCTGCTCAATCGGGTTTTGAGTTGCCATAACGAGGAAAGGACGGTCGAGAGGGAAAGTCTGGTCACCAATGGTCACCTGACGCTCCTGCATGGCCTCGAGCAAAGCACTCTGCACCTTTGCCGGAGCACGGTTGATCTCATCAGCAAGCACGAAGTTGGCGAAGATCGGGCCTTTCTTAACTTCAAACTGCTCTTTCTTAACGCTATAAATAAGTGTACCGATTACATCGGCAGGGAGAAGGTCGGGAGTGAACTGTATACGAGAGTATTTTGCATCCACGAGGCTTGCGAGAGTCTTAATAGCGAGGGTCTTCGCCAGACCAGGCACACCTTCAAGAAGCACGTGACCATTGCAAAGGAGAGCTATAAGGAGAGAATCTACAAGATGCTTCTGGCCTACGATACGCTGATCCATACCGTTGCGGATCATGCTAAGGAAATTGCTCTTCGCTGCGATGCGATCATTGAGTTCGCGGATATTAACTGTTTGTTCCATAAGGGCTTCAGTTATAGTTCTGTAATAATTTTATAAGTTTTACGATAGCACACCAAGCCTGCTACTGACTAAGATGCGCAAAGAATATGCAAATTTAACACTTTAGTTTTGGATAGGATGCAAAACTACTGTTAAATAATACAAATACACGTTGCAATGCGTTAACTCGACTTCATCTTGCAGCTTGAGCTGCAAGATGAAGTCGAAGGTTAGGAAGGTTAAAGGGTTATAAGGTTATGGGGTGAGGGGGTTAGGAGTTTTTGCTTTCGGGCTTTGTGAAGGCGTTCCAGCCCTGGGCCTTCAGGGGGAATTCCTGTCCGTCGCGTGTTATCATGGCGCAACCAAGTGATGGCTCTGTTATGTATCCAATCATCTTTACCCCTTTTATATTTTCAATTCTGTCGTGTTCAGTAAGTGGGACAGTAAACAGAAGCTCATAGTCTTCCCCTCCGTTCATAGCAGCTGTGATGAGATTCATATTCAATTCTTCGGCCATCAATGCAGTCTGATAGTCGATTGGAATACGGTCTTCATAGACACGGCATCCAGTATTTGAATTCTTGCATATATGAAGAAGTTCGGAAGAGAGCCCGTCGCTAACATCCATCATAGCCGTCGGGTGAATACCTTCTGCGCGGAGAGCCTCAATGATATCCTTTCGAGCCTCAGGTTTTAATTGCCGCTCAAGAATATATTCTTTACCAGAAAAATCAGGGGTGAAATCTTTTCCGGCTCCGGCGCTTACTTTGTTTTCTCGCTCAAGAAGCTGAAGACCCATAAAGGCAGCTCCAAGGTCGCCCGAGACGCATATTATGTCGGTCGGTTTAGCTCCATCTCGCTTGATTTCCTCACCTTTCGCACAGTCACCGATGCAAGTAATACTGATGACAAGACCTGTCACGGAAGCGGAAGTATCTCCACCGACGAGGTCGACACCATATATCTCGCATGCCGTGCGGATGCCATCATAAAGGGCATCAATGTGCTCCACAGTGAAACGGCTTGAGACACCAAGAGAGACTGTAATCTGGCGTGGGGTCCCACCCATCGCGTAAATGTCGCTGAAATTTACGATGGCCGATTTATAGCCAAGGTGTTTAAGGGGAACGTAACGAAGGTCGAAATGAATACCTTCGAGGAGGAGGTCGGTAGTGACGAGGACGTCACGGTCAGCGAAGTTCAAGATTGCGGCATCGTCACCTACACCATATATTGAAGAATCATTTTTTAGTGAGAAATCCTTGGTGAGTCGGTCAATAAGACCGAACTCACCTAAATCTGATATTTCTGCCATAGCATTTTTAAGGTTATAAGGTTATGGGGTTAAGAGGTTATGAGGTTATGAGGGGGAAAGGAGGTTGAGGCAGATCAGCTGTCCGAGCTGGGATTATATGGAGCGGAGCATTTCTGTGATAAGCTTCACCATGACTGGGGAAGCTGTCTCTGCTGCTTGCTGCACTTCCTCGTGGGTCGGGACGTAGTCAATGTCCTTGCCTCCAAGGTCGGTGATAACTGAGAGACCAAAAACATCCATGCCAGCGTGGTTGGCAACAATAACCTCTGGAACGGTAGACATACCTACGGCGTCACCTCCTATGATGCGGAAATATTCATACTCTGCGGGGGTCTCAAATGTTGGGCCAGGAGTGCCTACATATACTCCATGCATCAGGCGAAGTCCTTGCTCACCGGCTATTTCATCGGCTTTCTTCACGAGGCTTTTCTTATAAGCCTCTGTCATTGCCGGGAAACGAGTGCCGAGTTCTTCATAGTTTTTACCACGCAGAGGATTTTCGGGGAAAAGGTTGATGTGATCGGTTATGACCATCACGTCACCTACACGGAACTCCTTGTTCATACCTCCGGCGGCATTGCTGACAAAAAGAGTCTTCACTCCGAGGTCTTTCATGACACGCACTGGGAAAGTCACCTGCTTCATGTCGTAACCCTCATAGTAATGGAAACGACCTTTCATAGCCATGATGTACTTGCCACCGAGTGTGCCAAATATTAGTTTTCCGGCATGTCCAGCAACGGTAGACACAGGGAAATTGGGAATATCATGATAGTCTATTTCGGCCAAGACATCCATTTTATCGGCGAGATTGCCGAGTCCTGAGCCAAGAATCACGGCCACTTCTGGAAGTTGGGCCACTTTAGAACGAATAAAAGAAGAAGTCTCCTTTATTTTATCGAGCATAGTTTTTTCCATCATAAGTAGTTCACAAAAATTAAACGACAAATATTAACTAAGCAACTGCAATGGTCTTGATATGATAACTGCGGCTAATCTTGGCCATCTTGGCATTGTCGTTCAGTCGCTTAGCTCGCTAAGCTCCTTCGCTCCGCAGCCAAGCTGCCTCAAGATTATCTCGCATTTATCATATCATTAATTTTTGCGAGCTACTTATTATATTTAAGTTAACATAAATGAAACGCTGAAATCGCGTCTATGGTTTATCTATCGCCTGGACGAGGTCGGGCACGAAATCGTATCCGAAATTAGTCTCGAGCATACGCACTCCAATCGGAATATAGAAAATGACAGGACGCAGCTCCACTGGGAAATAAGGGTTATGACTGATCCTGACGGCATCCTTCTCAGTAGTGATGATGAACTTTCTCTTGCCGGGAAGAGCATCAAATTTTGTCTCAATCTCATGAAGGTCAGATTTCTTGAAATCATGATGGTCAGGAAAATGAAGCACTTTCTTCTTGAATGGGAAAGGGCGGAAATGATTGACGAACGGTCGAGGATTAGCTACTCCAGTAAGAAGAATAACGGAATCATCAGCACTAATATCCGTAATCAACATGCGTTCAGTGCAATCATCAGGGAATACCGGTATTAAGCCACCATAGTCGAAAGTGGAGAAATAAAGCTTCTGATATGGCAACAACTCAAGCCGCTTAGAGACGATTCGCATGTCAAGGGCCGAAATATCAGAGGGGCATTTAGTAGTGATGACCATATCAGCACGATATCTTGCATCGCTGCTCTCACGCATACGCCCGAGGGGAAGGATCGCGTCGGAATATACCGGATGCGAATAGTCCATCAGCATTATGTTGAGCTTTGGCTTGATATAACGATGCTGGAAGGAATCGTCGAGCACGATAAGGTCGAGCTTAGGGTATTTTTTAATTAGTTCCCTTACGCCCTTCACCCTGCTCTCACATACCGCAACTTTAACTGTACCTCCAAACTTCTCATAAATTTGAAGCGGTTCGTCGCCAATACTGTCGGGGGTGCTTTTGGAGGAAGCGACAATAAATCCTCGCGTTTTGCGCTTATACCCCCTGCTGAGGACAGCGATATTCCTCTTGTATCTTAGGCATTCAAGAATATATTCCACATGAGGAGTCTTCCCAGTTCCACCGACAGTAATATTTCCCACGCCGACCACGGGAATATCGAAAGAAACCTCTTTCAATACACCCCAATCGAACATTTTATTGCGGACATAGACTCCAAATCCATAAAGCCACGAAAAGGGAGTCAATACGTATTTTAGAAAACCACTTATCTTAGTCATAGGAAAGACTACGCTATCAATTAAACCTTATGTAGAGTGGAGTCATTTTTGCTTGCCAAGGAGTCTGACGAAGCAGTCGTGAAGTCTCACGAATAAGAACCGACTCCGGATTCTCTCCTGATATCCTTGAGATCTCCAGATTTAGCTGATCGAAGCCCTGCGACTTAAGAATATCAAGGAAATCGGGCTTATATTTCGGATACACAGCCACACCATATTTATCTTCCTTCAATCCAGCTTCAGAGGCAGCGAAAGCCACAGCATCATCAAGAGAGCCAAGTCTGTCGACAAGCTTGAGTCTCATAGCCTGCTCGGCATCGTAGACACGTCCTTCCGCAATCTGACGAACTCGCTCCTCCTTCATCTTACGACCCTTAGCGACACGCTTCACAAAACGTGAATATCCTTCATCGATGTAATTTTGAAGCACATCAAGCTGTTGGGGCGTAGGGTCGTAGAAAAGTGAGATGTTCTTTCCAGGATTAGTGCTTACGGTCTGAGGAGTAATTCCAAGTTTCTTTACCAATCCTTCTGCGGATGGGAAAAGCCCGAAAATACCGATTGAGCCAGTGATGGTAAGAGGGTCGGCATAAATACGGTCGGCTGTACATGAAATCCAGTAACCACCGGAAGCTGCATAGTCACCCATCGAGACGATGAATGGTTTTCCTTTCGACTTGAAATAGTCGAGTGCCTCTCCTATCTGCTCACTTCCGAATACGGAGCCACCGGGAGAATTGACACGAAGCACGAGAGCCTTGACATCATCATCATCGGCAAGTTCCGTAATCTGAGGCACGAGTTTATAGCAGTCGATACCACTCTTCGAATACTCCTGAATCTCGCCTGTAGCATAGAGCACAGCTACTTTTTCTTTGCTACGATAAGCCTTTCCCCAGTTGGAATTTTCTGAAAGGGCCTCAGGAGTATAGTACATCACATCATCTCCATCTTTGCCGACAAGACGGCCAACAATATCGTCGATCTGACGCTCATAGAGAAGGCGATCTACAAATCCTTGCTTAAGCACTGTAGCAGGGGTCTGAAATAAAATAAATTCGTTGGCAGCTTTGTTGAGAGAAGAATCATTCAATGCATTTCTGCCTTCTGCAACAGCTCTTCCGATATAGTTCCACATATTGCCATATAGAGTATCGAGCTGGGCGCGTGCCGGAGCACTCATCTCATTTGATATATATGGTTCGGCAGCCGACTTGAAAGTGCCGACCTTCACGAGAGTCATCTTTACGCCAATCTTATCAAGGAAATCCTTGAAGAAGAGTGTAGTGCCACCAAGGCCAGAAACTTCCAGAGCACCTCCGGGATTAAGGAAAAGACTATCTGCCTGAGCAGCTACAAAATAGTCGCCCATAGTCAGCACATCTGCATAGGCATATATTTTCTTTCCGCTTTCCTTGAAGTCTGCTACGGCCTGGCGAATAGCATTGAGGGTAGCCGGAGAAGCAATCGGATGGCCACATTTGATATACATAGCCTTAATTTTATCCGACTCCTTCGCCTCACGGATACCGTCGATGAGGATATTAAGAGCAGTGGGAGCCTCGACTCCATCACCTATAGCGAGCGACATAAAATCAAGCTGACCGGTCTCAGGAGTTTCTATAATTGTACCTGTAAGGTCGAGAAGGAGCACAGAGTCTGAACTAACCTTGACGGAGCGGCGAGCTTCGTCGTCGATACCGAATCGGGCAGCAAGCCCAATCACCACAAAGAACGCCACCACGCAGAAGAGCACCATGGCCAGCCATGAGCCTACGAACGAGGACAGGAGGTTTAGAAAGAATTTCTTTAACAT
>CAZIAX010000056.1:0-13186 GCA_964537745.1 uncultured Sangeribacter sp.
AGATTCACATCGAGAAGATGAATGTCATGGGGTTCACCGAGGTGATACGTGCGCTACCGACTGTACTCTCCAACCTAAAACGCGCAAAGGAACTCGTAAAGGAGTATCGGCCCGACGTTCTTGTCTTAGTAGATTATCCATCGTTTAACCTCAAGCTTGCCGCGTATGCCCATTCACTGGGGATACGAGTGGACTGGCTCATCGCGCCCAAGGTGTGGGCATGGAAAGAATGGCGGATACCCAAACTAAAAAGATATCTCTCCAATCTCTACAGCATCCTCCCTTTTGAACCAGCTTACTTCAAGCGGCACGGCATGGATGTGCGCTATGTAGGCAATCCGACAGTGAAGGAAGTGGAGGAATCAATGGCTCACATTCCACCAAAGAAGCATTTCCTTGAACGTCAAGGAATCTCTGACATACGCCCCATCATAGCTATACTCCCCGGGTCGCGCAAGGCAGAGATACGCAACAATCTTCCTCTGATGATAGAGGCAGCCAAGCGTTTTCCTGACTATCAGTATATCATAGCCGCCGCCCCTTCGGTGCCCGAGAAGTTCTATCGCTCCGTGGCCCAGGATGCAGGTCTGAACCTCGCATTCGGCGCGACCCATACACTGCTAAAATACTCCACGGCAGCCCTCGTCACTTCCGGGACCGCCACATTGGAAACAGCGGTGATAGGGACTCCGCAAGTGGTATGCTACAGAGCCAACGGTTCGCGTCTGACCTACAGCATAATGAAAAAACTATTGAAAGTAAAATACGTATCGCTTCCCAATCTGATAGTTGGCAATACGATAGTCACGGAATTGCTTCTCCATAACTGCACCGCCGACCGGATAGCCCGTGCGCTCGGCCCGCTTCTGCAGCCATCTCCTCAAAGAGACTGGCTCCTGTCGGGCTATCGCAACATGAAGAAGCGGCTTGGGACCACGGATGCCTCCAAAATTGCCGCGGAATACATATGTAGAATTGAGAATTGAGAATTGGGGATTGAGAATTGGGAATTGAGAATGGAGAATGGAGAATTGGGAATTAAAGACACTCCCACAAATCGCCTCTCCGAGGCTACTGAGTCTTTAGCCTGACCCCAGGCTGAAGTCTGGGGTTTCGACACAATAACAGCTCTCCGAGCTGAGTCTTTACATCAAAAAATGGTACACTTAACTGAACACTTTAAAAATTGATAAAAAAGGAAAATTGATAGCGAAGAATATTCATATCCGAATCAGTGTCTTATTGACCGCTCTACTGATGCTTGCCGGATGCGGGACGAAGAAGAATACTGCCATGTCGCGCAACTGGCAGGCCTTCAACACGCGCTATAATGTCTACTTCAATGGCAACGAACACTACAAGGAGACACTCAAGACAATGGAGGAAGGGTATGAAGACGACTTCACCCGCATGCTCCTCACCCATCCCGCCGACGCGCGGGCCGACGAGACCATGCCGAAGCCAAAAGGGGACTTCAAGCGCACAATCGAAAAGATGCAAAAGGCCATCCAACTGCACTCCATCAAGAAGAAACCACCTAAGAAGTCTGGGTCAGCCAAAGAAAAGGCCTTTCGCGCGCGCGATGAGTTCAACCCATTCCTTCACAACGCATGGCTGATGCTCGGCAAAGGGCAATATTTCAATGGCGACTTCATGGGAGCCGCCGCAACATTCATGTATATATCGCGCCATTTCACGTGGCTACCTGAGGTAGTCACAGAGGCCCAACTTTGGCAAGCGAGAAGTTATGCGGCACTTGACTGGACTTATGAAGCAGAGAATATCCTCGTAAAGATAAAAGACAAAGACCTTACGAACAAGAACCTTCGCCATCTCTACGACTTGGTGGAAGCATCCTATCTTCTGAAGGCCGGCCGATATTCAGAAGCCATACCCTTCCTGCGTCAGGCTGCCGCATCAAGCGGAGGAGTGCAGAAAAACCGCCTCTACTTCCTACTCGGACAGGCATGCCGGCAAGCGGGGAACGACAATGAAGCATACGAGGCATTCAAAAAGGCAGGGAGTGGCTTTTCCACACCATACAGACTTAAATTCAACGCCCGCATCAAGCAGAGCGAGGTATATCGCGGCAACGATATCTCCAAGGAGGTGTCGGCACTGAAAGCCATGACCCGCTATCAGCGCAACAACGACTATCTTGACCAGATATATTATGCCATAGGCAATCTTTATCTCTCGAGAAAAGACACTGCGGCAGCTAAGACCACCTATCAGCTTGCCGTAGAAAAGTCAACCAGAAACGGAGTGGACAAAGCGATGGCTAATCTCGCCCTCGGCCGAATCTACTTCGACGAGCGCGACTACACCAAGGCACAGCCTTGCTATTCAGAGGCGTTGCCGCAACTTCCGCAGAATTATCCCGACTACAAGCAGATAAAGCTTCGCTCCGACGTGCTCGACCAACTTGCCGTGTATGCCGGCAATGTGGAACTGCAGGACTCCCTACTGACAATAGCAGCACAACCTGAGGAAGAACGCCAGAAATGGGCAGAAGAGCAAGTGGAGCGTCTGAAGAAACAGGAAAAAGAGGCTGCCGAGGAGGCTGCCCGAGAAGAAGCCATGGCCAACCGAGACCAAGGCAACTCCCCTATCGACAAACAGGGCGGCTCGACTCCCATGCAGTTCAACTCCGACAAATCATGGTATTTCTATAACAACACCACCAAATCGGCAGGCAAGACCGAGTTCCAACGTCGGTGGGGAGCCAGAAAGCTTGAAGATGACTGGCGGAGACGCAACAAGACCTCATTCTCTTTCGAAGACGAACAGACCGAAGATGAAGAGACTGATGGCGAGGCCACGGCCGAAGGGACAGCCGAGGGAGAGAGCAAGCCAGGAGGAAAAGAAGGGGAACCGGACCACACCACCGACCCACACTACCCGGAATACTATCTGGCACAGCTTCCCATGACAGAAGAGGAGAAGTCTACGGCCAACGACGTAATCCAGGAAGGTCTCTATAATATGGGCGTCATTCTCAAGGACAAGCTCGAAGACTTCCCTGCAGCCCGTGATGAATTCGACAAACTATTGGGCGACTACCCGGACAACGTATATCGTCTCGACATATATTACAACATGTATCTCATGGCCGCCCGTCGCGACGACTCAGCGGGCATGGAATTGTGGAGAAACCTGATAATGGCAGAGTTTCCCGAGTCTCCCTATGGAAAGGCCATGTCCGACCCGGACTATTTCGAGCGTCTGAAGCAGATGCATGCAGTGGAGCAGCAGATGTATGCCGATGCCTATGCCGACTATCTTGCCGACCGCAACTCTGAGGTGCATGCCATCACTCAAAAGATGGAGGCCGAATACCCCCTATCTGCCATCATGCCAAAGTTCGTCTTCATCGACGCCCTCTCCTACCTCACCGAAGGAGATTATGACCAGTTTAAGGATCGTCTCACAGAACTTCTGCGTAAATGGCCAGACACGGACATGACGGACGTAGCAGGAGCTATGCTTAAGGGACTCAACGAGGGCAGGACACCGCATTCCGGCGCCACCAACACGCGAGGGATGATATGGGATATCCGCCTCTCATCGGCGGACCAACCACTCGCTTCCGACGGGCAGCCAGCCAACTTCGAGAGGGACCCCAACTCCCCACAGTATCTCGTATTGGCTTACCCACGCGATGAGATCAACGGCAACCTACTGCTCTATGACGTAGCGCGCTTCAACTTCTCGAGCTTTGTGGTGAAAGACTTCGACCTTGAGCCTATGAGTTTCGACAACGTCGGTATTCTCGTCATCAAGGGATTCAGCAATCTGAGAGAGCTTGAGAACTACCGCCGCGTGATGACCAACCGCGACTTCCAACTTCCGGAGGGAGTAAGGCCAATTATGATATCGAAGTATAACTTTGAACTTCTGCTTAAAGAAGGGCGTTCTTTTGAAGAGTACTTCCGTTTCGAGCAGAATGCCATGGCAGAAGAAGCTGTAGACGCAGCCATGGAAGGCGCAGAAGTCTCTGAGGGGAACGAAGCTTCAGAAGAAACGGAACTTTCTGAGGGGACAGAAGTCACGGAAGAATCCGAAGCAACAGAAGAACCTGAATCTTCAGAAGAGACAGAAACCCCAGAAGAGACTGCGGCTCCAGAAGAAACCACTTTCCCCGAAAGCACGGAGACATCGGAAGACTCAATCGACTTATCCATTCTGAAGACTTAAGAATAAAACTATGACTAAAATACTCTGGGCCGACGACGAGATAGATCTCCTGAAGCCACACATAATGTTTTTGAAAAACAAAGGATACGATATCGTGACCGTGAGCAACGGACAGGACGCTCTGGACACGCTTGATGCCGGAGGCATATCACTCGTGCTTCTCGACGAGAACATGCCCGGACTATCTGGACTTGAGACGCTCGCACGCATCAACCAGTCGCACCCAGACATTCCGGTCATCATGATCACCAAGTCGGAGGAGGAAAACATAATGAACCAAGCCATCGGCAACAAGATAACCGACTATCTTATCAAGCCGGTCAATCCGATGCAGATACTCCTATCGCTGAAGAAAAACCTCCACAGCGCAAAGATTATTGCCGAGCAGACCTCTTCAAGCTATATGCACGACTTCCAGAAGATATCGGCCGACATCAATGCAGCCTCATCGCTCGACGACTGGATGGACTGCTACAGGCAGCTCGTCTACTGGGAGATGAAGCTCTCCGACTCCGAAAGCAACATGGATGAGATGCTGCTGATGCAGAAGCGTGATGCCAACTCTAACTTCGCAAAGTTTGTCAAACGCAACTATGAGTCATGGATTACGTCGGGGCGCGAGCATCTGATGAGCCCGGACATCTTCAGCCGTCGGATTTTCCCTATGCTTGATGCCGGAGAGAAGGTATGCTTTGTGCTGATAGACAATTTCCGGCTCGACCAATGGCGGTGTGTGCAGCCACTGCTGTCGGAATTCTTCAACGTAAGCGAAGACCTCTACACCACTATCCTCCCCACTTCCACCCAATATGCCCGAAACGCTATCTTCTCGGGGCTTATGCCATTGAAGATAAAGGAGATGTTTCCTAAGCTATGGGTAGAGGAAGACGAGGATGAGGGTCTCAACAACCATGAGGAGGAACTGATAGCGACGATGCTGGAGCGCTACAGGAGGAAGGATAAGTTTACCTATACCAAGCTAAACGACTCCACGGCCTGCGAGAAGTTTATCGCCAAGCTCAACTCCATCAAGGACGTGCAGCTCAACGTCATAGTGATGAATTTCATCGACATGCTGAGCCACGCGCGTACGGAGTCGAAGATGATCCGGGAGCTGGCCAACAGCGACGCGGCCTACAGGTCGCTGACCGAGTCATGGTTTAAGCACAGCTCCACGGCCGACATGTTTCGCCGCATAGCGGAACTTGGGTATAAGGTAGTGCTAACTACCGACCATGGCACCATCCGCGTAGACAATCCGATAAAGGTGATAGGGGACAGAAACACCAACACCAACCTGCGCTACAAGGTAGGGAAGAACCTCAACTACAACCCCAAGCAAGTATACGAGATAAAAGACCCGAAGAAGTATGGACTCCCCTCGCCCAACCTCTCGAGCACGTATATCATGGCCACCAACGAGGACTTCTTCTCTTATCCGAACAACTACAACTACTACGTGCAGTATTACACCGGCACCTTCCAGCACGGGGGCATTTCACTGCAGGAGATGCTTGTGCCATTGGTCACTCTCACTCCCAAATCATGACGACTCCACTTTCGCCTTTAGGGGCGAAGGTGAAAGGTTATGAGGTTATGAGGTTATGAGGTTAGGAGGTTAGGAGGTTAGGAGGTTATAAGGTCATGAGGTTATAAGGTTAGGGGGGAAGGGGTTAAATAGGGGTTAGAAATAAGAAATTTTGGGATTGAAATTTGGAAGATTCGGAATTATGTCGTAATTTTGTAATCTACGCGTAAATACTATACCTATTATGAAGAAAAGCATTTTATTCCTACTCATGATGATGCTGATGACAGTATCCGGCATTTCCTATGCCCAGACCACCAAAGAGCAGAGGAAACAAAGAGAGGCCACTGCCAAGGCATCGAAAAAAGAGCTCAACGAAAAGTCGACCAAGAGCGCACAGAAAGAAGCTAAAAAGCTTTCAAAAGAAGGATGGAAGGCTGCTCCAGGTGCGCTTCCTCTTGATAAACAACTCGACAAATCATACTTGATGCAATTTCAGTATGATGAGGATGGATATCCTGAATATATAATGGCAGAGGCGATGAGCACTGGTGGAAACTATGATGCTGCAAAGATCCAGGCGCTCGAATTGGCGAAGCAGAATCTTGCCGGGCAGATACAGACCGAAGTGACCGCACTGATAGAGAGCACCGTGGCCAACGAGCAGATGGACCAGGGAGAAGCAGCCTCTGTGACCCGCAGCGTAATGGCCTCCAAAAATCTCATTTCTCAGAGCTTAGGACGTGTCATCCCTGTAGTAGAGGTCTATCGCGACGTAAACCGTAACGATAAAGAAGTGCTGGTGCGAATAGCCTACAGCCAGAAGATGGCCAAGGCCGCCGCCAAGAAAGCAGTAAAGAAGGAACTCGAAGAGAGAGGGGATGAACTTCACAACAAACTTGATGAACTTCTTGGGTGGTAGATCGTGAAGAGACTGATTGCGATTATATCTATAGTCCTTACAGCAATGACATGTATTTCACAGAAGACGGCAAAAGTCTCTGCGAAATATATCTATTATGCACCTGAAAACGTAACGATAGAGGCAGCCAAACACACGGCTCTTGACAGAGCCAAAATCGAGGCTATTGAAAAGGAATTCGGCAGCCATGTGTCGCAAGTCAGCACCACTTCGGTAGAATCAAGGGGCAACGACACGCGCACTACATTCAGCTCAAGAGGAGGGAGTGAGATCAGAGGCGAGTGGATAGAGACCACCAAGGGCCCGGAGTATGACATAAAGTATGCCAACGGAATGCTTGCAGTGGAAGTCCAGGTAAGCGGCATCATCAGAGAATACGCTGCCAACAAGACCGAGATAGAAGCCAAGATTCTGAAAAATGGGACTGAACCCAGATTTGAAGACACTGACTTCTACAATGACGACCAGATGTATCTCTCCTTCACTTCGCCCACAGACGGGCATCTTTTGGTGTATTTGGCAGACAACGCCAACAATGCATACCGACTGCTACCCTACCGCAAGCAGAATGAGACCAATATCAGCATAGCAGCCTCACATCCATATGTCTTTTTCGACAAAAACAGTTGTTCCCCAGAGCAGAGGAGATTAGTAGACGAGTATATACTGACCACTTCCCAACCTCACGAGATCAACACGATATACGTCATCTTTTCAAAAGATGACATCGACAGCGCAATTGACTACCAAATAGGCAAAACCCTTCCCAGGGAATTAAGCGGCTCGGCATTCCAGCAGTGGCTTGGGTCGCTGAGACGCAACAATCCAAATGTGACAGTCCAGGAAATCCCATTAACCATCCGAATACGAAAATGAGACACTTCTTCCGACTACTGGCGTGTGCCCTTTTGTGGGCGACATCTCTACCAGGATGGAGCTATACCACCGCCGACTACACCTCGGCCATGAATCAGGGCAACTACGACAGGGCCATAACAATAATGAACGATATAATAAAGAACACCAACCCCAAGACAGGTGATCTTTACTATAAAAGAGCCTGCGCCTACGCTAAGAAAGGGAACTATGTATATGCTGTAGTAGACTGCGGGACTGCGCTGCAATATTCTCCCACGAACCAAGATTATTTCCGACTGCGCGGAGAATGCAAGAAGCAAATAAATGACCCTACCTATGTCACTGACCTTCGGAATGCCGGCCAAGATGGGCTCGCCATGACCGAAACGAGGCAATCCAACGCTTCAACGCAGGCACCTAAACAGCAACCTGCAAGGAGGGGAGGCTCTTCGGATGTAGATATCAATATTCCAATTACCCAACGCAGGAATACCAATACGTTCGCGCTTATATTCTGCATCGAGAACTATCTGGAAGACGGCATCTCGAAAGTGGACTATGCGCTCAACGACGGCAACAAATTTAAGGAATACTGCATCAAGACATTAGGCATACCGGCTCAGAACATCCATTTCCGAGCAGACGCGACCAGAAATCAATTCAGGTCGGAGCTGAAATGGGCCAGGAATATCTCAGAAGCCTATGGGAAGGATGCAGATCTCATCGTATATTACTCCGGACACGGAATGCCCGACGACAGATCAAAGAAAGCCTACCTCCTTCCTGCCGACGGCATAGCCAACGACCCGGAGAGTGGATATGCGCTGTCGCAGCTATATGACGAATTAGGAGCCATGGAATTCAACTCCACCGTAGTGCTGCTTGACGCATGCTTCAGCGGCACCAAAAGAAACGGGGAAATGCTTACGGCTGCCAAAGGGGTGGCGATAAAGCCTTCGGAAGAAGAACTATCGGGTAATGTCGCGGTGTTCGCTGCGACGCAAGGAGACGAGACAGCCTATCCCGACAATGACAACGGGCATGGACTCTTCACCTATTTCGTCTTGAAAAAACTCCAGGAGTCCAGGGGAGACACCACCATCGGCGAGCTTGCAAACTATGTGACTACGAACGTAAAGCGAGCATCCGTAGTGAAGCAAAACAAGATGCAAGTCCCGGCAGTGAATTATTCTCCGGAAAGCACTGTCAATCTTGAACACGTAAACTTCGCAGAGAAATGAAGCAGACGATCATATGCTGCCTTATGGCACTTACCGCCTTGATGTCTTCGGGACAGAATCCGATCAAGAGGGTACTTTATACATGTGGGGGTAATGAAGATTTCTATTGCTATGAGTTCTACTCAAACATGAAGACATCGGGGACAAAATTCGCATGCGTGACCAAAAACCGGCAGAACTCGAAACTTTCATTCATCCTTAACGGGCAACCAGTAGTCACAGCAAACAATCTGGAAATATTCTGGATTGATGTCGACTCAAAAGAAAAATGCATATATATGTATTCCGACGGGGATAAGGAAGACTATCTCGTCATCGACGGCCACAAATACGGGCCCTACGAGCATATCGGATATTGGCAACACGCATGTAGTTTCCATTGGGACGGGACACCAAACCTTGACTTGCTACTCAATCGCAACGCATTCACCTTCAAGCGCATGGGGAAACTTTTTAGACACGACAATGACGGTTCAATCTATGAGTGTGAAGGAGAGGACGTATGGCGACCAAGGGAAGAAAAGCCTGTCTACAAAAGCCCCAACGGGCAACACAAAGCCCAGTTTTCGATGGAATACCGACTGCTAACAGTAGACGGGAAGTCCTACGTGATGCCGATTGACTTGGATGCTGCTCCAAAGAGCATACGCCTTCGGAATTTCTATATCACCGACGATGGGGTATGCGTAGTGAGATTTGAATACAACAACGGCACAAAATGGGTATATCCCTATTTGGTTATCAAAGACAATGAGATAGAGACCATCAATGAAGGGGAGTATTTCGATCCGTGGACCAATACGATAAGGATGAAAGGAGGCGACATGCCGGCGCGACGCCCACGGCAGCTTGACTCGATGATGAAATGGAAAGACGGGAGCTGGATCAACGGCATCGATATTTCCCTTCAAGATGACAGCAACCGGCATTTCTTCACAGCCAACTGGAATTATGACTATGTGATGATTGACGATAAGAAATTCGGAAAGAGTGCTCCCATCAAGGCTTTCTATGACCCTACGAGCAATGCATTCGGATGGGTAGCAATCGAGGGCCGGAGCCTGGTGCTCTATACCTACAAGCTGTGATGATACTTCTCACCGTAACAAGCATCGCCGCCAGTGGATTTATCGGAGCCTATCCGAGGGAGGCTGAGCAAGTGGAGGAGTTCTGCAGAGAGAACATCAAGGATATATCAGCCGGCTTGGCGGGGCTCGCCCCTGAGGAAAGACTGATGGCAATAGCCCTGGTGGCTCCGGAGATAAGCCAGTTTTCCGAGTTCTGCGATTTTCTTGAGCTACGGACTCTCTTTGCGGTGTATGTTAATACCGGCAAATCAGATTTCAGTGTGGGATTATTTCAGATGAAACCGAGTTTCGTAGAGGATCTTGAATTCCACATAAAAAAAGATAAGGAATTAAGACGCCGATACTCATCTCTTTTGCCTAAGGGGTCAGAAAAAGAGCAACGACGCTTCCGGCTCACCAATCTATCGACACTGCAAGGGCAGCTGAAATATCTGGAAGTATTCATAGAAATTGCAAAACGGAAGACCAAAAGTTTGTCGGCACAAGATGAGATGGATAAACTAAGATATTGGGCAACCCTCTACAACTCGGGGCTTAACCGGCCAGAAGAGGATATCCGACGTCTTGAAAAAGTAAAAATGTTTCCCAAATTTTCCCGACAGTACAACTATTCAGATGTCTGCGTGGAATTCTATAATAAGTTAATGAAATATGCGTGGTAGAATAATAGCCATAGTAATGATACTCTTGGGCGTGATGAGTATCTACGCCCAGCGCACCCAGCGCTTCATCGTGGTAGACAAGCAGAAACTTAAGCTTTATGTGATGGAAAATGCCGACACCATTTTCTGCAAAGATGTTTGCGCCGGTATGAATTTGGGAAACAAAGAGCGTAAGGGTGACCATAAAACACCCGAGGGAACCTTTACAATCTCAGCTATTCAGAAATCATCGAAATGGAGACATGATTTTGGGGACGGCAACGGATCGATAAAAGGAGCATACGGACCATGGTTTTTCCGACTCAAGACACCTAAATGGACTACCATAGGGATTCATGGGACTTGTTTTCCTGAGACTATCGGCAAGCGAGCAAGTGAAGGGTGCATAAGGATGAACAACGATGATATAGAGGAGCTGCGTCATTTAGTGAAAGTGGGGATGAAGGTCATAATATTGGAAGATTAATAAAACTTACGTATGAAAATATCAGGTATGATTGTCAGGGGACTTCTGCTTATGAGCTGCGTGTTCATTTTCAAAGGAGAGAGCCAAGCTCAAGACTTTGAGAAGAAATATGCTGAGTTCAAGAAAAAAGCGGAAAGCGAATATGGCTCGTTCAGACAGGAATGCAATCAGAAATATATAGAGTTTCTGAGGAAGTCGTGGGATAAGTTTGAAGGGAAAGAGCCCATTCCTATGCCGAAGGATGAAGACGACGTAGCACCGCTACCCTATGTGGAGGAGGACAAGGCTGATGTAGAGCCAATCGAGACTGAGCCTATAATCGAAGTAATTGAAATAGAGCCGATAGATGAGACTCCTCAGCCAAAGCCCATCGAGCCGATACGAGAGGTCCCGGCTCCCGAGGACAACTTAGTGAAAATACCGTTCTATGGGATAGAGGGAAGTGTGCGTCTGCCGGATGCTGCCAAGATACGGCTGAGAGAGTGCAGTCCGGGCAGCATAGCCGACGCCTGGGCTGTCTTAAGCAATGATGGGCTGAACAATGCCATCCGCGACTGTCTGGAGACGCGCATACGACATAATCTATGCGACTGGGCCTATCTGACATATCTCGACCGCGTAGGCAAGCAATATTGCGACGATGCCAATGCAGCGACTCTTCTGACAGCGTTTCTCTATTGCCAGTCGGGCTATCAGATGAGGCTGGCGAATGACAGCGGCCAGTTGGTGCTTCTTTACGGGACTAAGCATCAGCAATATGACAAAAGTTATTTCTACCTCAATGGATTAAATTTCTATCCCTTCGGACGGCATATCTCAAATTCCATGATGATATGCAACGCTCCTTTCACCGGAGAGACCCCAATGACGCTCCGCATTGACGAAGAGCAGCTCCTGGGCTCCGGGATGACAGAGGCGCGGCAGATAAAAGCGGCAAGATACGCCGGAATGAGTATCCAAAGCCGGGTTCCAGAACAACTTCTCAAATTCTACGATGATTTTCCTTCTTCTCAGCTCAATGGCAATCCATTGACACGATGGGCCATCTTAGCAAATACCCCCTTGGCGCAGAGCACCAAAGAGGCTATATATCCCGTGATCAAGCGGGAGATAGAGGGGCTGACACAACAAAATGCGGTGGAGAAAATCTTGAATATGGTGCAGACCGGGTTTACTTATGGATATGACGATCAGGTGTGGGGGCACGACCGTCCGTTCTTCTCAGAGGAGACTTTATTCTATCCTTTCTCGGATTGCGAAGACAGGGCCATCCTCTTCTCGCGCCTCGTCAGAGACCTTGTAGGAATCGATGTGGCACTGCTATATTATCCCAACCATCTGGCGACGGCGGTGTGCTTCCCCGAAGATGTGGCCGGTGACGCAGTGAGGATTGACGGACGCAAATTCACCATATGCGACCCAACGTATATCGGTGCACCCGTTGGAACCCAAATGCCATCACTGAAAAACGCGACGACCCAGAGCATTCTTCTGAGAAAATAATTGTCGCTATCTGCGTTTTGGGGTGCGGACGGCGAGTTCGGGATGTTCTTCGAGGGTAAAGTTGAAGAAATCGTCGTATGGCTTGAGTATGCGGAAAAGCTCTGAGAGTTTCTTCACTATATTTTTTGAAGCGAACTCCTTGTCGGTGAGAGTGGCGGCATAGACAAAGCTTTTCGGCTTAAGGAAGTCGATATAATCCCAGTCTTTAGGGAAGCCCTTTGGAGCTGTCTTCAATGGCTCCTGCCAGTAAGGTTTGTAATGCTTGGCAAAATCTGGATTTTGGATTATCTCGAGATATTCGTCGATGTTGTTGTAGATTTCACTGCGGTATTCCTTAAGTAGAGGAGCCTCCGGAAACCATGCGCCGCCACCGACGAGGCATTCGCCAGGCTGGATATGGACATAGTAGCCGCAAAACTCGCTTTTCTTTCCGCCCCGGGGATTGATATATATGCCGATATGATTCTTATAGGGAGTCTTGTCGGCAGAGAAACGAGTGTCACGGTATATCCTGTAGGAGCAATCGGCGGGAGTCAGCATAGCTGCTTCGGGTTCGATTTCTGTCAGGGCATCTATAAGTTGCTGGGTAAACGCATCAACCTGGGCTTTTACCTTTAGATATTCATCTTTATGAGCGTTAAACCAGTCACGGTTGTTATTGGCCGCCAATTGGGTCAAAAAATCCAATACTGCTTTCATATTATGTGGTTATAAGGTTATG
>CAZIAX010000057.1:0-13063 GCA_964537745.1 uncultured Sangeribacter sp.
AAAACACCCGTTGGGAACGCCAGTTTGAACTCAAAGACTATCTCCCACTCGGCTACCAAGAATATAAAGAGTATGTGAGCCCAATCCTTTTTGTAGACCTCGACGAATATGACATCGATACCAATCCCACCCTCTTATGGCTTCCATCTGTGAAGTTTGACGAAAACGGAAAATCAATCGACCTAAAATATCCTATTAAATCAAACTACAGAGTCGTAATCGAAGGCCTGAGCGATAATGGCGACATCATCTTCGAACAATATTAATCAGATTTCTCCCTGCGCTCCCACCACCTCACCGCTCCCATCGTGAGATGCGGGGTGAGGGGTCAGTGGGTCAAAAAAATTTGGTAATGTCGGAAATATGCTTTATCTTTGCATCTGAAATAAACCCGACAGACATGAACAAACGTAAATTCCTACTTCCGACACTCGCATTGGCGGCATGCATCTCAGCAGGAGCTGCCACCAACGACTTTGTCATAAAGACCAATAAACCGGGCGCACCAATACAGCCTACCATGTATGGCATCTTCTTCGAAGACATCAATTTCGGAGCAGACGGCGGCCTATATGCAGAGCTTATAAAAAACCGCTCCTTCGAATTTCCACAGACCTTCATGGGATGGAACACTTTTGGTAATGTCCAAGTCAAAGACGACGGACCATTCGAGCGCAATCCCCACTATGTGCGCCTTGGCAACCCCGGCCACGGGCATAAGCACACAGGCATTGAAAATGAAGGCTTCTTCGGCATTGGTGTCGAGAAGGATAAGGAATATCGTTTCTCCGTCTGGGCTCGCACAGTAGATGGCGAAAAATCCAAGATTCGTGTCGAGATCACCGACCCAGACACTATGGACGACCGCCAGGCCATCGCAAAGCAAGACGTGGAAATCACCGGCAAGGAGTGGCAGAAATATACCGTAATCCTCAAGCCATCAAAGACCGACCCCAAAGCACACCTGCGCATTTTCCTCACCACTCCGAAGTCTGGTGTTGACCTCGAGCATGTATCCCTCTTCCCTGTAGACACTTGGAAGGGACACGAAAACGGTATGCGCAAAGACCTTGCTCAGAAACTCGCCGACCTCAAACCTGGAGTATTCCGCTTCCCTGGAGGTTGCATAGTGGAAGGTACCGACATGGACACCCGCTACCAATGGAAAAATACAGTAGGTCCAGTGGAGAATCGTCCTCTTAATGAGAACCGCTGGCACTACACCTTCACCAACCGCTTCTATCCTGACTATTTCCAAAGCTACGGCCTCGGATTTTATGATTATTTCCTTCTAAGTGAGGAAATTGGGAGCGAACCCCTGCCCATTCTGAATGTTGGCCTCGTATGCCAATATCAGAACAATGACCCGCACGCTCATGCCGAAGGGGAAGAACTCCAGCAGTTTATCGACGATGCTCTCGACCTTGTGGAGTTCGCCAACGGTTCTACTGATACAGAATGGGGCAAACTTCGCGCAGAAATGGGACATCCCGAACCATTCAACCTAAAATATCTCGGTATAGGAAACGAACAGTGGGGTCCTGAATATCCCGAGCGCCTTGAGAAATTCCTCAAAGTGATGCGCAAGGAGCATCCGGAAATCAAGATTATCGGTTCGTCAGGTCCTGACTCTGAAGGAGATAAATTTGATTATCTATGGCCCGAGATGCGCCGCTTGAACGCTGACCTCGTCGACGAACATTTCTATCGTCCTGAAAAGTGGTTCCTCGAGCAAGGTCGCCGCTACGACAACTACGACCGCAAAGGTCCGAAGGTATTCGCAGGCGAATACGCTTGCCACGGCAAAGGAAAGAAATACAATCATTTCAACGCCGCGCTTCTTGAGGCTGCTTTCATGACAGGACTCGAACGCAATGCCGACGTCGTCCATATGGCTACCTACGCTCCCCTCTTCGCTCACGTGGAAGGATGGCAGTGGCGCCCAGACATGATATGGTTTGACAATCTGGAGAGTTTCCCGACATCAAGCTATTATGTGCAACAGCTCTACGGAACAAACAAGGGTGACAACGTTCTGCCTCTGACAATGAACGGCAAGACAGTTGCCGGCGACCCAGACCAGAATGGTCTTTTCGCCAGCGCTGTCATCGACAAGAGTGCAAACACCTATATTGTAAAAGTTGCTAATGTCTCTGATGAACCCCAGCAGCTCAACATGACCTTCGACGGCATGAAGAAAGCACAACTCGCCGGAGGCACCGCTGTCTCGCTACATTCTGATGTGGAGACAGCTGAAAACAGTCTTGAGAATCCTGCTCTCATCACTCCCCAGTCGTCCGCTATTGATGCTACTGGCAATAGCTTCTCAACCACAATACCTGCAAAAACGTTTACTGTATACACTTTCAATATAAACAAAAAGTAAAAAGATCATGTTGGAATTCAATGACCAGACCGCACGCGAAGCCATCGAAAGCGGCAAGCCTGTGGTGATCGATTTCTGGGCTACTTGGTGCGGCCCCTGCATCAAACTCGGCCCTATCGTAGAAGAACTCGCTGAAAAATATGGCGACAAAGTAACTGTAGGAAAACTCAATATCGACGATAATGACGAGATAGCAAGCGAAAACCGCGTACGCAACATCCCGACCGTCCTCTTCTTCAAAGATGGCGAGATGAAGGAGCGTTCTGTAGGTCTCGTTAAACTCGCCGACTTGGAGGCTAAACTCCAGGCTATCCTCTGATTAGCAGATTCAACTTAAAATGCGGGGCGAATGTCAGGTTTCTAACATTCGCCCCGCACTATATAATCATATCATCACTTTAGACAATTAGTAATTAATAATTTATCATTTTCACTGTCTTTCTTCTGTCAGCACCTTGAAGTTGACCGACATTGACTCAAGTTTCTGGACAACCTCTTTATTTAGAGGAATCTTCTTTCGGCTCCTAATCCTGATGCTCTGCTGCCGATCTCTGTCATAAAGACTCAGGAATAGCTCTCCGGTTCGTTCCTCAGGGTTTGCCTCGAGTGATCCAAGATACTCAAAGACTTCCTTGTCCTCAACATTTCGGTCAAGATAGACCATCAGTTGATTGGCAAGAGTTCCCTTAATTCCGTCAAGATTGTTGACATCCGTCACTTTAAACTCCGCCTCTGCGGGATTGAACATTTTTGGCTGCACCTGACCTTTGATATAGACAGCATGCCCGGGCTTGAATCTCTGGAATGGACCTTCATAATCCTTACCGAAGAATGTGAACTCATGCTTTGCTGAGAAGTCCTCTATTGTGACCCTTCCGTATGGGTTACCTTTCTTCGTCATTCTGGTGGTAGTGTCGGTGACAAGTCCTCCCAAAGTCAGGTTGGCTCCCATGTCCATCTTGTCGTCTAAGTTCTCGCAGTTGGCATTGCAGCCATAAGTCAGTTCCATCCAATAGTCGTCGAGAGGATGAGCACTGAGGTATACAAGCACGAGCTTTTTCTCCTCTTCAAGCAGACGCATGCGGTCCCATGGTTCGAAGTCAGGATAAGGGGGTCTGTTGGTTTCGATAGTCTCGAAGTCACCGAAGAGCGAGAGCTGGAGTGAATTCTTGTCATTCTGGAAATTCTGGCCATACTTGACGAGCATATCGGCATAGGTGGTGTCAAACATCGGATGCAAGAGCATCTCCCTGGCTATGCCGAAACTGTCGAATGCGCCAGCCAAAGCAAGCGCCTCGATTGCTGCACGGTTGCAGCCGGAAAGGTTGACTCTCTCCACGAAGTCGTAGATATCTTTGAATGGACCATCTTTCTCGCGCTCTGCAATGATAGTATTGACCGCATTCTGCCCCACACCCTTGATGGCACCAAGTCCAAAACGGATGACACCATCTTTCGAAACACCAAACTTCTCTACTGATTCATTGACGTCCGGTCCCATTACCTTAAGTCCCATTCTGATGCATTCATCCATGATGCCTTTCAATTTGTCGGCTGCTCCCAGGTTACGGCTCAACACTCCTGCCATATACTCGGCCGGATAGTTGGCCTTTAGGTATCCTGTCTGATAAGCGACCCAGCTATAGCATGTGGCGTGGCTTTTGTTGAAGGCATAGGATGCAAACTTCTCCCAGTCGGCCCAAATCTTCTCGAGCGTCTCGGCTTTGTGACCGTTTTTCTGCCCTTCGGCCATGAACTTCACCTTCAGTTTCTGCATCTTGTCTATCTGCTTCTTACCCATGGCCTTACGGAGCATATCGCTCTCGCCTCGCGTGAAGTTGGCAAGCAGACGCGACAGGAGCATGACCTGTTCCTGATAGACAGTTACTCCATACGTCTCCTTCAGATACTTCTCCATGATGGGGATATCATACTCGATAGGTTCCAGTCCATGCTTTCGAGCGATAAACGATGGGATATAGTCCATAGGGCCCGGGCGGTAAAGGGCGTTCATGGCTATGAGGTCCTCAAACTTCGAGGGCTGAAGCTGACGCAGATATGTACGCATACCGGCAGACTCGAACTGGAAGGTAGAAGTGGTGCGTCCTTCACAATACAGTTTGAATGTAGCAGGATCATCGAGAGGTATACTCTCAATGTCTACGTCAATGCCCTTGGATGCCTTGATGTTGGCAAGGGTCTCCTTTATAATGGAAAGGGTTTTCAGTCCGAGGAAGTCCATCTTTATAAGGCCAGTATCCTCGATGATGCTTCCTTCATACTGTGTGGTGATTTGCTTCGTGCCGTCTGCATCAGTGGCAGTAGAGACCGGTACCCAGTCTGATATCTCGTCGCGGCAGATAATGACACCGCAGGCATGTATACCAGTGCCACGTATATTGCCCTCGAGTTGGGTTGCATATTTGATTGTGTCGCGTATCCTCGGGTCGGAATTGTGAGTTTCCTGCTCAAATTCCTTGCTGTATTTCAATACATTCTTCAAGTTAATCTTCGGAGCCTTTCCGTTCACTTCCGGCAGACGGTCAGGTACCAACTTCTTCAGCCGGTTTGATTCAGCTACAGAGACTTCGAGCACACGCGCCACATCAGCGATTGCACTTTTGGTAGCCATCGTCTGGAAAGTGATGATGTGAGCCACTTTCTCCGCTCCATATTTCTCAGTTACGTATTTCAATACCTCATATCTTCCATCGTCATCAAAGTCGACATCGATATCGGGGAGGGAGATACGGTCGGGATTCAAGAATCTCTCAAACAGCAAGTCGTACTTGATAGGGTCCACGCGTGTGATACCAAGACAGTAGGCTGCAGCGGATCCCGCTGCAGATCCACGTCCAGGACCTATACTCACCCCAAGTTTGTTACGCCCCGTATTGATGAAGTCCTGCACGATGAGGAAGTAACCTGGGAAACCCATGGTCTTCATAATATAAAGCTCGAAGTTGAGACGCTCGGCCACATCTTCTGGAAGCGGGTCGCCATATATCTTCTTGGCTCCCTCCATAGTTAGCTTATTGAGATAGTCTGCCTCAAATTTGATACGGTAGAGTTTATCATAACCTCCAAGCCGAGCTATCTTTTTCTCTCCCTCTTCACGCGACAGAACTACATTTCCATTCTCATCCTGCGTGAATTCATCGTAAAGTTCCTCCTCAGTGATTCGTGAGCGATATTCCTCTTCCGTTCCGAATTCCTCCGGAATCTCGAAGAAGGGCATGATTGGAGAATGGTCGATGGAATAAGGTTCTACCTTGTCGAGAATCTCCATCGTATTGTCAAGAGCCTCCGGAACGTCGCTGAAAATCTTCAGCATCTCATCCGGCGACTTGAGCCATTCCTGCTTCGTATAGTGCATGCGTGGCTCGTTGAAGGTTTTCTGCATCGAGACGCATATCAATCGGTCGTGAGCCTCTGCGTCGTCCTCATAAGTGAAGTGAACGTCGTTGGTGGCTACAAGCTTGATGTTGTGTTTCCTGGCAAGCTCAATCAGAACGTCGTTGACCTTACACTGCTCCGGATAGACCTCTCGGTTGGAATTCTCCTTATTGGTCTGATGGCGCTGCAACTCGAGGTAATAGTCGTCGCCGAAGGTTCTCTTATACCATAGAATTCTATCCTCAGCGGCATCGATGTCATCGTTGAGGATAAACTGAGGCACTTCCCCACCAAGGCACGCGCTGCAAATTATCAGGCCCTCTTTGTGGGCCTCAAGCTCTACTCGGTCGGTACGCGGCTTGAAATACATACCGTCGGTCCATGATTTGCTGACGAGCTTAATGAGATTCTTATATCCTGTGAGGTTTTTGGCAAGCACAATGAGATGGTAGCCGCGGTCGCTTTTGTCGCGGCGGTCGGTCAATCGGTCTTTGGCAACGTACATCTCACACCCGATGATGAGCTTGAATTTCTCTTCGTCGGGCAGACCGGAATTCTTTTTTTGCACGTAGTTCCACATTTCCTTTACTCCAAACATGTTGCCATGGTCGGTAATGGCTATGCCTCGCATTCCGAGCTCTTTGGCCCGGTCTACGAGTTCTGGAATCGAAGCCTTCCCATCGAGAAGGCTATATTGTGAATGCACATGAAGGTGCGTGAACTGTGACATATCTTGTGTTTGTATGATTGCGTTACTGTGAGTTTTGTTAGCAGGGCTTATAAATCTGGAACTCGCCCATAACCTAAGAAAGTCCTGACCCAATAGGGTTGAGTGATGTCGGATACTATCACACCCTTCGACGAGGAGGCATGGATAAAGCTCTTCTCGTCGACCATGATGCCTACATGTGATACTTTATTGGGGTCTTTTCCCGTAGCGAAAAAGCATAGGTCGGCAGCCTGTACGTCTTTCTTTTTCAGACTCTTGCAATAGTCTCTTTGCTTTGCGCTTGTTCGCGGAAGCTTGATGCCGATAGCTCTTTCATATGCACTCATCACCAAACCTGAGCAGTCGCAGGCCTTCCCCTTGTCCGCTTTTCCATAGCCGTAAGGCGTACCCATCCACTCGTAGGCCTCCTTTAATATTTTTTTCCTTTCCTTCGAGACAACTTTGTCATTTTTGTCATTATGGTTCCCATGCCCATGATGAACTTTTGACGGAGTCTCATACATCTCGCTTTTACTCTTCTTGGCCGATCGGCACGATGGGAGCGACGCCATCAGCATCACTGACATGAGGAGCATAAGGATATGGAGCAAATTTCGTTTCATGTTGCAAATTTACGCAATTATAGCAATTTTTCAAAGTATTTTAAAGATTTTTTCATTTCATTATCGCTTATCTTAAATATAATTAAAAAGATAAACTATCCGGCACTATTGGAGTCTTATTTGTTGTTTAATGATTGTGAAGCCTAATGTGATGCTTCTGCATTATAGAGGGTACTCCCCTCATCCATAGATTCAATTGAAAAAAGTAAAAACCAACCAATATACGACAAATGAAAGTAAAGTATCTTGTAGCAGTGACAGCGGCTGCCGTGATGATTCCGGCAGCAGGTATGGTCTACTCCAATACCTTCGCTAACCCTTCCCAATCTCAGGACGAACGTGAGCCTGAATTCATCTCTATCTCAAGAGCCCCTTCATTCGAGACAGACTTCACGAAAGCAGCTGAAAGCACTGTCAATTCTGTCGTTTGCATTAAAAGCTTCGTCGACCGCAGCCAGCAATACGGCCAGCAGGGAGGATACATGGATCCATTCGGAATGTTCGATTTCTTCTTCGGCCCTCAGCAGCGCCCGCAACAGCAGCAACCTCGCAATAAGAAAAGCGAGCCTGTTCAGAGTGGTCTTGGATCTGGCGTGATTCTCAGCGAAGACGGATATATCGTGACCAACAACCATGTCATAGATGGAGCCGACAGACTCGATGTGCTCCTCAACGACAATTCTACATATGAGGCTCGCGTCATCGGCACCGACGAGTCGACCGACCTCGCTCTCATCAAAATCGAAGCCAAAGGTCTTAAGGCTATAAAGGTCGGCGACTCCGAAAACCTCCGCCTTGGGGAGTGGGTACTCGCAGTTGGCAACCCTTTCGGTTTCAACTCTACAGTGACAGCCGGTATCGTGAGCGCTAAAGCCCGCAGCCTTGGCTCCGACTCTCATCGCCGCAACAAGATGGGCATCGAGGCTTTCATCCAGACAGATGCAGCGCTCAACCCTGGCAACTCCGGTGGCGCACTCGTCAACCTTAACGGTGAACTTGTCGGTATCAATGCCGCAATCTACTCCAACACCGGTTCATACTCAGGCTTCTCATTCGCAATCCCGACCACTATCATGGCAAAGGTAGTTGCTGACCTACGCGAATATGGTACAGTGCAACGAGCAGTTCTCGGTATTACTGTGGCCGACCTAACAGCAGAGATTGCAAAAGAGAAAGGCATCACCGCCACTAAGTCTGGAGTTCTCGTGGCAGGCGTTTCCGACCGAAGCACTGCCAAGGAACTTGATCTCAAGGAAGACGACGTAATCGTTGCCATCAATGGTACTGATATCAAGAATCTTCCCGAACTCCACGAGCAACTCGCCAAGTATCGTCCCGGTCAGGAGATTAGCGTTTCTTTCTACCGCGACAATAAGAAAGTGACAAAGAAGGCTATCCTCCGCAATACACAGGGCGACACATCCATAACTAAGAAGGGTGACTTCTCGGAAATCGGATGTGCTTTCATGAAGCTCAACAGCGAGACACTCAATCAACTCGGAATCAGCAACGGCGTGAAGGTGACTGGCCTCAAGGGTGGCCCATTCAAGAACGCAGGTGTCAAGGAAGGCTTTATCATCACTGAGATCAACGACCGTGCCGTCCGTTCTAGCGAGGATGTTGAAAACATCTACAATCGCATCATGAAGGATGACACAGAAGACAAGGTTATGATCCTGAAGGGCCTCTATTCCAACGGCAAGAAAGGTTACTACGCAGTCGACCTTTCTGAGTAATCTGAGGCGATTGATATAGCTCAACGTTAAATAATTGAAAGAAACGTGCCCGACTGAAACCGGACGCGTTTCTTTTTCGTTTAATTTATGTAGATTATTTCGGAAAGATTACAAATCCTCCCCTAAAATTTGCATAATCCAAAATTTATTATTAACTTTGCAATAATTTGTGTAAGCTTACATATGAGACAATTAAAGATAACTAAGTCAATCACCAATCGTGAAAGCGCGTCGCTTGACAAATACCTCCAGGAGATAGGTCGCGAAGAACTGATCTCTGTTGCTGAGGAGGTCGAGCTCGCTCAGCGCATTAAGAAAGGTGACCATGCAGCACTTGAGAAACTCACCAAGGCAAACCTTCGTTTCGTAGTGTCGGTGGCTAAGCAGTACCAGAATCAAGGACTCAGCCTGCCAGACCTTATCAATGAAGGAAATCTTGGTTTAATTCGTGCAGCCCAAAAATTCGACGAGACAAGAGGTTTTAAATTCATTTCCTACGCCGTATGGTGGATTCGTCAGTCCATCCTTCAGGCATTGGCTGAGCAGAGCCGTATCGTCCGACTGCCACTCAACCAGGTAGGTTCCCTCAATAAAATCAGTAAGGAACTTTCAAAGTTCGAGCAGGAAAACGAGCGTCGCCCATCACCCGAGGAGCTCGCAGAACGTCTTGACATACCTGTCGACAAGATTTCCGATACACTGAAGGTCAGTGGCCGTCACATCTCAGTTGACGCTCCATTCGTAGAAGGCGAAGACAATTCCCTTCTCGATGTCCTTCCCAACGACGACAGTCCTTCCGCCGACGCTTCCCTTACTCAGGAATCTCTCTCGAAGGAAGTGGACCGTGCCCTTCGCCAGCTCTACGACCGAGAGCGTGAGATCATCAAGATGTTCTTCGGCATCGGTTGTCAGGAGATGACCCTTGAGGAAATAGGCGCAAAGTTCGACCTTACACGCGAGCGTGTTCGTCAGATTAAGGAGAAAGCAATCCGCCGCCTCAAAGGCCAGAAGAGCAAGCTCCTGAAGAGTTACCTCGGCGAATAATAACGATCATACTAATATTTCCCAATATTTGAAATCGGGACTCCGGCCTAAATGCCAGAGTCCCGATTTCCTTTTGTGTAAAGAATAATAGCGAACGATTGCCTCGCCCGCTATTATCATTTATCATTAATAATTTATCATTTATCATTTCTTGATGCCATCTCTCTTCAAGAGTGCATCTACAGTAGGCTTCTTCCCACGGAATTCGATATAGAGCTCCATCGGATCGAAGGTGCCTCCTGACTCAAGCATCTTGTGGAATTTGTCGGCTGTCTTCTTGTCGAAGATTCCGTTCTCCTGGAATGCTGCGAAGGCATCCGCATCAAGAGACTCAGCCCACTTGTAGCCATAATATCCGGCTGCATAACCTCCCGAGAAAATATGGCCAAATTGCGGTGATGTCAGACATCCATCCACCATGTCGAATATCTTGACAGGCTCCATGGCTTGCTGCTCAAAAGCAGCGATATCCTGCGATGCGCGGAGTGGCTCCTCAATCATATGATATGCCATATCTGTATATCCGAAGCCAAGCTGACGCATGCAGCGGTAGGCTGCTCCAAACTGAGAGGCAGTGACAAACTTGTCAATCAAATCTTTCGGCATCTTCTTTCCGGTCTTGTAATGCTTGGCAAAAGTGTCAAGGAATTTCTGCTCGGTGAGGTAGTTTTCGTTAAACTGCGAGAAGAGCTCTACAAAGTCATGATATACGTTTGTGCCGCTAAGGCTCGAATATGTAGCCTGCGAACTGAGGCCGTGCAGTGCATGACCGAACTCATGAAGGAATGTCTCTACTTCACTTGGTGTCAAAAGCACGGGATCATTGCCTACAGGCTTAGAGAAATTCATCACAATTGAGATTACCGGCACATTGCGGTTGCCTTCATCATCTTTGGTCTCGGTGTTGAACTCCGTCATCCAAGCTCCCGAACCCTTTCCGGGACGATAATAGAAGTCAGTGTAAAGAACACCCAAGATTTTCCCATCTTTGTCAAACACCTCGAAAGCCTCGGCATCAGGATGATAGGTAGGGATGTCCTTATTACGCTTGAAGGTGTACCCATAGAGTTTTGTGGCAAGACCAAACACACCGTCTATAGTGTTGTTAAGTTCGAAATATGGCTTCATGTCCTCGTCGTTGAAGGCATATTTCTCATTTTTCAATTTATCAAACCAATAAGCATAGTCCCACGGCATGAGCACGAAGTCCGGACCTTCGGTCTGGCGTGCAAATGCCTGCACCTCCTCTATTTCCTTGCGCATGGGCTCAGTGTAGGAGTCCTTGAGGTTGCCGAGGAAGTCCATTACAGTCTCAGGATTGCCGGCCATTGTGTGGCCAAGCTGATACTCGGCAAAATTCTTATGGCCGAGAAGCTGTGCTATCTCAAGGCGGATGTTGGCGATGTCCTTCAAGATTGCGATATTGGAATACTGACCCTCAATGTTGCGCGAGCCATACAGGCGGTAGAGTTTCTCGCGAAGCTCACGGTTGTCGGCATATTTCATGAAGGGGCCATAGGAGGGAGCGAAGACAGTGATGAGGTAGAGTCCCTGGTCGTTTGTCTTCCCTTCAGCAGCAAGCATTGCGTCAGCCTCTGCCTTTGCAGCCGTCTTAATTGATTCAGGCAGGCCCGCTGTCTCAGCTTCAGTAATCCACATGCGGCGTGCCGGATCCTTCATGCCGTTGGTGACATTCTGAGAGAACTTGAGGTTAAGGTCGCTTAGCTCAGCCGTAAGTTTGCGATATTTCTCACGGTCTTTGCCCTGGAGAGCTGCCCCATTGTCGGCAAAGGAAGCGTATGTCTCTGTGATGAGTCGCTTCTGTTCCGGAGTGAGGCCCTCTTCTTTGTCGCGGTTATCATACACCTGCTTGATTCTCTGGAAGAGCCCTTCATTCAGAAGAATATTTGCGCTGTGCTCCGAAAGCAAGGGAGTGATGTTTTGCATGGCCTGCTGATAAGCCTCGTCGCCGCAAGCTCCCTCAAGGTTTGAGAGGGCAAGCACCGCACGGTTCAGTTCCCAGCTGCTTCTGTCAAGAGCTGCGATGGTATTCTCAAATGTAGGAATAGAACGTTGGTTTACGATGGCGGCTATTGCCATGTTCTGATATTCGATTCCCTCCTTCACGGCAGCCTCAAGGTCAGATGCTGTGATTTTGTTGAATGGAAGTACGTTATGGGGCAGGCCGGAGGGAGCAAGCACAGGGTTTGCGCTGTCATTCACAGCCTGGGCATGTAATGTTGTGGACATTGCTGTTGCTGCTAAAATAGAGATTATTGTTTTTTTCATAAATGCAGTTGCGGGAACCCGGACTTCAGGCGTCCGGATTCCCGTCTTTTGATGTTATTTGATTTCTGTTTCTATCAGTTTTTTCATGCAGTAATTTACTTAGCTGCTTCCTTACCTACCATAATCACCTCGATGTGGTTCTTGCCATTGTCGAAGCTCTTGAGGAACTTGTTAAATTCATCAAGGGTGAGCGACTGGAGTGTTTCGATGTAACCTTCATAGGTGTTGGCACCGCGTTCCGTCGACATGATTGCGCCAGTCCAGTAGCCATTGGTCTTGGAATTAATCTCATACTGCTTGATGGCAGCTTCCTTCACCTTATTGAAGTGGTCGGCCTTAGCGCCGTTCTTAAGAAGGTCGTCAAGTTCCTTCTTAGCGCGACCCTCTACACGATCAAGTTTGTCTTCTGCTGTCTGATAGAAGTAGAAGTACTGCCAGAGGTCGTTGGCAAAGTTGAACGAACCGCCAACGTGAGCACCATACGTACCACCCTCATCTTCGCGGATAGTCTCTACATAGACCATATTTAGAACATCGCTCATTAGGTCGATCATGATATTGTTCTTGATGTTCCACTTGAGATTGTGGCCAGTGTAAAGGCTGTAGACCTGAGTCACGGGAGACTGCATTGGCTGGTCATACTTCTCGGTTACGATTCCCTGTACTGGGTCAAGCGAAGTGACAACCTTGTAGTCGCTTGCTTTTCCCTTTGAAGGAAGAGTAGCGATATACTGCTCAAGTATAGGACGAAGTGTAGCCTCGTCGACATTACCTACGAAGATAAAGGTATAATCTGCCGCGTTGGCAAGAGATGCCTTGGCCATGGAGAGCATTGTGTTATAGTCGGCTTTCTTAAGAACTTCGGCATCTACTACACCCA
>CAZIAX010000058.1:0-13024 GCA_964537745.1 uncultured Sangeribacter sp.
TGTCAGTCAATCCAATCAACAAATGTTAATTTGTCTTTCGGTTTGTTAACACGGTGAACCTTTCTCCTCCGGGTTTGTTGTTCTGTCGTGCAGTATGCGAAAAAAAACGGCGCCAACCTTTCGTTGACGCCGCTTTTTTATCGGTAATCCTTAAGAATGGGCCTCCCGCAACCTAAGGACCTACATAAACAATTGAGCTCATCATATGAAAAATCTGGATAGAAACACCGCGTTCAGCTAAAGTTAAGACCCCACCCCCTTTATATTAATATGTATCACCACGATTCTCCTAATATTAATATAATACCCTCATATCTCATCTAATAAATCAGCTACTTAACCCTGAAGTAATCAAATTTCTTTGTCCTACAGCTGTGAAATTTTGGTCAAATTGGAGCATCAATCCAAAAATTCCTCCAAAATATGCCAAAATATTGGAATATTTTATTAATTTTGCACTGTTTTCGTAGTCCTATGCCTATTCGCATAGTGTATGCGATTCCATATTTACTAAAGCATTCTGATATGAAATAACTTCTCCTTATATATAATCTAATATGCCATAAGACATACACCTTATATAGTAAGACGTCCAGCTACTCCATATCATAAGCTTTTTCTACCAACCATGCAAACAAATCAAACACAATAAACAACATGAGACATCTAAATTTCGGAATCCCCCTCTTAGGAGCCTGCGCCATAGCATTTGCGCTAAGTGGTTGCGCCGACGAGAACCCCTGGGGCAATTCCTCCAAGGAAAAGGGTAGCATCACTCTGACGCTCGCTACCGACAGCGGCATCAAAACTGCCAAACCTATGTTTAGAAGCGAAGACACCGAGTCGGCCGCTGATCCAAGCAACTTAACTACCTATATTAATGTGCCATCAATCGATGACTTCTCAATCAGACTGGAAAAATCAACAGGAGAAGTATCTTCTTGGTCTACTCTTATTGATTTTAAAGAATACACTGCAAAAAATCAATTTGAGATTGGCACTTATACTTTGACTGCATACTATGGAGTAAAAGGCAAACAGGATTTTGAAGCCCCTTATTTTGAAGCTTCAACAACTTTCAACGTGCTCTCCGACCAGGAAAATGAAATCAATCTGACTGCAGAGTTGAAAAATTCCATGGTCAAAATTAACTATACCGATGCATTTAAAGACTATATGAAGGACTACCATGCCAAAATTAAAACAGACGGCATCGGTGAGCCTATCACATACGGCAATATAGAGACAAGACCCTTGTTCATTGAGCCGAAGAATGCTAATATTTCTCTTCACTTTACTACCAAAGGAAAAGAACACACTTCCGACATAGTTCTCGGAGACTTTCCTCCAATGGCAAAGACTCTCCACAATATCACATTTGATCTATCAGAAAACGCATCTTCAGAGGAAGCCACTCTTGAAATCAAATTTGATGAGACGCTGGAAGAAGAAATTATTAAAATAGATCTTACTCAAGAACTCCTCACCACTCCGGCTCCAACCATCTCTTGCTCTGGCTTCGAAAATGGCCAGACCCTCGACATGCTTGAATTTGGCAATGATCCATTACTGATGACGGTTTCTTCATCTGACAAGATTGAATCTGCTATCCTCACCATCGAATCTGCAAACTATACTCCAAGCTGGGGTAAAGAAATAGACCTATGCAAAGCCGACACCCAACAACAACAAGCCATCGAGTCCTCTGGCATCAAGGCTCAAGGTTTCGGATTTAATGGCACAGGCATAGACTTGATGGCGATCCTTGACCTGACAAACTTCGGCAAAAATCTCGTCAAAGGCAACCATAAGGTTTCCCTCGTAGTAAAAGACATAAAGGGCAAAACAAGCCAAACATCAAGTGTAATCTTCGACAACCAAGACATCATCCTTGAGCTCATCGGAAGCCCAACATTTGCCTATAGCGCAGATCGCGGCGAACTTACATTCGATTTCAACGGCATTAACCCTCTTGAAAACGTCCAATTCAGCGTGGATGGCCAAAGAGTGAACACGAACAGCTGCTTCGAACAGACTGCTACCCGCGCATCTGAGAGGAAGACTTACTTATTCACTCTTCCAATCAACAATCCAATTAAGCAAAACGTAAAAATCACTGCTTCTTACAAAGGCGAAAAGAATTTGGGAGAATTCACAATTCCAGTTAATATTCCCCAATACAAGATTGAGGCTTTCGACGCTTTCAATAGCTACGCTTATGCGAGAATCTCCACCACAGATCCTTCAATGCTTGGCGCGGTGACTGAAAACATCAAACTCAAGGACCTGAATATCGTTGACCGCGATCCTTCCACTGGTATCCTTAAGATTTCAGGCCTGACTCCAGCCACTACTTATTCAGTCAAATCTTCCATAACTGGCGATGAACCCTCCGAAGATAATGGCAGCTTCACTACCGAAACTGAACTTCAAATCCCCAATGGAGACTTCTCAGGCATCAATGTGAACGGAGTAAGTTTTGATAATGTGCAAGTTGGAGGTCAATATAACGTGACTGCCAATTACACTCTCAAATCAAGCATAAAAAGAGATACTCCAGCTGAATGGGCAACTGTAAACACTCTCACCGCTTGGGAAGGATCTTCTAACAAGAATACTTGGTTTATCGTTCCTTCTACGTATGTCGACAACCAAGTAGCTGTTATAAAAACTGTAGGATACAATCATGCGGGTACTACTCCAGCAAAATCTGGAGGAGCATTCAATACAAAATATTACTGTGAAAACGCTCCCGCTGACAATCAACTGCAAAGAGCCGCCGGTGAACTTTTCCTCGGTGAATACACATTCAATGGAAATGAATCTCGCTCCGAAGGCAGAGCTTTTGCAAGCCGCCCAGCTGAAGTGAAATTTGACTACAAATACTCTCCAATAAATGAAGATAAAGGTTATGCAAAAGTTGAAGTCTTAGACGCTGACGGCCATACAATTGGCGAGATGAAAGAAATAGCTCTTGAGGCTTCTACTGACATGAAAACAGTCTCAATCAAACTTTCTTACGCTCCATTCGGAAAGAAGGCTGCTAAACTCAGAGTCAACTTCAAAAGCTCAAATAACGCAAATCCTCCAATTAATATTCCTTCTGGCAGCGCCCTAAATGAAGGTCAGTCATTAGGCAACCATACTTTGAATGCGAACAGCTATAAAGCATTCGCCTCTGGCTCCACACTGGAAATTGACAACGTGATGGCTGTATATGAAGGTGCCACCACCCCTGCCGCAACTCCTAAAAGAAAAACTATCAAAAGAAAATAAGTCATGAGACACAACATATATTCCATTCTTCTCGCTGCGACAGCAATCTGCGCATTGCCAAGCTGCGAAAATGAAGCCGCCTTCAGCATGAAGCCAGGGGAAGGACAAATCAACTGCGAGGCCCTCTCTGTCGACTACATCAACAGAGGTAGAAACACCCGTGCTGCCGAAGTAAAAGTTGGTGATTTCACCGTCAACTTCGTCAATACTGCAAGCAACGAGGTTGCCAGAAGTTTCAAATATTCAGAAATGCCCGAAATTGTGGCTCTCCCAGCCGGAAACTACCGCGCAGAAGCCGAATACGGCGATAACCCAATTGCCGCATGGGAAGACCCATACTACACCGGCAACTCCACTTTTGGCATAGAAGTAGGAAAAGTCACCAACGACGTTGATCCTATCGAATGCACCCTCAGTAATATCAAGGTGACTGTCAATGTCAACGACCTCGGTCAAGACCTTCTCGGCGACGACGTGAAAGTGATAGTACGTGCCGGGGCCGAAGGAGAATTGACTTACGATGCCTCCACCAATAATAAAGCTGGATATTTCAGATATGTCGAGGGGAGCACAACTATCGCAGCCGAATTTATCGGCACAGTCGATGGCGTGGAAGTAGACCAAACAGTCTTGTATGATGATGTCGAAGAAGGAAACTCCTACAGCCTCAACTTCCAAATCAACCGTCCCGACAACATGAACCCCGGCAGCATCAAAATCACCGATAACGTCTCATTGGATGCCACCGTCACAATCGTCAACGAGACTAAAAAAATCGACCCTAACGAACCGGACGAAGACCTCCTCGTTGACAACATGCGTCCTACCGAAGGGAATTCCGGCGACGATCCCAACACTGGCGACGACCCGAACACCGGTAAAGACCCAGTCAAAGAAGGTCCTACCATCACTCCTACCTCCGCAGGCTTAGCACTTAATCAGGTGCTCGATGTCACAGACGGAGGAGAAGTCAAATTCAACGTATCAAGCGAAACCGGCATAATTGAATTCACAATCAATATCAACTCTACCACTTTGACTGCTGACGAGCTCGAAAGTGTAGGTTTGTCTGCCGACTTAGATTTGGTAAATCCTGGAGAATTCGAAGAGTCTCTGAATAATTTAGGTTTCCCAACAGGAAATGACGTAAAGGGGCAGACATCAATCGATTTTGACATTTCTCAGTTTATCCCATTGCTCAACATGCTTGGCTCCGGACAGCATACGTTCACATTAACTGTATCCGATGCCAATGGCACCACTACAGCAAAGATTATTCTTAAAAACTAATTTGTCAACTCTATAACAGCATAAAAAATGAAAACAAATATTTCAAATATCCTGAATGGAGTTGTTGGGGGCGCACTCTTCTTCACTTTGTGGGGATGCGCCGCCGAAAACCCCTTCGAAAACGACGGGGAAGGAACTGTACGTCTTAATACTGTAGTCAACAGTATTACGACACGCGCTGATGAAGCCTCTTCAGATCCGCTTCGCGAAAACTGCGTTGTCTACATCTCTAATGAGAAGGGTCTTATATATAAGGAGAAAGGGCTTGACAACGTCAAGGAGTCCTTCACTTTAAAGGCAGGCAAATACGTTGCTGAAGCTTGGACAGGCGACTCCGTTTCTGCATCATTTGACAAGAAGTTCTATCGTGGATATGAGCCATTCACCGTGACAAAAGGTAGCACAAGCAATGTGGTCATCAATTGTCGCATCGCCAATGTGGTAGCGTCAGTCAATACAAGCACTATTGACCCAAATCTTATGAAGGATGACTACCAAATTACCATCAAGAACTCAAGAGGTGAATTGACATTCAATAAAGACAATGCTTCTTTCGAGAAAGCCTACTTTATGATGCCTACTGACGATACCACTTTGGAATACACTATTTCCGGAACCAATATCGATGGTCAGTCATTTACAAAGTCAGGCACCATACCCAATGTGCAGCGTGCTCACCACTACATCCTTAACTTTGAATACAATCCAGATGAAACGCCCTCTTCTCCAGTGGGAGGTGTGTTTATCAAAATCAACATCAAGGATGAGGAAATCACCGACAACAAAATAGAGACTTTCTATACTCGTCCTACCATCTCCAGTTTCCGGTATAATCTTGAGAAGCAGTTCAACTTTGTAGACAACAATGATATCCCCGAAACCCTCGACCTTCAGATTTGCGGCTTTAAGGGCCTGAAATATATCAATATTTCTTCTTCTACATCTGCTTCACAACTTGGTTGGTCAAGCTCTGTAGTCAATATTCTTAACGAAAACAATGATACTGAACGCCTAAGAAATTCCGGAGTCACTTGGAACGTCGGAGACCTGAACCCTGACACAAATGTCATCACTGCCACAGTCTCTTTCCCGAAAGCACTGTTTGAGAAACTATCAAGCAACATGACATCGGAGCACCTTATCAAAATTGCAGTTGAAGACCAGGCTGAGCCTTATGAACCCACTGAAGTAACCCTTCGCATCGTCAGAAATGCAGAAGCCATCGTCATCGAAGACCCAATTGTCCTTGATAAGGTTGACCAGAATAATCCTGATCTCATATCTTCTCATAGTGCCACTCTGGCATTCTCACTTGCCGATGACTTTGAGGGTACCCCCGGCGTGGAATATAGCAAAGCGAATGAAGACAATTGGACATTTGTCCCTGTCTCTGTCCCTGCAAATGCTCCCAAACGAGCTCCATGGAAGGCGAAACAGAACAAATACAAAGTGACGCTCTCTGGCCTTCAGGCAGGCACCACTTACAAGTACCGTGCCGCTTGTGGCGATTTCCACAGCGACGAGGTAATGAAATTCACCACCTACTCCAAGTTCATCATTCCTAATGGAGACATGGAGAAATGGGCATCTATTACCGCAGGTGGGCAAGATGGTGTAAAGGTTCCTTCAAGAACTGGGAAATCAGATTTCTGGGGCAATGGTAATCCCGGTGCTAAAATGGCAGGCACAATCCTTACCGACGAAAGCACCGATATGTTCCATAGCGCATCGAAATCTGCCAAACTGGAATCTAAGTTTGCAAGCGTATTTGGAATCGGCAAGTTTGCCGCAGGCAACCTCTTCGCTGGTGAATACGTAAAAACTGATGGCACAGACGGTGTCCTCTCATTTGGTAAGTCTTTTGCTGAATTCGCTGATGGCAAACAGGTCGACGTTCGTCCTACAGCAATGCGTGTATTTGTCAACTACCGTCCAAAACTAGGTGTCAACAAGAAAGGTGCCAACAAGGATTACATAGCCGAAGGCCAGTTAGACCAAGGACAGATTTATGTAGCATTGACTACCGCTCCTATCGAAATTCAGACTAAGAAAGCTGCAAAGCTTTTCAACACTGAGGATGAAGAGGTGCTTGCCTACGGCCAGGCCACTTTCGAAGAAAACTACGGCCCTGACGGACAGCTCCAAGAACTCGTTATCCCAATTGAATACTTTGAACGTTCTAATGGAGTTCTCCCGACTCACCTCGTCATCGTTTGCTCCGCATCTAAATATGGAGATTACTTCAGTGGTGGTGAAGGATCGACTATGTATGTCGACGACTTTGAACTGCTCTACGAATAATCCCCTACCACTCTAATACATTAAAACGGCATCGGACTTTCCCCGATGCCGTTTCTTTTTTTATTCTACGAGGATGAGCAGAATTATTACAAAAGAATTAGCAAAAAATTTCAAATGAAACATAGCGTTTAAATAGCTGTTAAATAGCAATTAAATCACATGTAACAATTTGTAAGTCAATTTTGGATAGTTTAAATTTGCGAGTGAAAAATCACACGAACTCCATATTAAACTTCAAATTGATATGAAAACAAATTCTCTTACATACGCTGCCATTGCAATTCTGATATCTCTATGTATATCCTCTTGCACTGTAGATGATGATTTCTGCGAACTTGAAAGTTCAGCACTCCCTGCTTCAAAAGAGAGAACAGTTACGGATAATACTGCCGACAGTAAAGATGAAATAACGTTCAAGGTAAAATCCGACATCGACTCAAGAAGCGGATCTGAGCAAAACAATATGTCAAAATTCAAAATAACTGCGTATGAAGATGGATTTAACTATTATAACGGGATGACCGACGAAGTTTCCACATCAGATAATGGCCTTTCCTGGATCTCAGATTTCAATAGATATTGGCCTAAAAACAGACCTTCTAATTGGAAAGGCCTGACTTTCTACGCCTATGCAGAAGGTCTGGGCAACAACAGTACTTCCGAAGCAAACCAAGTCCTTGGAAATCTCGACTGCAACTACGAAATACCAAGAATCAAGAATTTCAAAGTAAATGAAGACGTTTCTGGTCAAAAATGCTTGATGTATGCCGTTGCCACCGAGAATCTCAACAAGGAAGTGAACCTCAATTTCAAAAATGCTTTAAGTAAAGTGAAATTCTCAGCCGTCAACAACGACCCCAACATTTCAAACATTGAGATTCTCTCCATCCAGCTCGGGGGCGTACACGGAGAAGGACACTTTCAATTTCCAGATTACGCAGCTCTTGCCAATAAATCGGTGGTCTTCGAATCCGATCGCCAAGGCAAATGGACTTTCCCAGAAGGATGCCAGGCAGTATCATATACATTAAAAGACATAAATCTCAATCTGGGGAGTGCCGGAAATTCTAATAGCGGCACAATACAAGGAGAAATGTATCTCATACCTCAGAAAATGGAGGAACTCAAAGACAAAGCCTCCACCAAAGGAGGTTTCATAAAAGTTACCGCGAAGATCACATCCAAAGGATCTTCCACTCCTAACGCAGCCAAAGAAATCATCTTACCTGTGTCCATTAACTGGCAAGAAGGAAAGACTTATAACTACGATATCAATTGGACATCAACATTCACAATCGTAAGCTGCCGCGAGTCTAATTTCTAATCTCTCTTTTTCACCTCATAACCTTCAACTTTCGCCAATGAAAGTTGAGTTAATAGAGTTTTTGGTCAAATTAGGACAAATGACTATTTTTTCAACGATATATTGAGGTTTTTTTGGAATATTTTGCTAATTTTGTATTTTATTATGAGAATACTACACGTTTTGTGTGATCAGCATATATTCAAGACCAAAATATGAAAAGATTCCATTCAATATTCATATTGCTAATTCTCCTTCTATCAGCTGGAACTTTTACTCTCCACGCTGAAGAGAAAGAGAAACCGGAAGATTTCTCGCCCGACTTCGAATCGGTAGTCTTCGTCCCAAAAGGACAATGGATCACCGGAGTCAGCGTATCCTACAGCCAGTCTAATCAAAACAACTATCAGTTTCTTGTCCTACAAGGTGTCTCCGGTGATACTTACTCTTTCAAAGTTTCACCGATGCTTCTGTATACATTCAAGAATGATGTCGCCGCTGGTGGAAAATTCGGCTACAACCGTAGCCTTACTAAACTCGAGAATGCTGAAATTGCTCTTGATCCCGACATGAGCTTCGACGTCGATCATCTCTACCGTCTCTCCCACAGCTACCATGGCATGGCCGTACTCCGCAACTACTTCTCTCTTGGGAAGTCAAAGCGCTTTGGCCTCTTCACTGAAGTCCAACTCGACATGGGTGGAGGTCAGTCAAAACTTATGACCGGACTGGGCGAAGACCTTACTGGCAACTATGAGCGAAATTTCAATCTTGGCATTGGCGTTGCGCCTGGCATGGCAGTCTTTCTCAACAATTTCTCTGCCCTCGAGGTCAATGTCGGTGTCCTCGGCTTCGACTACAGCCACACCAAGACCATCACCGACCAAGTCTACGTAGCTAACAGAAACACAAAATCAGCCATCTTCAGGGTTAACCTCTTCTCCATCACCTTCGGAGTGGCATTCTACCTATAACAGCATGAATACAAGAGCCAAATTCCTTCTGGCAATGACGGCATCCGCATTGACCCTCTACGCTGCACCTGCCCTCGCGGCGCCTTCTGCTGCGGCTCCTGCCCATGCCTCATCCGACTCAATCAACACTAAGTTGATTCAGACAGTCAACGAGCTCTCCAAGACCACTTCCAACCTCTCTGAAGCTCTTCTGAAAATACTCAATTCGCAAACTCCCATTTCAAATACTTCGCTGCATCCTGCCATCCCCGGTGCTCCGGTCAATTCCACAGAGGTAGTGCTGTCACAAGACTCTCTGACCACTGCTACTGAGGCAATCTCAGAAAACGCTGTATTCATTTCCGAAGAAGCCGACATCATTCAGGCCGCATCTGACTCCGTATGGTTTCTTCCGGCAGAAAACCAGCCTGGCGGCAAATACATTTGGGTCCCCGACGAAAACATCATTGCTGTAAAATCAATCATCAACGGAGAAGCCACAGCTGCTCCATTGGAGCCAAATCCAGCTGACGAGATCAATCTTAACGAAATGACTTATTGGCGTGGCGACTCAATCCCCATGGCTCTCCCCACAAAACGACTCGGACGCTACGACCGCAAACTATACAACTGGCTCATTTATCCGAAAGGTCTTTGGCACTTAGGACTCACTGCCAACTACGGAGAGCTCAACACCGAAGACATGGAGATTCTTACCCTTGTGAATGATATCGACTTGCACGGTAAAATATACAGCATAAAGCCATCCGTCAGCTATTTCCTGCGCAATAACCTATGCGTAGGCCTTCGACTTGCATTCACCAAGGGAGACATGGCCATCAATTCTTTCAATGTCGATATCGACGAGGATATGAGCTTCAACCTACACGACATAAAGTATACTTCCGATTCATATGCCGCTGCGGTTTTTCTCCAGCAATATTTCGGTCTTTCCCGCCGCGGACGATTCGCCGTCTTCAACGAGGCTGAAATCTCCGTAGGCACCGGCAACGCCCACTTCATTCGCCCCTTCGATGGCCAAGTGCGCGACACAAGAACCAAAACTCAGAGTTTTAATATCAACTATTCGCCTGGCGTCAGCATCATGATGATGAAGAACGCCGCTTTCAACCTCTCATTCGGCATTTTCGGATTTCATCTCAAAAATGAAAAGCAATGGGAAAACGGAGAGGAATCGGGCAACCGGTTTACGAGCGGCATCAACTTCCGCTTCAATATCTTCAACATCAACTTCGGCGTATCAATCATAATATGAAAAACACATGAAAAAAACTGCCTTACAACTAATCATACTGCTTGGCCTATTATGTGTATCTTCCTGTATACACAACGATCTCCCCTACCCCAAACTGCAACAGAACATCCTCGAAATAGCAGCCGCCGGAGAGGCAAACCCAGCACGTATCGACTCTACCGACTTGACCGTGAAGCTTTTCCTCGGTGAAGAGATCGACATTCAAGCTGTACAATTCACAAAATTCAAATATTCTCCCGACGCCACCTCCAACAAAGACCTCTTGGAAGGCTCCTGGGACTTGTCTGTACCCATGACCGTGGAGCTAACTCTCTATCAAAGCTATCAGTGGATGATTTCTGCTGAGCAAAACATTGAGAGATACTTCACAGTAGCGGGTCAAATCGGCGAGACGGTGATAGATGCAGTCGGACATCGTATCATTGTCAACGTGCCTGAAAAAGCCGACTTATCAAAAGTAGAGGTCACATCCATCAAACTCGGACCGAAAAACATAACCACACTCACCCCATCTATTCCTCAGGGTTCTTTCATCGACCTCAACTCCCCCTACAGGGTGGATGTCACAGCATGGGGACGCACTGAAGACTGGACTATCTATGCTCAGCGCACGGAGCAGGTGGTCACTACTTCTGCTGTCGACCCGTGGAGCATGGTGGTTTGGGCATATGGTCAAGGTCCTGCCGACGCTGAAAACTATTTTGAATACCGGGAAAACGGAGCGGAGACTTGGATGCGAGTCCCCGATTCCGACACCACTGGCAAGGATGGTGCCTTCAGCTGCCGCATCAAGCATCTCAAGCCCCTTACCACTTATATCGTACGCGCGTGCAGCGGTAATAACAAAGGCAATGAGATATCCGTTACCACACAAGCTACCGAGGTTCTACCTGATGGAGACTTCGAACAATGGTGGAAAAATGGCAAGATCTGGTGTCCATGGGCTGAAGGTGGCGAGCGTTTCTGGGATACTGGCAACACGGGAGCGGCTACACTCGGCGAAAGCAATGTCAAACCTTCCGACTATGTCCCCGCCGGGCTTACCGGACAGTCTGCCGAACTCAAGACAGAATTCAAAGGTATCGCAGGTATCGGAAAACTCGCAGCCGGGTCAATCTTCACTGGATCCTTTAAGAAAGTCGATGGAACAAACGGCATCCTTGATTTCGGACGCCCATGGAAACTCCGCCCGACTAAACTGCGCGGGTACTACCAATACACCACCGGCGACATCAACTATGCCAGCAAGGAAATGACAGACCTGAAAGGGCGCCCCGACACTTGCTCCATCTACATCGCCATGACCGATTGGACCGCTCCTTATGAGATTCGTACCAACCCCAACAACCGCAATCTCTTCGACAAGAACGCAAGCTATGTGATAGCCTACGGCCAGCTCGAGAGAGGGACTTCCATGGACACTTACGAGGAGTTCGAAATCGAATTGGAATACCGCTCTACTTCAATGATGCCCTCATATATAATGATCACGTGTGCCTCATCGAAATACGGCGACTACTTCACAGGCTCAACATCATCGGTCCTCTACGTCGACCAGCTCTCCCTTGATTACGACTACTAATTATGAAGTGCCGGCTTCCCAGCCGGCCTTTCTAACTTTTCCCAAACTTATTTGTTTAAACGTTATATCATTTTATCTGTCTAAACAAATAAAACTAAAAGCCAAAATATGAAAAAGACAAGTTTCCTCAAGCTGGCAGTTGCCACTATAGCTCTCTCTTGCTCCACCATCTCTTGCACTACCGCCTCTGTCGCAGGCTCTAAGTCCTCACCTGACCTTACAAGCATCCTCGGGGGTGCCGGTGGCGCTCTTGGCAACATTGTGGAAGGCGTATTCACTAAGACTGACCTTACAGTTGCTGACATCGCTGGTGATTGGACATCAACTGGCTCTGCAGTTTCCTTTCAGAGCGACAACTTCCTTAAGAAGGCAGGTGGCGCGGCAGCTGCTGGTGCTGTTGAGAATAAACTTGACGAGTACTATAATAAATTCGGTCTCAACGGAGCTACCCTCGACATCGACACCGATGGCAACTTTATCCTCACCATCAAGAAAATGCCAATCAAAGGCACTGTCACTCTTAAGGAAAAAGGTATCTTCACATTCCACTTCAATGCTGGCGGACTCATCAACCTCGGCAGTATGGATGCTTATGTAGAAAAGACACCGACCGGACTCAACGTTATGTTCGATGCAGATAAGATAAAGAAAATCATGACCTTCGCAGCTACTCTCAGCGGCAGCAAGATGGTCTCAACCGCCGACCAGCTCCTGAAGCAATACGACGGCATCTGCATCGGTTTCAAGATGACAGGCAAATCTGCTGCCCCCACCTCCACCGGCAACTCCGCAGCTGACTCTGCCGTCGACGCTCTCAGAGGCCTCTTCGGCAAATAAAACTGCACACCCATGGATCGGAGGCCTCCTCGCCTCCGCCCCGACGACTCTTGACCCTTGGTTCTTGACCCTTGGTTCTTGACCCTTAATTCTTAACCCTTAACCCTTAAAATAAGTGTTCTCAGGAATAGTAGAAGAAGCGGGCGAAGTGGTCCGCATTGAAAAAGAAGGCTCCAACGTCAATATTACAATGCGTTGCTCCTTCG
>CAZIAX010000059.1:0-12896 GCA_964537745.1 uncultured Sangeribacter sp.
AGGCTGCCAAGATGGATGTCTGCAAGATCAACATCGACTCTGACAGCCGTCTCGCTATGACAGCTGCTGTCCGCAAGGTCCTCAACGAAAAGCCCGGTGAATTCGACCCGCGTAAATACCTCGGCCCGGCTCGCGACGAAATGGAGAAACTCTACAAGGAGAAAATCGTCAACGTGCTTGGTTCTAACGGCAAGGCTGAATAATCAGTTGAATAAAACTTTCATATGATGACAAAGGTCCACTCCATAAAGGAGTAGGACCTTTCTTTTATATCTTATGCACTCTATAGCTTATTCACCCATAAGTCTATTATCATGCAATCCTTAAGTTGAGTTTGCAAAGTCTGATTTACCAAGTTTTCTTGAATAAATAGACATATACTGAGCCGCCAGAATCGAGCCGGAGTTCCATCTCTGAGCCGTTTAGTTTTTCCACTTTGAAGTGTATCGGCTCTCCATTCTGAGGAAAATGAAGCCAATCCGGCGCCGTATACATATTGCTTCCCGACGATGTCGGACCAATCTGAAACTTCATGGTAAGTACTTTATCCGATTGTGTGAAGTTGCCATATCTGGTCAAAGAAGAATATGGGAAATTGACAAGTCGCACTATCTTCACAATCTCGTTTTGAAAACTTACCACTGTCTCGTCCTCCGTATTAATCTCCAAAGGGACGCCATCTTGCGTCATGCGCGTAAGTGCCCATGAGCCGAAAATGGGTCCGATATGACCGTTATTTTGTGTACAACCAAGCAGCATACAGAATAAAGCCAATAGCAGTAATAAACTCCTTTGTTTTCTGTGACAAGTTTTTGTTTTCATACGCTATCCTACCATTTGTTTCATTTAAAATTCAAGCTCCCATTATAGGATATCTGTAGTTGTGCACCGAAATTATCTCCTCGCAAATCTCCTTTATCGAATGCGAGCTTCAGTGCAACTTCTAATCCGGACACTTTGCTCAAAGGTTGCATGCGTCCTTCTATCATGGCGGAAGTGGAATGCTTCTTTCTGTAAGAAGGTATCCATCCCGAACCTCCAGCCTTCGCATAGCCTACCTTCGCCCTATAACTTACATTCTTCCATGGATGCCCCTCCACAGCTGCATGAAACCCGCGAGCTCTATTATGAAGATAACTCAGCATTCCTGAAAGATTATATATAGGGGCGAGAAGGAATGGAGATCCAATGCTCATGCCATAGTTCGTATAGGCTCCATAGAATCCATTGTTGTAATAGTCATCACTGCCACTCGCATGCCCCGTCATTTCACTATCCGGATTATCGGCAGGTGCATAATGTATGGGGCCTCCCTGATTTGTAAAATCGAGATATTCCACCACGATTTTTGATACAGCTCCCTCCTGTGGAAAATCATATTGAATTCCCCATAGTCCATCCCAACCATTCATTCGTCCGATTCCTGACCCGTCTTCCCATGGCCATTCAAAATAGGCATGCAGCATTGAGTTATTCCGAAAGCTATAGGTAACCTTAAAATCCCACGAGCCAAGATGACTTCCTTCATAATAGGCCTCTCCCCCTTCTCCCGGACAAAAGGCTTGCAGAAGGTCCTTTATATGAAAACCCCTCACCTCGGTGCCAATGAGATTACCGTTGCCATACGTAAATGTGGTGCCACCAAACAATGCGGCAGCTTGCATACCTATGGTCACGTGGAATTTTTTTTGGGGATTTGTCCGGAAATGACAATACTTGTAATTATAATAGAGATTGACCGCCTCTACTCCGGAATAATAATTGAACTCATCCTTCTTGAATCCTGAATCCATCATTCGCCCATACATCAGCTCTCCGTTGATCTGTACCCATCCTTTTGTGAAAGGGATATCCTGAAAGTCTATGAATCCAACTGCCACCCCTGGGATTGGGGTAGCATTATTGCTTTTTGTCAGATCCCCACTCGATAGATTATCATCTACAATCCCTGACTTAGAATTTTTCATTCCCAATGTCAGGGAAGCCCCTCTATATTTCAACTGGCCGAACAGTTGTGTGAGGCGAAATGCATTTCTTTGCGCCACATTCCTCTCCCATTCTTTCGAAGTTGAGTTCCAGCGTGCATATTCAGTCTTTTCTCCTATCCCTGCGATATAATCTACACCGACACTCCAATCAAAGCGTTTCTGCATATCCAGACGCTTGGTTATCCCGGCCTCCTGCCAGATGCCGTTGCCTTCTACATATCTGCCTTGGTTCCACGACCCAAGCATATAGGGGGCGAGCGAGCGTGAGGAGGCTTGGGCTGTCACTGAAGCCTGGTATTCCACTTCCACATCAGCCGACGCAACGAGCCCACTGCCTATCAAAAGCAGCGAGACCAGTGTAAGTCGCAGGATGGATGATGCTATAGTGGATTTCATATGATTTGGTATTAGTGCTAATCAATACAACGCGTCGAAGGCATTTTTAGTTGCGGCATATATCCATGATTATCTCTCCGGCCAGGGTCATCCCGAAGATCGCCGTTATGTGGCAGAGACTTCCATTGATTCGGGCCTTATATTCACACGTCTCATCTGTGGAGCCTTTGTTTTCCAGAAGTTCATCAGAGTAAACACATGTGAACTTTTTCGCAGGAAACTCTTTGTTTTTCTTAAATCTCTGGCGGAGCGCTCGTGCCAGCGGACAGCCCGTCACATTCCAGAACTCCCCGACCCTCACCTTGGTGGGGTCCATTTTCAGGGCAGCTCCCATGCTGCTGTAAAGTTTCCGGCCGCTTCGCGTGGCGTTGAGTATCAGTAGAGCTTTGTCCTTAAGCGAATCGATGGCGTCTACTATGTAGTCATACTGGGAGAGGTCTATTTCCGGGGCAGTCTCTGCGCTATAGAAGAGGGTAAGCGTGCGCACGTCGGCTTCTGGATTTATCTCAAGGAGTCGCCGCTGGGCAGCCTCTGTCTTTATCTCGCCCACCGTCATTGCGGTAGCAGGCATCTGGCGGTTGATGTTGGACTCTGCAACCCGGTCAGAATCTACCAGAGTGATGTGTCTTACCCCGGTTCGTACTAAGGCTTCCGCAACCCAACTTCCTACACCTCCCACTCCAAAGAGTATCACTTTGGCGTCACGGATGCGGCCCATGGCTTCCTCGCCCACAAGAAGGGCGGTTCGATCAAAAGCTTTTTCCATTCTATCCTCAGTTTATTATAAGGTCTCGGATAGAGGCAATTACTCTGTCGGCATCCTTATCGGTCACATAGGGGCCAGAAGGCAGGCAGATGCCTCTGAGGAAAAGGCCTTCCGACACTCCGTTGACGTAGGATGGGAATTGCTCGAAGACGGGCTGCTTGTGCATTGGCTTCCAAAGAGGACGCGTCTCAATGCCTTGCTCTGCCAGCCCAAGCCTGAGAGCTTCTACATTGGAATTAGGCTCGCAATCTGTGTGTATAGATCCCCCTTGCCCAGTGACTCCTCCTGCACCTCCCACGGTAGATGTAATCGATGTGGCATATGCCTTATCCTGACCCTTGATTTTCAACCCTGGGTCAATGAGAGCAGTGCAGAGCCAAAAATTACTGTCGAAGCGGCTGTCGGGATTCTCATGAAGTGTTATTCCTTCCATATCACGCAAGTGCTCGCGATAATATGCCTGACGGTGACGGTGGTGAGCGATATATTCTTCCGCTACCATCATCTGTCCTCGCCCGATTCCAGCGGATATATTGCTCATTCGGTAGTTGTAGCCTACGTCGACATGCTGGTAATAGGCATAACCAAGTCTTGCCTGGGTGGCTAAGTACATTGCTTTTCTGGCCGCCTCCGCATCAGGACATACGAGCGCACCTCCTCCGGATGTCGTTATCATCTTGTTGCCGTTGAAAGAGAGTACTCCGAATCGGCCAAATGTGCCGCAGCGTCGTCCTCTAAATGAGGAGCCGAAAGCCTCTGCGGCATCCTCGAGCACAGGGATTCCCCATTTCTCAGCTACTTTCATCACCTTGTCATAATCCACAGGCATGCCGTATAGACAGACAATTACTATAGCCTTCGGCTTTTTGCCAGTGATCTTCACGCGGTCTTCAATAGCGTGGTCAAGGAGCTCCGGGTCTATGTTCCATGAGAAGGGTTCAGAGTCCACCATCACGGGGATAGCTCCGACATATCTTACGGGATTGACTGAGGCGCTGAATGTCATTGACTGCACCATCACTTCATCTCCTGCCGCGACTCCAAGTCCTAAGAGTCCTAAATGCAGCGCAGCTGTTCCTGACGAAAGGGCCACTATATGCTTATTTTCACCGAGAAATTTCTCAAGGTCTTCCTCAAAACCCTTTACATTCGGGCCGAGAGGCACCACCCATTCTCCTTCGAATGCTTCCTCGATGAAGCGCATCTCATGTCCCGACATCCGGCACATCCTTAGCAATATCCTGTTGTCCATAGCTTGGTTTCGAGATTTTGTATTTATCTGGAAGAATGGATCAGATCTTGTTTTTTTCATTTACGACGGAGAGAAGCATATCAAGGTGCTCCTTCTTCGAAGGATGCTCTGCGATCAATGTCACATTGCTCTTGAGGCGATGAATGTCACTTCCGACAACATCGATAAATCCATTTTTCAGCAACCATATGCTCTTCTTCTTCGCAGTCTCGCCGTAGCCCCCGACGAGCGACACATAGTTGAGCTGCATCTTTACCCCTTTGTCGTGAAGCTTGATATAATCTGCCTCATTCATATAGGTGTATCTTTCCGGATGAGCGAGCAAAGGATAGTAGCCAGCCGACATTATGGAGTCGATTATGCCGTCAAATCCCATTGGCGCAGAGAAATATGAAGTCTCCACAAGCAGATGGTCGCCATGCTCTCCTATCGGAAGGAGTTCCCGGTTGGCCAGACGCTCCTCAAAGAGTGCGTCGAGCATGTTTTCTGATGCAAGGCGTAGCTGAAGCTTGCCGTCCCAGGCTTGCTGCAGTTCCTCAAAGCGTTCACGAAGTTTGTCAGGAGTGTTAGGATAGTCCTCCATGATATGGGGTGTGAGCCAAAGAGTTTTAACCCCTTTTTCATCAAAATGCCTGAGAGCCTCTAAGGAGTCTTCCATCTTTTGGAAGCCATCGTCTACTCCGGGAAGGATATGCGAATGCCAGTCGGTAAGCCCATTGAGCATACCGCTGGCGTCCAAAGAGTCGGGTTTTCCTTTAAATAGCCACATAAATGTATCCTGATTATTTCTTGAAGAGAATTGCCGCCGACGTCAGAAGGGAGGCAACCGAGATCCAAAATCCAATATTAATCACGCTGTTAGCGTTAGCAATGGTCCCTCTTTTCCGTATATTGTTAGGTTCCACATAAATGACGTCTCCTTGCTTCAGGTAGTAGGCGGGTGATTGCACGGTGCTTTTAGCATCAGTTATGTCTACGATATAGGTCTTCACCTTATCACCCTCTTTTCTCAGCACCTTGACGTTCTGACGTTGGCCCTGAATATTCAAGTCGCCGGCAAGAGATAGCCCTTCTATTATTGTGATCACGTCTGCATTGAGGTCATATCGTCCTGGCTTGGCTACTTCACCGAGAACGGAAAATCCCAAATTAAGATATTCTACCGTTACGACTGGATCCTTTATCAATCCCCTGCCCATAATCTCCCCTTTTATGAAGGCAGACAATTCCGTACGGGTCATTCCCTCCACTTTAATCCGCCCAATAATCGGATAGTCAATCGTGCCGTCGGGAGCGACTGTGAAGCCGTCCATGCCGTCACTATAGCCAACTTGATAGTCAAGGAAATTATCACTGCCATTAAAGCCTGAACGCTGCACTGTGGAGTTTGAGAACACCTGTAAGTTGAACATCTTTGCCAGTGCCGGATCCTTGCAGGTGACGGTTATCTTTAGCTTGTCATACGGTTGTATCTTTATTTCCTTATTTCCTGCCGTCACTATCTCGAGCACCTCCGCATCGTTGACACCTTGGAAATAAGCCACATTCTTAGGGGTGCTGCAGCTGGCAGCCAGAATTACCAACACAATAGCAGATGCTACGCTGCTTAATATCGAATTTCTTTTCATTTTCCAAATCACTATATTAATCATAAAGGGTAGTGTTCAAGCGAGCCTCCTTGCGTCGGATGGCGCGGGTGATGAGGAGATTGCCACAAAGCCAGAGCAATACGTCGCCGGCAAGGAGCCAAGTGGCTGAGATATAAGGAGAGAGCGACACATTGACGAGCATGAAGACCACGGCTGATAGAAGAATAGCGCAGAGTGATGCACGCTGGTTGAGCCCAAGTGCCAATAGTTTGTGGTGTATATGGCATTTATCGGGAAGGAATGGGTTTCTACCCTGACGCAGACGGTGGAAATAGACGCGCACTACGTCGAAAGCTGGTATGATGAGGGGAGAGAAAGCCAGCACAATCTGATTATAGTCTTTCGTGACGTCAGATGCCGGAAGGTTTGTGACGCTTAGCGCTATGAAAGAGAGGAGCATGCCTACTGTAAGAGCTCCTGTGTCGCCCATGAAAATTTTCTTGCGTTTTGTAGGATTACCGAAGACGTTGTAGTAGAAAAATGGCACGAGAGTACCAAGCTGCGCCCACACCAATAGGGCGAGAATCCACTGATGAGCCTCCGCCAGCACAATTCCATAAAAGATGAGAGCTATGCCGCTGAGACCTGAGGCAAGCCCGTCGATTCCATCTATAAGATTGATTGCGTTGACGATATACACCACTATGAAGCCCGAGACAATCCATCCGAGCCAGTCGGGAATCTCTCCTATCCAGGCAAGGCCGCCAAGATTGTGGATGTAGGTTCCCGATGCGCATATGAAAATGGCGCAAAGAATCTGGCATGCGAATTTAGCCTTATATCGCACTCCGATAAGGTCATCGGCCATTCCCACAAGGAAAATCAGCATCTCGGCGCTCATCAGATACATTATCGACTCGCCGTAGCCTTCCAAAGCAGTAGCCGGATCAGTCCATCCGAGACTGATGACAAAAGCGAGCACCAAGCAGATGGAGAAGATGATTGCCGGGAGAAACGCTATGCCTCCAAGCCTGGGCACGACCCCTTTGTGGATCTTGCGTTCATCAACCTCATCGAAGAGCTTTTTGCTGAATGCAATCAGAAGAATCTGAGGTATAATAATTCCAGTCAGCAGCAATGCTACGAAAAAGACCGCGATGTCGGTATATATCCAGTATGTTGGTTCCATACGAGTAGTTTCAGTAAGTGCTTTTTTCTTAGGTTGTCCGTTTTATCCGGTCAGGAGCGACCATGTAGTTATGCAAAGTTAGTTAAAAAAATTAACAATAGCAACTATTGTGTCATCTTATTTTCAACCGCATAGCGAAGACAAATGCTCAATATCTATGCATTGCATTACAATTCAATCAATTGCGCAACGAATTGAAATAATAGTCAAGAATATCCTTAGCAGCCGTAAACGACGACTGCTCATTATTGAGCACCCTTAGCTCCTTCTGCTCCAAGAGTTCCTTAAGCCCAGGCGTGTGATAGAAACGGCTACGGAGCTGCTCCTCGATAGTCTCCGTCATCCAGTAGCGCGCCTGCTCATTGCGTTTGCGCTCGAAGAAACCTGTCTCTTCCACATATTTGAAGTAGCGGTCGATCATGTCCCACACCTTGTCGATGTCGTAGCCATAGTAGCCGCTGTAGGTCACAACCTCAGGCACCCATTTGCTTGGTGTCGGCGGGAAGAGCATCAGCGCGGTGCGGAATTGCTGCGCGGCAAGCTTGCAACGCTCTACATTGTCGCCGTCACACTTGTTGATGGCAATTCCGTCGGCCATCTCCATGATGCCACGCTTGATACCCTGTAGCTCGTCGCCAGTGCCAGCCACCTGAATGAGGAGGAAAAAGTCTACCATCGAATGTACTGCAGTCTCGCTTTGGCCTACACCTACGGTCTCTACGAAGATGCGGTCGTAGCCGGCTGCCTCACATAGCACGATAGTCTCGCGAGTCTTGCGAGCTACTCCACCCAGCGAACCTCCGGAGGGTGAAGGGCGTATGAAAGCGTCTTTTTCAAGCGAGAGTTTCTCCATTCTGGTCTTGTCGCCGAGGATACTGCCGCGGGTGCGCTCGCTGCTCGGGTCGATGGCAAGGACTGCGAGTTTATGGCCTCGGCGGATGACGTAGGTGCCAAACTCATCGATTGATGTCGACTTGCCGGCTCCAGGCACACCCGTGATGCCGATTCTGCGTGAGTTGCCACTGTAAGGAAGACATTTTTCTATCACTTCCTGCGCTATGGACTGATGAGTGTCGGCAGTGCTTTCGATAAGCGTCACTGCGCGCCCAAGGATACTTACGTCTCCCTTGAGTATTCCATCTACATATTCCCCCGGGGTAAGGGTACGTTTCTTCTTCACCACCTTTCGGTAGGGGTTGACAGTCGGATTCGATGTCACTCCGGCATTCACGCGCAAGCCGGTATATTTAGCATCATTTTCAGGATGGTCCATGATGGAAGTCTTTGTTTTGAATAAAGGTTTCAGTTTGTCTTTAGCGAGCCGGCGACGGGGATACAAGTGATTGTGTCGCCAGACTCAGTGTTTATAATATAGGCTTTATATAGGAATTCGTTTTCTTTTTCTGGTATCAGGCGTCCCTTAAGCATTAGGGAGAGGGTCGCGATTCCAAATGGCTCTATCGTGTCGGGCATCAGGGCTGCCTCCAGTGGAGAGTGATCTGTCTCTGTGGAGAGAGCTATCGCCGTGTCGCTATCGTTGTATATACCTACGAAGAGAGGCTTTGCATCTTGCCTTGACATCTCGCCCGCATTCAGGATAATTGAGGAGAATCTGAGATTGCCTGCCTTGTCGGGATATGATCTGTCGAGATTGCGACGACTTGGGATTACTGTGCCTTGAAGTTTAATGGGGTTGCTGATTCGTTCCTCACCAGTGAAGAACTTTGCGGTCTTGAGGAATTTGCCAGGACGGTTGAGAGGATCGTAAGTGACGGAGACCTCAGTCGTGTCGCCGGGAGCAAGCACTTCGGTAGTGTAGTCGGCTGCTGAGCAACCACAGCTGGTACGCGCCGATATTATAAAGGTGGAGTCGGAAGAGATATTGATGGCCTTGACAGTCCGCGTCTCCCTGCCATCTTCCTCCCGGATGATTCCAAAGTCGATAGTATCAGGAATAAACTTAAGCGACCGCTCCATCTGGGCATATGCAGTAGGCACCACTGCCGAGAGCAGGATGCTGCATATGAAAGCCAGCGGGGCGATCTTCCTCTTTAAATGCGAATGTCTCATCATACAGTCGCATCACAGTTAATCTACCACCTCACCTTTGATAAGGAGCCGTACTTTGCGGGGACTGCCGTTGGTGACGATAGTCACTTTCTTTGAGAAGTGTCCTTTGGCAGCCGGAGCGAATGTGACTTTTACTGTGCCGGTCTTCCCGGGAGCAATCGGAGCATCACTGTATTCAGGACGGGTGCACCCGCAGTCGGCGCGGGCATCCGTAATGACAAGATTCTTTCCTCCATCGTTGGAGAATGTGAATTCGTGGCTCACTTTTCCATTTTTAAGTGAAATCTGTCCGAAATCATAAGTCGATTCCTTGAAGTTTATCTTGGCATTATCCTTGGCAAAAGTCGGAACAGCCATAAAGAGCGCCGCAAAGAGCAGCACAATGGTGAATATGGATGTAGTTTTAATTGTCTTCATACTATTTTAACGATTCTCCATTGAAAATGTTATCTGATTTTGCCTCTAATATAGGCTAATTCACCCTATTCGGCATAAAAACATAAAAAAAATCATAAATTTCTTGCACAGGTCATAAAAAACTATTAACTTTGCAGTGCTAAAAGGGAAAGGCCCCCTTAAGGCCATCGGGGCGTAGCGCAGTCCGGTAGCGCACCTGGTTTGGGACCAGGTGGTCGCAGGTTCGAATCCTGTCACCCCGACGAAAAAGAGACACAGCTCAAAAGGTTGTGTCTTTTTTTTATTCTATCAAGCTAATCATTCGCTTAGCTACGGATTCGGAGCCGAACTTCTCCACCACTGAGGTGCGCATTCTTTCAAGCATGGTCGCATCTCCAACTTTATGGCATGCCCAGAGTATTCCTTCTGCAAGGCGATACGCTCTTTTCGATGCATCATCGTCCCAAGGAGCCAGCCATCCGGTCTCTTCATGGTCGATGATGTCACGCTGGCCGCCGTGGTCGAAGGCCACAGGGATGCAACCGTAGGCCTGGCCTTCAATCAGTGTGCCAGGGAGGGTCTCAAAGTCGGATGAGGACACCACTATGTCGCATTCCTCATATGCATTTCTGATTGCCTCCTCGCCTGAGAGGACTCCCAAATGTCGGTGTGGGATGGCAAATCCCTCTCCACTCTCTGAATTCTTGAAGGTGCCGAATGTGACGAGTTCCATTGCTCCGGCTTCCTTGGGATGGTCGTCACGGAGTATCCTCAATGCTTCTTTTAATACGGGCAATCCCTTGATTGGGTCATCAAGACGTGCGGCGCCGAATATTATACGGATGGTTGGGTATGGGTTGCGGTCTATCCTGTCATGATCACGGACGCACGGGCCGTGCCTCCCCACCCCAGGGAATGGATTGGGGATTACTGTCACTTCTTTATTTTGTAGAAGGGAGCTCTCCTTGGCTTTGCTTGCCAACCAACTGCTGACCGCCACAAACTTGATGCTGACCGAATCGTAGAGTTCTTTCTTTCGCAGCCAAGTGGAGTGCGACATGTCGTCAGCAGCCTTTTTCTTTCCTAAGAATGGACAGTCGCCACACTCAGCCATGTATCTTCCGCAGTCGCCGGCATGATGGCAGATGCCAGTCATGTTCCACATATCATGCATCACCCACACCAAAGGAACTTGACCCTTGACTCTTGACCCTTGACTCTTGACCCTTGACCCTTGGTTCTTGGTTCTTGGTTCTTGACTCTTCGCCAAAGCGTCGATTCCTCTCAGGCTAAGCATTCCTTGATTGACCCAGCCAAGGAAGATACCGTCCGCCTCCTTCACCCAAGGATGATTCCAGACGGGAAGTCCTTCCGTAGCAGGATCCACCTTGAAAAGAGTCGAGCGGTTGAGTCCATTCTTAATAAAGACCTCCAGACGCTCTTTAAGGAAGGAATATTGTATACGCCATTTTGGAGCACAGTAATCTACATATGGGGAGTCACTGAGTTTCTCGCATACGAGCATGCGGGCATCGATACCCTGCTCTCGCATCGCCATCATCAACCTGTAGGTGACGATTGCCGCTCCACCCCGCAAATCGCTGCGGCTAAGGAATATCACTTTCTTGTCCATGTCTCTATCCTATAGCTCACTCTGTGGCGATGCGGTCAGACGCTCACCTCCCCTTTTATGGCTGGCCATGGGTCGTAGTCTTCCAGCTTGAAGTCTTCATAATTGAAACCGAAGATGTCTTTCACCTCAGGATTGATCTTCATCTTGGGGAGTTTTCGGGGTTCTCGAGTCAACTGCAGGTCTACCTGCTCAAGATGATTTAGATATATGTGAGCGTCTCCTATGGTGTGGATGAACTCTCCTGGTTGCAGACCGCACACTTGCGCCAACATCATGGTGAGAAGAGCATAGGAAGCGATGTTGAAGGGGATGCCGAGGAAGCAGTCTCCACTCCGCTGATAAAGCTGGAGGGAGAGTTTGCCATCGCAGACATACATCTGGAAGAAAGCGTGACAAGGAGGCAGGTTCATATTGTCCAGGTCTGCTACATTCCATGCGCTGACGATGATGCGGCGCGAGTCAGGATTGTTCTTCAGAGTCTCCACAGCCTCCTTTATCTGGTCGATGTGCCCACCGTTGTAGTCGGGCCATGAGCGCCATTGATAACCGTAGATATGTCCGAGCGACCCATCCGGGTCGGCCCACTCGTTCCATATCCGCACTCCGTGGTCCTGCAGAAATTTCACGTTGGTGTCGCCGTTCAGAAACCACAGGAGCTCATAAATGATGCTCTTGAGATGGGTTTTCTTGGTGGTGACGAGAGGGAAACCCTCAGAGAGGTCGAAACGCATTTGGTAGCCAAAAGTGGAGATAGTGCCAGTGCCGGTTCGGTCATCCTTTCGGTGGCCATGTTCGCGTATATGTCGTAAAAGGTCTAAATATTGTTTCATTCTCAATTCTCCATTAAAAGGGGTGTTTGTCTATTGCGTCCTTTATTGAGTTGGAGGCGGATGGCGTCGTTGGGGCACACCGCAGTGCAGTCAAAGCAACGCACACATCTGGAATTATCCACCAGACGCTCCGATACTTTTATGCACCTGCTGGGACATAGATCCTCACACTTCATGCAACTGATGCATTTGTCAGGGTCGATGGCGATATGCATCAAGGTCTGGGAATGCACGCAACCTAAGGCAGTGCCTATCGGGCAGACTGAGGTGCAGAAGACTCTCCCCCACTTCCATGCCGAAAAAAGAATTGCGAGCAAGACTACAATCCCGCATGCAAACCCCACTCCCACCGAGGCTCCGATGGCTTGCCATGTGGTCTCAGTATCAGCCGGACGCACCATCGAGGCGGCATTGCAAAGGATATTCCAAGGCTCAATGACGTATGCTACCATCATAATGCCTGCCACGAGCGACGCCACATAGGCTAAGAGAATGAATATCCATATCTTATTTGGCTTCTGGTAGTGGAAGGTATGCTTGGGGTCGAGTTTTCGCCTGCTCCAGATTACGAGATCTTGCAGAGTTCCTATCGGACAGGCTGTGGCGCAATAGATGCGTCCGAAGAGCAGCGTCGCGATGAGCCATGCGATCGTCACTCCGAAACAGGACTGAATTGCCGAGGGGATAATCTGCGACTCTTCCGAGATAAGCGCGTAGACCGGAGCTCTGGAGCCAAGCAGGACCCAGAGCAGTGACACAAAGAGCATCACCAAGGCCAGCATTATCC